>JBBRLB010000007.1:0-75522 GCA_038231575.1 Opitutales bacterium | reverse complement strand
TGCCACACGACCCCGCGCGCCGCCGCGAGGAGGGGTTCGCGCGGCGTCTGCGCCAGCAGGCCGCCGATCAAGCCCGCAAGCAAATCGCCGCTGCCACCGCGCGCGAGCACCGGGCCGCCAAAGAAGGAAGAATAAGTCGCGCCCGTCTTTGACGGGCGACGCGACATCGGTCGGAGACCGGCGCTGCTGCTAATCCGCGTCACCGGTCCCTTCAACACGAGCGTGGCCCCGACCGGCACGTCCCCCGAAATGCGCTCGTATTCCCCCGCGTGCGGCGTGAGTACGCGCGGCGCCAAGCCCGCCCGCACCACGTCCGGCTGCAACGCGTCCGCATCGAGCACGAGCGGCACGCGCGACGCCTTGGCGATCGTGGCCAGCAGCGCGAGCGTCTCGGGCTCGCGGCCGAGTCCCGGCCCGACCAAGAGCGCGGTCGCGCGGTCGAGGCGTTCCCGCAAACGATGGAGTCCCTCGAGCGCGAGGCCGCCGCCGGCGGTTTCCGGCCAGCCCACCCACATCGCCTCGGGCGCCGCCGC
The DNA here is from genome assembly GCA_038231575.1 of Opitutales bacterium. Taxonomy (GTDB): domain Bacteria; phylum Verrucomicrobiota; class Verrucomicrobiia; order Opitutales; family Opitutaceae; genus CAITWF01. The sequence goes on along the minus strand of JBBRLB010000007.1, from coordinate 74,989 downwards.
AGCAAAGGTTGGCACGAGCGACTCAGGCACAAAGGCCGTCACCAAGCCTACTCCGCTGCGCAAGGCCGACCGCACCGCCATCAGCGCCGCGCCGGGAAAATTCCGCGAACCTGCGACCACGAAGACATGGCCGTAGGTTCGTTTGTCCCCCCGCGCCGGCCGCAAAGCCGCCAGCGGCGTCAGCACGCGCGGAGTAAGGACGCGTTCCTGGCCCGTTTCCTTTCCGCTGAAAAATCCCAAATCGAGATAGCGCACGCGGCCGGCCTCAGCCGCACCCACGATCGGCGTCTTCACGCAGCCCGTTGCATAGGTGAAGTCGGCGCGAAAAAGACCCGCGCTCGGCAGATCGACCGCGGCGCGCAGCCGAACGGGGAGAGCGTTGATGGTCGCGAGCAATTTCGCGACGCGCGGCTCCGCGGGGGGACGAAACTGAAAACCGAAAATGCCATCCAGGCAGAGATCGTAGCGTGGGAGCGCCCGGGGCCCACCCGCTTCATCCCCGGCGGGCCAGCGGCCCGCGCTCTTACTCACGCGTCCCCGCGCCGCGTGCGCCAGTTCACGCCACGCTCGTTTCGCCAGCGGTCGCAGCGCCCGATCGCCGAAAACAAACCGCACTTCCGCACGGGCCGCGGGAAATTTTTCCAGAATCGCCTGGGCCGCGATCAACGCGTCGCCGCCATTGTGCCCCTTGCCTGCCAGCACCACCACGCACGCGTTCGGGGGAAAGCCCCCGACCTCTTCAAAATCGCGCACCACCGCCGCCGCGATCGCGCGGCCGGCACGTTGCATCGCCGGCCACTCCCGGGCCTCGTCGTGCGCAAACAATTTTGCCTCCAAGATGCGGGTCGCCTCACAGGTCAAAATCGGCACCGAGCCCGCCAGAAAGGCACTCATATTTTCTTCGGTTCAGGTGCGCCCAGGAATTTACGGAAACTCTCGCTGGAGTTTTCCCGCAACCATTGGTCCCGCGCGGCCTGCGGCTCGGTGAACTGCAGCGGCGAATTGTTCGGGACGTCGCCATGCGTGAGCACCGGGCGCGTGAACTGCGAAATCGAGCGAAAGTAATACCGGTCGCCCGAGCGGAAGACTTCGTAGTGCTCAGAAAATGATTTCGTGTCGGCGCTCAAAAACGCGACCTCGGTCAATTCGTCTTCCCAGACCGCATACTTGCTCCACTCGGCAAACACACTCTCGAAAAACATCGCGTGTTCGAGCGTGGGCGGATGCGCCGGCTCCGGCGCGGCCTGGCGCACGACCGCCGGCGCGACGGTCAACGTGGGACGCACGTCCGCCTTGCGCGGCCAAGCCAGCACACAGGCCGCGCCGAGCACGAAGCCCAGCATGATCCAGGAGGGCACCTTGGAAAGCTGTTCACGGCGGGGCGGACGCGGCTCGTCGGATTCGTCGTCCATGGCGTCGCATCAAACACCACTGCGCACGAGTGCGGCGACGGCCATCGCGTGGGTTTCGGTGTGCGAGAGGGTCAGCATCACGTGCGTCGCCCCGACCTGCGCGAGCAGCGCCTGCCCCTGCGCATCGAGCCGCACCAGCGGCTCGTGCCGCGCCCCGTGATAAACCGAGGCGGATTTCCAGCCGAACTCCGCGCCGATGCCCGTCGTGAAACATTTCGAGATCGCTTCCTTGGCCGCAAAGCGTGCGGCGATGTGCTTGTGCGGCGCACCCATGCTCGAGCAATATTTCTTTTCCTCGTCGGTGAGAATCCGATCGAGAAAGCGGTCGCCGTGACGCTCGAGCACGCCGCGGATGCGCGCGACTTCGATGAGATCCGCGCCGAGGCCGACGAGCGTGCCACCGGGTGGCAACTGGATGTTGAACCCGCCGCTCATGGATTCATGCGCGCGCGCATGGTGCGGACGGCTTCCTCGACCCCGGTGAACAGCGCCCGGCTCACGATGCTGTGGCCGATGTTGAGCTCGTGCAGGTGGGGCAACGTGCGCACCTCGTCGATGTTGACATAATTGATCCCGTGCCCGGCGTTGATCGTAAGACCGGCGCGATGACCGAAGACCGTCCCGGTGCGCAGCCGCTCAAACTCCCTCGCCCGTTGCAGGCCGAAGTAGGCGTTGGCGTAAGCGCCGGTGTGCAACTCGACAAACGGAGCGCCCAGCTTCGCGCTGGCCTCGAGCTGCGGCTCGTCGGGATCGATAAAGAGACTGGCCTTGATGCCGGCGGCGTTCATGGCGGCGACGCAGACGCGCACGCGCTCGCGATTCCCGACGATGTCGAGCCCGCCTTCGGTCGTCACTTCCTCGCGATTCTCCGGCACGAGGCAGACGAAGTCGGGCTTCAGCTTGAGCGCGAACGCGGTCATCGCCGGCGTGCAGGCCATCTCAAGATTGAGCCGCGTGGAGATTTTTTCGCGCAGGCGCCAGATGTCGCGGTCCTGGATGTGCCGGCGATCTTCGCGGAGGTGGACGGTGATGCCGTCGGCGCCGGCGCGTTCGGCGCCCAGCGCAAATTCCACCGGATCTGGCTCGATGGCGCCGCCTTCCTGGCCGGCGGCCGCGCGGTAGCGGGCCTGCCGCACGGTTGCGCAGTGGTCGATGTTGACGCCGAGGAAAATCATGAGAGGGCGAGCGTGGAGAAAATGTTGGCGTCAGGAAATGAGGAAATACCGGCCACTTTGCTCTTCCGACTACAGTGACTTCCATTTTCTCTTGGGTGATGTCTGCGCCGAAATCCAAACCGGAGAATTTCATCCTCAATCTCATCTGCAATGTCGTGCTGCCGACGCTCGTCCTGACGAAGTTCAGCGCCGACAAGTGGCTTGGGCCGGTGTGGGGGTTGGTCGTCGCGCTGGCCTTCCCGATCAGTTACGGGCTTTACGATTTCGCCGTCCGCAAGAAGGCCAACACGCTGTCGATCCTCGGTTTTATCAGCGTGCTGCTGTCGGGCAGCATGGGCCTGTTGAAAGCCGACGGATTTTGGTTCGCGGTGAAGGACGCGGTGCTGCCGACGTGCATCGGCCTCTTCATTCTCATGTCGATGCGCACCAAGTCGCCGCTGTTGCGCGAAATGATTTTCAACGAACAGATCGTCGATCTGCCGCGAGTGGAGTCGGCCCTGGCGGAGCGCGGCAGCGGCGTGGCGTTCGAGGCGCCGATGCGGCGGGCAAGCGTGTGGCTCGCGGTCACGTTCATCGCGTCCGCGCCGGTGGGTTTCACCCTCGCTCGCAACATTCTCACGAGTCCCCCGGGCACGCCGGAGTTCAACGCCGAACTCGGCAAGATGCACTGGGTCATGCCGCTCGTGATCGCCGTGCCCACCATGATCGCCTTGATGATCATTTTTTGGAAACTGCTCAACGGCCTCGCCGCTCTCACCGGGCTCACGACGGACGAAATCCTGAAGGGGGAAAAAAAATAGCGCCGGGTTTCAACCGGCGCGGTCTTCGACCATGCCGGGAGAACGCCGGTCAGCGACCCACGTTCCTTAAGTGCGCTGCGCCATCGGGGTGTAGTCGCGCTTGACGGGACCGACGTAAATCTGGCGCGGGCGGTAGATCCGACCCTTGGGGTTCGACGCGACTTCCTTCCAGTTGGCGATATAGCCCGGTGCGCGGCCGATCGCGAACATCGTCGTGAACATGTTCATCGGGATGCCGATGGCGCGCATGATAATGCCGGAGTAGAAATCGACGTTCGGGTAAAGCTTGCGCGAGACGAAGTAGTCGTCCTTGAGCGCCGCCTCCTCGAGGTTCTTCGCGATCTTGAGCAAGGGATCGTCGATGCCGAGGCGGGTGAGCACGGTGTCGCAAGCCTCGCCGATGATTTTCGCGCGCGGATCAAAGTTGCGGTAGACGGCGTGGCCGAAACCCATCAGGCGGTTGGTCTTCGAGCCCGACTTCGCCGCCGCAATGAAACGCGAGCCGTCGTCGCCTTCATCATGAATCGACTGGAGCATTTGCATGACGGCGACATTGGCGCCGCCGTGGAGCGGACCGGACAGCGCGCAGATGCCGGCGGAGATGGAGGTGAAGAGATTAGCGGCACTCGAGCCCACCATGCGCACGGTCGAGGTCGAACAGTTCTGCTCGTGATCGGCATGGAGGAGGAGCAGGAGGTTGAGCGCCTTCGAGACTTCCGGCACGGGCTGATAGTCCTGGTAGGGTTCCGAAAACATCATGTGCAGGAAGTTGTCCGCGAACGGCAGCTCCTGCTTCGGAAACATGAAGGGCAGCCCCTTTTGGTAACGATAGATCATCGCCACAATCGAACGGATCTTCGAAATCGCGATCGCGGCGGCGAGGTCGAAGCTCTTCAGATCCTTCTCAAAATTGTTCGTCGCGAGTTCGGGGTAATAGGCCGGCAGGGCGGCCACCATCGCCGAGAGCATCGCCATCGGCGACGCGCTCGTTGGGAAGCCCTCAAGAATTTTCTGCATCTGCGTCTCAATCGCCGCGTTCTTGCGCAGGAGCAGGCCGAACTCTTTTCGTTTCGTCGCGTTGGGCAACTCGCCATAAATGACCAGATAGGCGGTCTCGACGAAGTCGCTGTAGTGCGCGAGCTGCTCGATCGGATAACCGCGATGGCGGAGGATGCCGTTGTCGCCGTCGAGATAGGTGATCTGGCTCTCGCACGAGCCGGTGTTGCCGTAGCCCTGATCGTAGGCGATGTAGCCGCTTGCCGTGCGCAGCGCGCGCGTGTCGATCGCTTTTTCGCCCTCGGTGCCAACCATCAGCGGGAGGGGGTATTCCTTATCGTCGATCTTCAGCGAAGCGGTCGTGGGCATAACCGGGCGAGCGAAGCCGAAAGCGGGCCGCTTGCAAAGAAAACTCTCCCGCGCGGGAAGATTTTCCGCGGGAAATAAGGCCGAAGGTTTGCGCCGGTAAGAATTCGTTACCCGCCCGTGCCGGGTTCAGGCCGCGGTCGCGGCAAAATTCCGATACACGTGCAGGCCCTTGGCCTGGCTTTTCTCCGGGTGAAACTGGGTGGCGAACACCCGGCCCCGCGCGATGGCCGCGCAGAAGGCTCCGCCATAGTCGCATTCCGCCAGGACGAGTTTTGGGTCGGCCGGCACGCAGTAAAAACTGTGCACGAAATAGAAATTCTCGCCGTCGTCCCGGAGGCCGGCTTGCAGCGCGGTGCCGCACTGGACGAAGCGCACGGTATTCCAGCCCATGTGCGGAATCTTGAACTCCGGCGGACGCCGAAAGCGGACAACCTTCCCCGGAAAAATTCCGAGGCCGGCGATATTCCCCTCCTCCGAGTGTTCGAACAACGCCTGCATCCCGAGGCACACGCCGAGGAATGGGCGGTCGGCCGCGATCCAGTCACGGACCGTGGCGTCGAGTTTCGAGGCGCGCAACGAGGCGACGCAATCGCGCAACGCGCCGACGCCCGGCAACACGAGACCGCGCACGTCGGCTGCGGCGATTTCTTCCGGCGTGCGCACGACGCGAATCGACGCGCCGACGGCCTCGAGCGCCTTGGTGACGCTGCGGAGGTTGCAGATGCCGGTATCGATGACTGCGATCATGGTGGTCGGCGGTGGGGCCGGTTCTCCGAACGGGCCTGAATCCAGGTCACGTTTCGGAAAACAAACCCGGGGCGGCTCGGAGAGCCGGCCCCACCCCTCTAGATTTTTCCTTTCGTGCTCGGCAACTGGTCCGCCGCGCGCGGCTCGATCTGGGTGGCCATGTCGAGCGCGCGGGCGAAACACTTGAAAATCGCCTCCGCGACGTGATGCGGCTCTTCGCCGTAAACGAGCTGCACGTGGAGATTGGCGCCGAGCGCGTTGCTGAACGCGCGGCAAAATTCCTTCACGAGCACGATGTTAAAATCGCGGACGAACATCGTCGGCGCCTCCGCGCTGTAGACGAGATGCGGTCGCCCGCCGACATCGATCGCGATGCGCGCCAGTGACTCGTCCATCGGGAGCAGGAAAAAACCGTAGCGCTTGATGCCGATCTTGTCGCCCAGCGCTTCCTTGAACGCCTGGCCGAGCACGAGACCCACGTCTTCGACAGTGTGATGGTAGTCGACGTCCGTGTCGCCCTTCGCCTTCACGGTCAGGTCGAAGAGGCCGTGCTTGGTGAACAGCGTCAGCATGTGGTCGAAGAACGCCACGCCCGTGTCGATCTTGCCCTTGCCGCTGCCGTCGATGGCCAGCGACAACGCAATGTCCGTCTCCGCCGTCTTGCGGACGACGGTCGCGGTGCGCGCTACGCGTTTGGAAGGGGAGCTTTTAGCCATGCGTCGAGAGTTTCGCTGAGGACGAGCATTTCGTCATCGGTGCCGACGCTGATACGCAGGAACGGCGCGGTCAAGGCGTGGCTCGGAAAGTGCCGCACAAGAACCCTTCGTGAAGAGAGGAAACTGTCAGCCGACTTCGAAACGGCCGGGCCGCTCGCGCCGCGCGCGTTTCTTGGCTCGGTGAAAATAAAGTTCGCCTGCGAGGGATAGGTGAACCAACCGCGCGCCGTGAAGCCGGCGATCGCGCGGTCACGGGTCGCCTTCACCTTCGCGATCACGCCCTCGTAATACGGTTGGTCGCCGAGCGCGGCGAGGGCCGCGGCCTGCGAGAGGCGGTTGACGTTATAGCTGTCGCGCACCCGATCGAGCAGGTCGATGAGCTCGGGGTGCGCGAGCGCGTAGCCCACGCGGATGCCGGCCAGCGCGTAGGCTTTCGAGAGCGTGCGCACGACGACCAGCTTCGGAAACCGCGCGAGCAGCGCCACGGCATTTTCCTTCGCAAACGGCGCATAGGCCTCGTCGACCACGAGCAGGCCCTGAAACGAGCCGAGAATTTCTTCGAGGTCGGCGTTGGGGAACGCGACTCCGGTCGGCGCATTCGGCGACGTCAGGAAAAACGCCCGCGCCGTCGACACCGCGATTTTTTCGAGCGGCAGCCGCATCGAACGGTCGAACTCAATGATGTTGCTCCGGCCGTTCTGGATTTCAACGAGGACCGGATAGAGCGAGTAGCTTGGCAGCGTGAAGCCGGCCGCCGCGTCCTGCGTGCAAAAGGCGCGGATCAGGAGATTCAAGATGTCGTCGGAGCCATTGCCGACGATCACGTTTTCCTCGCGCAGGCCATGGAGCTTCGCGATGGCACCGCGCAATGGCGTGCTCTTCGGATTCGGGTAGAGCCGGAGCGACGCGCCGTCGTCACCGATTTCGCGGCGCAATGCCTCGGCGACCCGCGGGCTCGGCGCGTAGGGGCACTCGTTGGTATTAAGCTTCACCCAGCCGGCCTCGGTGGGCTGGAGTCCGGGCGTGTAAGCGTGAAGCTTCGGGACGTGCGGAAGGGCGAGTTGGGTGATGTCAGACATGGTGAGCTGGCCGCAGAAAGACGCAGCAAAGAAAAACGCTGTGAGTCATTCTGAACGCTGTGACGAATCGCACCGGACGGCCGCGGGCGCGGCTCGCGTTGGATTCTTCACTCCGCTCAGAAGGACAATCATTGTGTTCTGATCCGCACCGAGCGCCCGTGGGCGTCGAGTTTTTCCATCGCGGCAAACGCCGCCACCGTCGGCTCGGCTTTTTTCACGCTGGCTTTGTCGTAGCGGATGAGACTCGTGCGGCGGAGGAAATCCGCGACCCGCAGGCCGCTGCTGAAACGCGACGCGCGCGCGGTGGGCAGCACGTGACTCGGGCCCGCGACAAAATCGCCGAGGGCCGTCGGGGTGTGATTTCCCATCATGATGGCGCCGGCCGTCGTGATCTCGGCGGTGAGTTTGGCCATGGCGGTTTCGGCGACGATGAGTTCGAGATGCTCGGGCGCCACGAAGTTCGCGACCTCGGCAGCGTGTGCGAGCGACTTCACCTCGATCGCGAGGAAGCCCTCGTCCAGGACGCGGTGCATTTTTTCACTGCGCGAAAGGATCTGGAGCTGGGTGCGAATCTCCGAACTCACCGCCGCGATGACCGCGGCGGACGTGGCCACGAGGTAGATTTTCTCCCGGCCGGAACCATGCTCGGCCTGCGCGAGCAGATCCGCGGCGACAAAGGACGCCTTCGCGGTCTCGTCGGCGACGATCATCACTTCGCTCGGGCCGGGGAGTGAGTCGACGCCCACCGTGCCGAAGACCTGGCGCTTCGCCTCACAGACGTAGGCGTTGCCCGGCCCGAAGATCTTGTCGACGGGCTGGATGGTCGTGGTGCCGTAGGCCATCGCCCCGATCGCCTGCACGCCGCCAATGCGATAGACTTCCTTGACCCCCACGAGATCGAGGGCAGCGAGAATTCCGTCGGCGACCCGGCCGTCGGCATTCGACGGCGTGAAGACCACGATCTCCGGGCAACCGGCGATTTGGGCGAGCGTCGCCGTCATCAGCACGGTCGAGACGAGGGGCACCTGCCCCCCGGGCACATAAAGCCCGACGCGCCGGATCGGATCGAATTTTTCGCCGACGAGGGCGCCATGTTTGTTTTTCGCGGTCCAATTTTCCGGCCGGGCCCGGCGGTGAAAATCATCGATGCTGGCGTGCGCCGCGACCAGCGCCTTGCGCTCCGCGGCCGGCAGGCGTTTCGCCGCCGCGCTGAGATCGGAAGGCTTCACCGGGAAATCGCGGCCGCGGAGCTTGGCGCCGTCGAATTTCGCCGCGTAGTAGCTGATCGCCTCGTCGCCGCGCTGTTGCACGTCGAGCAGGATCGCGGCGACGGAGTCGGAGATTTCTTTCGGGGCGCTGGCGGCGCGGCAAAACGCGGCGAGCGTGGAAGAAAAATCCTTCGAGGCGTGATGAAGCGTGCGCATGGACGGTCGAGGGACGCGCCGGGCGCGTCGCAAAACCAATTACTTCACCGCCAGCCCCGGCACCGCGAAGAGACTCGCGGGCATCGGCTCGTTGACGGTGACTTTGTCGAAGGTGAGTGTGACCGTCTGGACCTTGCCGGCCGGATTCTTGGTCGTCGTGATGATCGTCTTCGGGAAGCGAATCCCACTCGCCCTGATCTCGCCTTGCTCGCGCAGGGTGCTGCCGGATTCTGTTTCGGTCGAGACGAGGCGGCCGGTCACGGGATCAATGTAGCGGAAGAAGATGATGTTTGGCGCGTAGGTGAACGCGATCTTTCGGCACGCGACGCCGTCGACCGTGGCGCTGCCTTGGTCCTCGACGCTGCCGCCGTGGCTCTCAATGCCCCGAAAGAATCCGAGGCTCTCCCACGTGTTGGAGCGAAGGCGCTTGATCTGGTCGGCGCCGAGGAGCGTTTGGCGCCACTTGGTGGTGTCGCTGGTGTCTTGAATGCGCTGCCAGGCGTCGTAGCCGTCCAGCGCGGTCACCTCGACGGTTTTGTCGGAAGTCGCTTGGATGCGCTGACGCTCCGGTGTTTGAAAAAAAATCTCGACCGCGGCTCGCGCCTGCTTCGACGCCCCCGCCGGATCAGCGGTGACCAGCGTGCCGACGAAGTGCACCGACTTCACCCCGTTCAGCGCCGCCTCCGTTCCCACGAAGGAACGCGCCTTCGCGATAATCGGGAGTTCCGCCGAGGCGACCACAGTGAAGGCCAACACGGCGCCGAACGCGGCCAGGAGACGGAAGGGAAGCGAGGTCATGAGAGAAAAGTTGGACTAAATTTGCCGGCGAGAGAAGCCCAGGGATGCACGGTATCTCACCGTTCACTCCCACTCGATGGTCGCGGGCGGTTTGGAGCTGATGTCGAAAACGACGCGACCCACCCCCCTCACCTCGTTGGTGATGCGGCTGGAAATCTTCTGCAGGAGATCGTGCGGCAGCTTGGCCCAGTCGGCCGTCATCGCATCGGTGCTCTCGACCACCCGCAGCGCGATCACATAATCGTAGGTGCGCTCGTCGCCGAAGACGCCGACGGTCTTCACGGGGAGGAAAACGCAGAACGACTGCCAGACCTTCCAGTAATAACCGGACGACATCATCTCCTCCTGCAGCACGTAGTCGGCATTGCGCAGGATTTCGAGCTTTTCGGACGTGAGATCGCCCATCACGCGGACCCCGAGACCCGGGCCGGGGAACGGCTGGCGCCAGACCACATCGCGCGGCAGGCCGAGCGCCTCGCCGACGCGACGGACCTCATCCTTGAAAAGCTGGCGCAGCGGCTCGACCAGCTTGAGCTTCATGCGCGCCGGCAGGCCGCCGACGTTGTGGTGCGTCTTGATGAGCGAAGCCGGATTATTACCGATCGAGACGCTTTCGATCACGTCGGGATAGAGGGTGCCCTGCCCGAGGAACTGCGCGCTGCCCTTGATCGATTTCAGGGATTTCTCGAAGACCGCGACGAAGGTGCGGCCGATGATTTTGCGTTTCTGCTCGGGCTCGCTCACACCTTTCAGCCGGCGGAGGAAAAGTTTCGACGCGTCGACGACGCGCAGGTCGATGTGGAAATGTTTGCCGTAGAGTTTTTCGACGTAGTCGCGCTCGTTCTTGCGGAGGAGGCCGTTGTCGACGAAGACGCAGGTGAGCTGTTTGCCAATCGCCTTGTGCAGCAGCGCCGCGGCGACGGAGGAATCCACGCCGCCGGAAAGCCCGAGAATGACGCGGCCCTGGCCGACCTGCGCGCGGATCTCCGACACGGTTTGCGCGATAAAATCCGTCGTCGTCCAGTCCTGTTTCGCGCGACAGACGCCGAGGAGGAAATTGCGAATCATGTCCACGCCGCGCTCGGTATGGAAAACTTCCGGGTGAAACAGGATGCCGTAGAAGTTCCGCTTGAGATCCTGGAACGCGGCGTAGGGCGAATTTTCGGTCGTGCCGATCGCGCGAAACCCCGGCGGCAGTTTCGTGATCTTGTCGCCGTGGGAGTTCCACACGCGGAGGCGGCGGGGGAGGCCGGCGAAAAGTTTGCCCGGCTTCTGGATGGTGAGATGACCGTGGCCGTATTCCCGGGCCTGGCTGTGCGCCACGACCCCGCCGAGAAAATAGCTGAGCAGTTGCGAGCCATAACAGATGCCGAGGATTGGCACGCCGAGCTGGAAGATGGCCGGGTCGGGATGCGGCGCGGTCTTCGCGTAAACACTTTGCGGGCCACCCGAGAGGATGATGCCGATGACGCCTTCTTCGCGGAGTTTCGCGGCGGGGGTCGAGAAGTGGAAAATCTTGGAGTAAACCTGGCACTCGCGGGCGCGGCGCGCGATGACCTGCGTGAGCTGCGAACCGAAGTCCAGAACGGCGATGGTTTGTGGCATGAGCGCGGAGGAAAAAGGAGAGCAGAACGCGAACCACCTTGGGACGGCAAGTGCGATTGTGGCCGCGCGGCGCAATGCAGTGTTGCCCGCGACCGCCTTCCCGCCGAGACCTGAGGGATGAATCCCCGATGCGCCCTCAGCGGGCTGCTGTTTTTGCTCGGTGCTGTGATGGCGTTGGCCGCGGACGCGAAAGATCCGCGAAAGAAATTGGTGATGCTGATTTCCGAGCCGGAATACGAAACGGCAGAAACGCTGCCGGTCTTCGCCGCGCAGTTTCTCGAAAAAGATTTCCGCGTCGTCGTGGTCAGCAGCCTGGCGGCACCCCACGAGAATACCTTCGATAAAATCGAGGAAATCGCCGACGCCGACGTGCTGCTGGTCAGCACCCGCCGCCGCACGCCCCCACTGGCGCAGATGGCGGTGATTCGAAAGCACGTCGCCGCCGGCAAACCGGTCGTCGGCCTCCGCACGGCGTGTCACGCCTTCGCGCTAGCCGCGAAACAAACCCTGCCGCCCGGCGGCGCGGAATGGGCCGAATGGGACGCGCAGGTCATCGGCGGTCACTACACCGGGCATCACGGCCACGGCCCGATCGTGCACATCACGGCGACGACGGCGGATGATCCGATTCTCCGCGGCGTGACGGTGCCGTTCGATTCGAATTCGTGGTTCTACAAAGTGAGTCCGCTGCGCGCAGGCGCGAAGCCGCTGCTGATCGGCGAGATTCCCGGCCAGCCCATCGAACCGATCGCGTGGACGTTCAAGCGGGCGGACGGTGGACGGACCTTTTTCACGTCGCTCGGCAACCCGGCTGATTTCAAGAACCCGTCGTTCCAACAATTGCTGCGCAACGGCGTGCGTTGGGCCGCCGGCATCGCGATTACGAAATGAAGTTTTTTCCATACCCCACCTCCCCGCTCGTGCTGTCACCCGCATCGGCCTAGTCTAGATCGCACTCGTGGCGCTTGCGGTTCGCGTCGAGGCAGTGGACCGGGAGCCCGCGAAGATTTGCGCCGAGTTCTGCGCCAACTGCCATGGGACCTCGCTCACCGGCAACGCCGGGCCGAATCCGCTGGATGCGTTTTGGAATCACGGGGGCGATGCGGAAAGCATCCTGCGGAGCGTTCGCCACGGCTGGCCGGAGTCGGGCATGCCTCCGTTTGGCCAGGCCGTGAGCGAACCGGAACAGCGCGCGCTGGTCGCCTTCATCCGCCAACAGGGCGAAGAATTCGCCGCCGGCCGGATCAAGCTGCCTCCCCCGCCAATCGAGATCACCGTGAAGAGCGAACGCGCGACGTTTCGTCTCGAGACCTTCGTCGGCCACCTCGACACGCCATGGGGCGTTGCCTTCCTGTCCGACGGAAAAGTTCTGGTCACCGAACGACCTGGCCGGCGGCGCTTGATCGAAAATGGGAATCTTCTCGAGGCGCCGATCGGCGGCCGACCGGAGATTTTTCTCCATCAGGATGGCGGCTTACTCGGCGTCGTCTTCAACGCGCCAGGCCGAATCGCCCGGCTGGTGCCGGTGAACGACGACCCCCGGCCCAGGTGCCTCGTTAGAATCTCAGGCGCGCGTTTTCGTGGCCGCACTTGGGGCACGGGCAGAGTTCGGTGCCGGCGGGGGCCGTGTAGAGGGTGTTACAGCGAATGCAGTGGAACGTGGTCTTGCGCCGCTCGGCTTCGAAGTGGCGGTGATCGCGGCGGTCATACCAGAGCCACAGACTCACCACCACCACGCCCACCAAGACGCAGTAGAGGACGACGGCGGTGGTAAGATCAAACATGGCGGTGAATACAGCTTGGCAGAATTGTCACGCTGAGCGAAGCGAAGAATCCAGTGGGACATTCGTCGTCAGATCCGGTGCGTAAATCCCCCTGGATTCTTCGTTACGCTCAAAACGACAAACCAGAAAAGCAAAACGCGCCGAAGAAATCTTCGGCGCGTTCGACTCAATTGTGACGGAGCAAAGCGATTAGCTCTTGGTCTCGGGGGCCGGAGCGGCTTCAGCAGCGGGAGCGGCCGGAGCGTCGGCCTTGGGAGCCTTCGTCTTCTTGCCCTTCGCGGGCTTCTTGCCCTTCGATTTCTTATAGCCCGGATCATCGGCCTTCACGAACTCGATCAGCGCCATCTCGGCGGCGTCGCCGCCGCGTTGCTGGCCGAGCTTGTAGATGCGGGTGTAGCCACCGGTGCGGTTCGTGAACTCCTTGTGAGTTTCGTTGAACAGCTTGGTGATCGCGGTCTCGTCGCGCACGTCGCTGAGCGCGAGGCGGCGGAGATGGATTGCATCTTTCTTTTCGGTCTTCGCCGCGGCTTTCTTGGCCTTGGTGATGACTTTTTCGATGAAAGGACGGAGGGCCTTCGCCTTGGTGAGCGTGGTCTCGATCCGGCCGTGCGTGATGAGCGCGGCGGCCAGATTGGACATCATCGCGCGGCGATGCTCGACGGTGACGCCGAGGGAGGCGTGGTGTTTGTTGTGACGCATTGGATTTGGTTTTTAGGCGACGCCCGATCGGCAATCCGGTCGCAGCGTGGCGCGACAACGGACGGCGCGAGCGCCGAGATTTTTTTGTAGCGAGTAGTGCGTAGCGGGTAGCGAGGAGAAAAGCAGTGAGCGAGCATCATGCTCGCTACTCACTACTCGATGCTCGCTACTGCGCGTCAGGCTTCCTTCTTCGTGTCGAGGAGGCGCTCGTCGAACTTCATCCCGAGGGACAGGCCGAGGGCTTCGAGCTTTTCCTTGATTTCGTTGAGGGACTTTTTGCCGAAGTTGCGATACTTGAGCATCTCCTGCTCGGTCTTCATCGCGAGTTCGCCGACGGTGGTGATGTTCGCGTTGTTCAAGCAATTCGCCGCGCGGACGGAGAGCTCGATTTCGTTGACCGACATGTTGAGGAGCTTGCGGAGCTTGTTCTGCTCTTCGCTGACCTCGGACTGCTGATTCTCGAACTCGTATTCTTCCTGCGAGACGCGATCGAACACGTCGAGGTGATGCTTGAGAATCGAAGCGGACTGCTTGAGCGCGTCGTCGGGCGTGATACGGCCGTCGGTCCAGACTTCGAGGATGAGCTTATCGTAATCGGTGATCTGGCCGACGCGCGTGGCTTCGACCGAATACTTCACGAGGCGGACCGGGGAGAACAGCGAGTCGATCGGGATGACGCCGATGGCCTGCTCTTCCTTCTTGTTCGCCTCGCCGGGATAGTAGCCGCGGCCCGTCTTGATCTCGATCTCGGCTTCGAACGCCTTCTTGTGGTCGAGCGTGCAGATGACCTGATCGGGATTGACGACGGTGATGTTGGCGTCGGCCTGGATGTCGGCGGCGGTGACAGCACCGGTCTTGTTGACCTTGATCAGAAGGTTGATCGCTTCGCGCTTCGTGGAAACGAGGAGGACCTTCTTCAGGTTAAGGACGATATCCGTGACATCCTCGACGACGCCGTCGATGGATTGGAACTCGTGGTTCACGCCATCGATCTTGATCGATGAGATGGCGGCGCCCTCGACGGAGCTGAGGAGGACGCGGCGCAGTGAGTTGCCGACGGTGTGGCCGTAACCGGCCTCAAAGGGCTCGGCAATGAACTTGGCGTAGGTTGGCGTGGCGCCTTCCTCGACCTTGGTGAGCTTGCTGGGGAGTTCGAACTTTCCGAGGCGTTTTGGCATGGTGATGAACCCTGACGGTTATGAAAAAAAGGGAGAAGAGTAGCGGAGAAAAAACTAACTCAGAAGCGCGAGTAGAACTCGACGATGAGCTGTTCGTTGACGTCTTGCGTCATTTCCTCGCGCGTGGGGAGGCGGACGACGGTGGCCTTGAACGTCTCGGCGTTCATGGTGAGCCAACCGGGAACGTTGCGAATGCGGTTTTCCTCAAGGCAGCGCGTGGCGAGCTGGCGCGACGCAGGCGTGTTCTTGACCTCGATCTCCTCGCCGGGCTTCACGTTGTAGCTCGCGATGTCGACCTTGTGGCCGTTGACGCGGATGTGCCCGTGATTGACGAACTGGCGGGCCGCCGCGCGGCTCTTCGCGAGACCGAGGAGATAGATGGTGCTGTCGAGACGGGTCTCGAGGAGCTGGAGGAAGCGCTCGCCGGTGACGCCACGCTCTTTCTTGGCGATCTCGAAGACGCGACGGAACTGGCGCTCAAGCAGGCCGTAGATGTAACGGAGCTTCTGCTTTTCGTTGAGGCCAACGGCGTATTCGGAAACTTTGCGACGCATCTTCGCGCCGTGCACGCCGGGCGGAAACGGACGGCGTTCAAACGCCTTGCCGGAGCCGAGGATGTGCTGCCCAAAGCGGCGGCTGATGCGGGTGGTGGGGCCGGTATAACGAGCCATGAGATTTTAGATTTAAGATTTTGGATTTTCGATTGCCGGCGAATTACACGCGGCGGCGTTTGCGGGGGCGGCAGCCGTTGTGCGGGATCGGCGTGACGTCGACGATCGAGGTAATCTCGAGGCCGATCGCCTGCAGCGCGCGAATCGCAGAGTCGCGGCCGAGGCCGGGACCGGAGACACGGATCTGAATATCCTTCAGACCGTGCGACATCGCGTTGCGGGCGGCGTCCTGCGCGACGACCTGCGCAGCGTAGGCGGTGGATTTGCGCGAGCCGCGGAAGTTGCACTTGCCAGCGGAAGACCATGCGATCACGGCGCCTTTTTGGTCGGTGATGGAAACGATCGTGTTGTTGAAGGACGCGAGGACGTTGGCGTAGCCGGACGTGACGTTCTTCGAACCCTTGGCTTTGCGAACCTTGATCGTGCCGAGCTCTTCCTTGAGGAGATCTTCGGCGGTGGGTTGCTTGGCAACGCCACCGACCATCTCGACGGGCTTGTCGGAGGCGGGCTTCGGAGCGGCTTCACCCACGGCGCCGGGAATGGCGCCTTCAGCAGCAGCTTTGTCAGCAGCGGCCTTGAGGCCCTTCGCCTTTTTTTCAGCGGGGGTCGCAGCGGCAGCATCGGGCGCGCCGGCAGCGGCGGGCGCGGACTTCGCGGGTTTTTCCTTCTTGGGAGCGGACTTTTCTTCGGCCATGGAGATGAGTGATTAAGATTTCTTTTCGGGCGCGGCAGCTTTGGAGACGCCAACGGTCTTGCGCGGGCCCTTGCGGGTGCGGGCGTTGGTGCTGGTGCGCTGACCGCGGACCGGGAGGCCGCGGCGGTGGCGGATGCCACGGTAGCAATTGATGGCCTGGAGGCGCTTGAGATTCGCCGCGATTTCGCGGCGGAGATCGCCCTCGAGCACCCACTTGTGCTCACCGATGAGGTGGAGGATCTTGTTGAGCTGCTCTTCCGTCAGATCCTGCGCGCGCATGTCCGGATTGAGTCCGGCTTCTTTCACGAGGAGATCGGCCCGCGTGGGACCGATGCCGTTGATGTAACGGAGGGAATACGCGACTTTCTTCTTCGCGGGGATTTCGACACCGAGGAGGCGAGGCATGTTTTAGTTAGGTTGAAAATTGACGGTTGAGAGATTTGAAAAAATTTCAGGCGGAAGCTTGAGCGGACTCGAGGCGGGGGACGGTGAGGATTTTGGGACCTTGCTCAGTGGTGAGCACGGTGTGTTCGAAGTGGGCGGAAGGTGAACCGTCCGCCGTCACAATCGTCCAGCCATCGGAGAGCGTCTTCGTCTTGTAGGCGCCGAGGTTGACCATCGGCTCGATCGCGAGGGTCATGCCCGGGCGGATTCTGTCGCCGGTGCCTTTGCGGCCGAAGTTCGGGATTTCGGGCGGCTCGTGCATCGCAACTCCGACCCCGTGGCCGACCATGTCGCGAACGACGCTGAAACCATTCGCTTCGACGAACTGTTGCACCGCCGCGGAGATGTCGCCGATGCGATTCCCAACGTTGGCCTGCTGCACCCCGAGATGGAGCGCCTCGCGCGTGACGCGGAGGAGTTTCTCGATGGCGGGCGAAACATGGCCGACGGGAACGGTGAAGGCGTTGTCGCCGATGTAGCTGTCGTGCGAGACGACGATATCGAGCGAAACGATGTCACCATCGCGGAGGACTCGTTTGAAGGACGGGATGCCGTGCACCACTTCGTCGTTCACCGAGATGCAGGTGTGCGCCGGGTAGCGGCGCGAACCGTGCTGGTAGCCATAACAGGCGCTGCGGGCTCCGAGGCGGGTGATCCATTCGCGGCCGGCCTCTTCCAAGTCTTGCGTCGTGACGCCGGGCCGCACAAGGGGCTTGAGTTTATCAAGCACGGTGGCGGCGATGGCGCACGCCTCGCGCATCTTGGCGATGCCCGTCTTGTCTTTGATCGGGATCGTCATGCGGCGAGTTCACTGGCCTCGATGAGGAGGCCGAGTGTGCGATAGTGGGAGACGACGGACTCGGGGGAGCCGGGGCCGGCGACCACTGCGCTGAGCGCTTCGTCGCGGGCATCGAGCCATTCGTCTAACACCAGAGCTTGGAGCAGCGTAGCCGGGAAGTCCGTGAGGACAAAACCCGCATCAGGTTTGCGCGCGAAGAACCAGCGGCGCATCAGCGCCAGCTTGTTAGCTTCCTCCGCCGCGGCCGAGGCCGGGCGGCGCGAAATCTCGGGCCCTTTCATTCGGGCGGGAGAGACGTGCTCAAGATTCAAAGAACGGCCCCGGTTCATCAGGTTTTCAGAGCGAAAATCAGGCGAACCGAGGAGAAGGAACTTCGTTTTGGCCGGAGGGCCGAAACGCGTGAAAAGGTCGTTGATGGGGGTCATCGCGACCCGAGTAAAGAACTTATTTGAGAAACGCCTTATAGGCCCAAATACCGGTGCCCAAGAGGAGCAAACCGAGCATCGGGAGGGCGAGTTTCATAACGGCCTCGGTGCTGAGCGCATCGCCAGTCATGCCACCTTGCGGGTTGGCGCTGCGGGCACGGATGCGGCCTTTTTTGAGGAAGCCATCATAGTGGCGCTGCAGCAGGAAGGTCTCGATCTGGCGCATCGTGTCGAGGATGACGCCGACGGTGATGAGCATGCCGGTGCCGCCGAAGAAGTAAGCGATGCGCGGCGGGACGTTGAGTTCGAAGAGCAAAACGTCGGGCATAACCGCGATGACGGTCAGGAAGATCGCGCCGGCCAGGGTCAGGCGCGTCATGATGAAGTCGAGGAACTGCGCCGTCGGCTCGCCGGGACGCACGCCCGGAACGTAGCCGCCGTATTTCTTCAGGTCATCGGCGATCTGGATCGGCTTGAACATGACAGACACCCAGAAATAGCTGAAGAACAGGATCAGCGAAGTGTAGAAGAAATAGTAGTAGAAGCTGCCGCGGAGGAGATCCTGCGAGATGTCGGTCAGGAACTTCAAGCGATACGTCGCACCGACCCACGAGAAAATCTGCTGCGGGAAGAGCAGAATCGCGCTCGCGAAGATGACGGGCATGACGCCGGAGTAGTTGACCTTGAGCGGGAGAAACGAGCTCTGACCGCCCATGACCTTGTTGCCGACGACGCGTTTGGCGTATTGGACCGGGATTTTGCGCTGGCCCTGCACCACGGCGATGATGCCCATCGTGACCGCCACGAAGAGCGCGATCATGATCGCCGCCTGCGGCAAGCCGAGGCTCGGGCCGGTGCCGACCGGCTTGAAGAACATCTTGTAGGTCGCGACCGCCGCGCCGGGGATGTCGGCGAGAATGCCGATCGTGATCAGGAGCGAGACGCCGTTGCCGATGCCACGTTGCGTGATCTGCTCACCGAGCCACATCAGCAACATCGTGCCCGCGGTCATGAAGATTACGGACGTGATGATGAAACTCCACTTGTTCACGATCACGATGTGGCCGTAAGTGGCGACGTCGTAACCGGAGAAGAGCTGCTGCGGATTGTTGAGGGCGAGCAGGAGCAGCGTGCCTTGGATGATGCAGATGAGCACCGTCGCGTAGCGCGTGTATTGCGTGAGCTTCTGGCGGCCAACATCACCCTCTTGCTGCAGACGGCTGAGCGCCGGCACCACTGCGGTCATCAACTGAAAGATGATGGACGCGCTGATGTAGGGCATGATGCCCAGCGCGGCGACCGCGCCCTTGATGAGGGCGCCACCGGTAAACATGTTGTAGAGACCGACGAGCGCGCTGGCGCCACCCGACGACTGGTCGGCGAAGAAGCGCTGGAGCGGATGCGGGTCGATGCCGGGCAGCGGAATGTGCGCGGCCACGCGCGCCACGAAGAGCAGCGACAGCGTGTAGAAGATGCGGGAGCGGAGCTCCGGGATCTTCAGGGAATTGGTGAAAGCAGAAAACATGGCGTGGGCGTTAGCCGACGATGGCCGAGCCGCCCGCCTTCTCGATCTTGGCTTTGGCGGATTCGGAGAATTTCGCAGCGGTAACCTTCAGGGCGCGCGTGAGCTCGCCGTCGCCGAGAATCTTTACGGTCGTCTCGCCGCCACGGATCAGGCCAGCCGCCGCGAGGGCGGTGGCGTTGACCTCGGTCACTTTCGCGTCGAGCGACGCGAGGTCGCCCACGTTGAGGACGGCGATCTCGGTGCGGTGATTGAAATTATTGAAGCCGCGATGCGGGAGCTTGCGGTAGAGGGGCATCTGGCCGCCTTCGAAGCCGGGGCGGATGCTGCCACCGGAACGCGCGGTCTGGCCTTTGCCACCGCGACCGGAGGTCTTGCCATGGCCGCCGCCTTCGCCGCAGCCGACGCGCTTCTTGCGGTGCACAGCACCTTTAACGTTCTTGAGTTCGTGAAGTTTCATTTTGGTTCCTGGTTGGGGGCGCCGCGCGATGCAGACAGCTTCGCGCGACTCGGATTATTGGTTTAAAAGGATTCCATCTTACATCGGCCAGCGCTCCCCGAACACGGACAAGGTCCGAGGGGTGCTGTCCGATGCCGGATTAGCTCGTCTTGCGGACGTTCGCGATATTCTCGGCGAGGCGCAGTTGGAGCAGGCCGTTGAGCGTGGCGTGCACGACGGCAATGTGGTTCGAGGAACCCATCGACTTCGTGAGAATGTTTTTCACGCCGGCTGCTTCGAGGACCGCGCGCACGCCGCCACCGGCGATAAGACCGGTGCCGGGCGAGGCGGGCTTGAGCATCACGCGGCCGCCATCGTATTGGCCCATGACATCGTGCGGGATCGTGTCGCCCTTGAGCTTCACCGTAACGAGATGTTTGTGCGCGTTCGCCGTGCCCTTCTTGATGGCATCGGGAACTTCGTTGGCCTTGCCGTAGCCGATGCCAACGCGGCCCTTGCCGTCGCCGACAACGGCGAGCGCGGCAAAGGAGAAGCGGCGACCGCCTTTAACGACCTTGGCGCAACGATTGATGAAGACGACCTTCTCGATCATCGACGGGCCGTCGCCCTCTTGCTTTTGGTCACGGTTGTCGCGGCGCGGGCCGCGCTGGCCACCGGGACCGCGGTTGCCACCCTGACCGCCACGGTTGAACTGGCGGGGGGCGCGTTGCTCGCGCTGCGGCGCCGCAGGTGCAGGTGCAGGTGCAGCCTCGGCCGCCGCGGGGGCAGCAGCCGCAGGAGCAACGGGCGTAACAGTATCGGGAGCGGAAGTGGGTTCGGTGCTCATGCTTTTTTAGAATTGGAGTCCACCTTCGCGCGCGGCGTCGGCGAACACTTTGACTTTACCGTGATACGGGGCGCCGCTGCGGTCGAACACGACCGAGGCGATGCCTGCGGCCTTGGCCTTTTGGGCGAAGGCGACGCCGAGCGCCTTCGCGCTGGCGATGTTGGCCTTGAGCTTCTGCTTGCGCAGATCGGCATCGAGGCTGCCCAGGAAAACGAGCGTGGTGCCCGTGTCGTCGTTGATCGCCTGCGCGTAAACGTGCTTCGAGGTGAAGCGAACGCAGAGGCGCGGACGGACGGCGGTGCCGTTGACTTTTTTGCGAATTCTCCAGCGACGTTTCTGGAGGAGGAGTGATTTGGAAGCGCTCATGGGTGGGACCCGGAAATGGGTGTTTAGGATTAGGCGACGGTCTTGCCTTCTTTGCGGCGAACGCGCTCGCCAACGATGCGGACGCCCTTGCCCTTATAAGGCTCCGGCGGGTAATACGCGCGGATTTCCGCGGTGACTTGTCCGACCATCTGCTTGTCCGCGCCCTCGATCTTCAATTTGGTCTGATCGGTAACGGTGACTTTGATGCCTTCCGGAATATCGTGGAGAATCGGGTGCGAGTAGCCGAGCGCGAGGTCGAGCTTGCTGCCCTTGAGGTTGGCCTTGAAGCCGACGCCCTGGATTTCGAGTTCCTTGACGTAGCCTTCCGAGACGCCCTTCACCATGCCGGCGATGACCGAACGGACGGTGCCATACATCGCTTTCGCGAAGCGGCTCTGGTCCGCGGTGGGCGAGACGGTGACTTTGTTGTCAGCGACGGTGACTTTGACAACGGGCGCGAACAGTTTCGAGACCTTGCCCTTGGGACCCTCGACGAGGACGGTGTCGCCATTGACGGTGACTTTGACCTTGTCGGGGATGATAACGGGTTGTTTGCCGATGCGGCTCATTTTGAAAGTGGCGGGGGCCAGTTACCAGACGTTGCAGATCAGTTCGCCGCCGGTCTTGTTGCGACGGCAGTCGGCGTCCTTCAGCAGGCCGCGGGAAGTCGAGATAATGCCGATGCCGAGGCCGTTGAGGACCCGCGGGATTTCGGTGTAGCGGAAATAGAGGCGGCGGCCGGGCGAGGACACGCGCGTGATGCCGGTGATGGCGCAGGCGCCGTCGACATACTTCATTTTCACGACGAGGGTCTTGTGGCCCCCGGCGTCAACGCTGTTGGTATGGTCCGTGACGTAGCCCTCGGTCTTCAGGATGACCGCAATGGCCTCCTTCAAGGTGGAGTGCGGAATCACACAGTCTTCGAGGCGCGCTTTGCCCGCATTGCGGAGGCGCGTGAGGAGATCACTAATCGGGTCGGTCATGGTGGATGTTGTTTTTAACAGTGGCCGTGGGTCATATCCGATGCGCACGAAGCGCATAAACCCCCGCGGCCGGGAAAATTTACCAGGAGGATTTGGTGACGCCCGGGATCTTACCGGAGAGGGCGAGTTCGCGGAAGGTGATGCGGGACACGCCGAACTTGCCAATGTAGGCGCGCGGGCGTCCGCTCAACGAGCAGCGGTTGCGAATGCGCGTGGCCGACGAGTTGCGCGGCAGCTTCTGCAGCTTTTTCTGCGCAGCAAAGAACTGCTCGTCGGTGGTGGCGGGATTCTTGAGGGCAGCCTTCAGCTCAGCGCGAACAGCGGCGAACTTGGCGGTGAGACGTTTGCGCTTTTCGTTGCGCTGGATGGCGGATGTCTTGGGCATGGTCGGCGAAAAATTAGGCGGCGGTGGGCTTCTGCTGCTGCGCGGGTTGCGGATCGATGCGGCGGAAGGGCATGCCTAGCGCCTTGAGAAGTTCGCGCGCCTCGTCGTCGGTCTCGGCGGAAGTAACGATCGTGACGTCGAGGCCCATCGTCTTCTTCACGTTCTCGAGGGTGATCTCGGGAAAGATGGAGAAGTCAGTCACGCCGAGCGTGTAGTTGCCCTGACCGTCGAGCTTGGACGGGACGCCGCGGAAATCGCGGATGGTCGGGAGCGCCACCGAGAGGAGGCGGTAAAGGAATTCCCACATGGCGGGACCGCGGAGGGTCACGCTGCAGCCGGTCGTCTGATTCGGCTTCAACTTGAAGTTCGCGATCGCGCGCTTCGTCTTGTTGAGGATTGGCTTCTGGCCGGCGATGAGGGCCATGTCACGGGCGATGTCCGCAATTTGGTTCTTGTCGGCTTCCGCGCCGATGCCGGTGTTGAGGTTGATCTTCACGAGCTTCGGCACCTGGTGCTTGTTCTTGTAGCCGCGGGTTTTCACCAGCTCGGGCACGATTTGCTCGACGTAAAGTTTCTTGAGGGATGGGACGTAGCTCATGTTCGTTGCGACCGGATTACCGACCCGGCGGCGTTGAGTGTTTTAAATTAGGCGGTGGCGGCGGCGGGAGCCGGCTTCTTGCGTTTGCTCGTGTCGAAAACCGACTGGAGCATGAGATTGGAGATGTGCACGGAGCCTTCGCGCTCGGCGATGGTTCCCTGCGGATGCTCCTGCGACTTCTTGAGATGGCGCTTCATCATCGCGACGCCCTCGATGCGGGCGCGGCCCTTGGCGGGCAGGATCTCAAGGACCTTGCCGGACTTCCCCTTGTGGGAGCCAGCGATCACGACGACGACGTCGTTTCGTTTGATGTGAAATTTTTGCATGGTCAGAGAACCTCCGGAGCGAGCGAGATGATCTTCATGAAGTTCTTCGCGCGCAGTTCGCGGGCGACGGGGCCGAAGATGCGGGTGCCCTTCGGGTTGTTCGTCGCGTCGATGATGACGATGGCGTTGCTGTCGAAGCGGAGGTAGCTGCCGTCGGGACGGCGCACCGGTTTCTTCGTGCGAACGACGACGGCCTTGTGGACCTCGCCCTTTTTCACGGTGGCTTCGGTGGAGCTCTGCTTGATGTGGACGGTGATGATGTCGCCAATGCCGGCGGTGTCGGTGATCTGACCCATGCGGGAGATCATGGCGGCACGGCGGGCACCGGTGTTGTCGGCGACGTCGAGAATGGAGCGCAGTTGGATCATGGCGGACCTCCGTTAGGGGGTTAGGTGGTTAATGACGGTTCAGGCTTTCGGCGCCGGAACGGCGGCTTCGATGGCCTTGGTGGTTTTGGTCGGCACCTGGGCCGCGACATCGCTCTCAGAGATCGCGACGGCGTCGGTGGTGACGGCTTTCTGAATAATCGAAACGACGCGCCAGCGCTTGAGTCGGCTGAGCGGGCGGGTCTCCATGACCTCGACCTTGTCGCCGACCTTGGTCTCGTTCTTCTCGTCGTGGACGTGAAGGACGGTCTGGCGGTTGACGACTTTCTGGTAGAGCGGATGCGGCGTCTTGTAGGCGATGGTGACCTTGACGGACTTGTCGCCCGAGCGGCTCGAAACGAAACCGATCTGGGTCTTGCGCGCGCTGCGCGTGCCGGGAGTGGCGGGAGAGGACATGGTAAGTGTTTAGTTTAAACCGGGCGCTCAGGCAGCGACAGCGGCTTTGCTTTTCTTTTGGTTCTGGATCGTCTCGAGGCGGGCGATGTCCTTGCGGAGCGTGCGGATCTCGTGGGTCTTCTCGACTTGGCCGGTCTGCTTGCGCAGGCGCAGCTGGAGGAGGGATTCGCGGGTCTCGCGAATCTTGGTGGTGATCTCAGCAGCCGAGAGATCGCGGATTTCTTTGGAAGTCATGACAGGAACGTTTTAAAAGTTATCAGTCAGCGAAGGTCTCGCGCTGGATGAAGCGGCAGTGGAACGGGAGCTTCGCGTCAGCGAGGCGGAAGGCCTCCCGAGCGACGGTGAGTGGCACGCCGGCGAGCTCGAAGAGGACGGCGCCGGGCTTGATGACGGCGACGTAGAATTCGACCGGGCCCTTGCCCTGACCCATGCGCACTTCGGCGGGCTTCTTCGTGACCGGCTTGTGCGGGAACACGCGAATCCAGAGTTTGCCCTTGCGCTTCAGGTGGCGCGAGATGGTGACGCGAGCCGCCTCGATCTGCTGGCCGGTCATCGGCCCGCGGGTGAGGGACTGCAGGCCGAATTCGCCGAAGGCGATCGTGTTGCCGCGCTTGGCGTTGCCAGCGCGCGAGCCCTTCATCGATTTGCGATACTTTGTGCGGGCGGGTGAAATTGCTGCCATGGGAGTGTGCTCCTAAAGTTTTAGAAAATGCGCGCGGACGCGGCTCAGTTGTTGTCGGCTTCTTTTTTGCAGATCCAGCACTTGACGCCGATCTTGCCGTAGACGGTCAGCGCTTCCGCGAAGCCGTAGTCGATGTTCTCGCGGAGGGTGTGCAACGGCACGCGGCCCTTGCGCTGCCACTCGCGGCGGGCGATGTCCGCCCCGCCGAGGCGGCCGGAGCATTGAATGCGGATGCCCTCGGCGCCGAGCGCCATGGCCATTTCGACGGCCTTCTTCATGGCGCGGCGGAAAGCGATGCGGCGCTCGAGCTGGAGCGCGACGTTCTCGGCCACGAGCGCGGCCTCGATCTCGGGCTTCTTCACTTCCTGGATGTCGAGGAGGATCTCTTTGCCGGTGAGCTTCGAGAGCTCTTCCTTGATCTTCTCGATTTCCTGGCCCTTGCGGCCGATGACGATGCCGGGACGGGCGGTGTAAATCTTGACGCGGACGCGGTTCGACGCGCGCTCAATGAAGATGCGCGGCACGGACGCCTGCTTGAGCTTCTCCATCAGCTTCGAGCGGATGAGTTGATCTTCGGCGAGGAGCTTCGGAAAATCTTTCTTGCTGGCATACCAGCGGGACTGCCAGTTGCGGCGGACGGCGAGACGGAAGCCGGTCGGATTGGTTTTTTGGCCCATGGAAGTAGATTAGTTGGATTGGCCGTCGGAGAGGACGATGCGGATGTGCGACATCTTCTTGCGGCGGGGCATCGCGGTGCCACGGGCACCGGCCTTGAAGCGTTTCAACACCGGGCCGCACTCGATGAGCGCGAGCTTGATGGTGAGACTGTCGGCGGAGAGGTTGTTGTTGTTCTCCGCGTTCGCGATCGCGCTCTTGAGCGTTTTCGCAATCAGCTTCGCCGACTTGCGCGGGATAAGCGCGAGGTAATCGACGGCTTCCACGGCCTTGCGGCCTTGGATGATGCGGGACACGTCGCGCATTTTCTTGGGCGACATTCTCGCGTAGCGAGTGAGGGCTTGGACTTCCATGGTGGTGGTGAGGATTCCGAATTTTTCAGTTCGGCGATAGTGGCGTGACCGAAGTCGTGCCCTACCCTTTTGGTTGGTTCGTGATTTAGGTTTTGAGAATCTTAATGGCGGCGGCGTCGCCGGCGTGGATCGACTGTTGCGGTGCGACGCTCATGATGAGCGCGGCGCTGCAGGTCGGGCGAACCTCGACGAGCAGAATCTCGGCGACGGTGGTGGCGCCACGCGTGACACGGCAGACCATGCCCTGACGGAGACCGGCGTTGAAGCCGTTACCCAAGAGGACGAGATCAGCGACACGGGCCGCTTGCACCGCGACGACCTCGAGCGAGCCGGACGCGGAGGCAGCGCGCGCCGTGAATGGCGTGGCGGCGACAAGCGCGAGGAGGCTGGACTGGAGGAGACGACGGAGCATCGGGAAGAGCGCGGGGTGAGAACTTAGATTTCCTTGCGCGTCATGCCGCCGTGCGACTTGAAGGTGCGCGTGGGGGCAAACTCGCCGAGTTTGTGGCCGACCATGTTCTCGGTGATGTAAACGGCGGTGAAGATCTTGCCGTTGTGGACGCTGAACGTGTGGCCGATGAAATCGGGCGTGATCGTCGAGCGACGGGACCAGGTCTGGATGGGTTTCTTGGCGCCGGACTTGACCGCCTTCTCGATTTTCTCGAGCAGGTGGAAGTCAACGAAGAAGCCTTTTTTGATGGAGCGTGCCATGGTGCGAAAGGGGCCGGGTTACTTTTTGCCACGCGGCTTGCGGCCGTTGTGGTGGACGATGATCGAGGAGTTCGAGAGCTTCGAGCGGCGGCGGGTAACGAAACCCTTCGCAAGCTGGCCCCACGGCGAAACGAGATGCTGGCGACCGCCGCCACCCTTGGACTTGCCCTGACCACCACCGTTGGGGTGATCGACGGGATTGCGGGCCATGCCGCGGGACATCGGACGAACGCCGAGCCAGCGATTCCGGCCGGCCTTGCCGAGCGACTGCTGATTGTGATCACCGTTGCCGACTTCGCCGATGGTGGCGCGGCAGCGGGCGTGCACGCGGCGGAGTTCGCCCGACGGCATCTTGAGCGTGGCGGAATCGCCTTCGATGGCAACGAGCTCGAGACTCGTGCCGGCGCCGCGCGCAATCTTCGCCCCGCGACCGGGAACGAGTTCCACGCAATGGACGAGCGTCGAGGGCGGGATGACCGAGAGCGGAAAGCTGTTGCCCACGTTGAAGTCGTTCGTCGTTGCCTTGTCGGACGCAAAGATCGTGTCGCCGGCCTTCAGGCCTTTCGGCGCGATGATGTAGGCCTTCACGCCATCGGTGTAAGCGATGAGCGCGATGTTGGCCGAGCGGTTCGGATCATACTCGATGGCCTGCACCTTGGCGGGCAGGTCGAGGATCGAGCGCTTGAAGTCGATGATGCGGTAGAGCTGCTTGTGGCCACCGCCGCGATGACGCGAGGTGACGCGACCGTAGACGTTGCGGCCGCCGCTCTTGTGCTTGTTCGTGGTGAGCGCGCGCTGCGGACGCTCTTTCGAGAGGCCCTTCTCCATGTTGAGAGAAGTGAAGCGGCCCGAAGGCGTGAGCGGACGAAAGGAATGGATAGGCATGGGGGAGTTTCTCCGTGGATTCGGTGGCGATTAGACGAGCTCGATTTTGTCGCCGGCCTTGAGCGTCACGATGGCCTTCTTATAATCCGAACCGATGGTCGGGCGACCGGTGCGGCTCTTTTTGTTTTTACCGCGGATGTGCATGACGTTCACGCGGCGCACGGTGACCTTGAAGGTCTGCTCGACGGCCTGCGCGATGGCGTGCTTGTTCGCGTATTTGAACACCTCGAACGTGTATTGACCGAGCTCGGAACTGAGCTTGCTGGCCTTTTCCGTGAGGCGAACGAGTTTAAGAACTTTGTCGGCTTGCATCAGTTTTTACCTCCGTTGACTCGGGCGAGGATCGCGTCGAGGGCCTTCGTGCTGACGATGATTTTCTTGTATTGCGCGAGATCGAGCGTGTTGAGCTTCGATGCGACTTGGAGCGTGACGCGCTCGATATTGCGAGCGGCGCGGGCGTGCTCGACGGTGTGCGGCGCATCGACGAGCAGAATCTTCCCCTTCGGCGCGATCCGAGCGACGATCTCGTCGACGAACTTCGTCTTCTTGATCGCCGTGTCGAACTGCTCGATGACGGCAATCTCGCCAGCAGAGGCGCGATCGAAGAGCGCGCGGCTGAACGCGAGCGACTTCACCTTGTCATTGATTTTCTTGGAATAGTCGCGGGGCTTCGGGCCGAACACGACACCACCGCCGGACCACAAGGGCGAACGGATGGAGCCGGCGCGGGCGCGGCCCGTGCCCTTCTGGCGCCACGGCTTTTTGCCGCCGCCGCGGACTTCACCACGAGTCTTCGTGGAGTGCGTGCCCTGGCGGTTGTTGGCGTTGATGGCGACGATGACTTCCTTGACGGCCTGGAGGCCCTTGTCGCCTTCGAAGGTCGGGAGACCGGCGAAATCTTTTTCGCTGCTGGTCTTTCCGTCGGAACTAAAAACGGTGAGTTTCATGGCTGATGGTCTCCGGATTATTTCTTCGCGGCCGGAGCAGCGGGTTTAGCGGCAGGCTTGGCGGCGGCTTTGGCGGCGGCGGGCGCTGGAGCGGCGACCACCGGGAGAGCCCACTGGCCCTTGATGGCGGAGCGGACGACGACATCGTCGCCGTTGGCGCCAGGGATCGCACCTTTCACGAGGATGAGATTCTTGTCGGCGATGATTTTTACGACGCGCAGATTCTGCACGGTGCGTGACTCGCTGCCCATGTGACCGGGCATGCGCTGGTTTTTCCACACGCGGCCAGGAGTCTGGCGCATGCCGATCGAACCGATGCGGCGATGGAACATCGAGCCGTGCGCGGCGGGACCGCCGGCGACCCGGAAGCGACGCACGACACCTTGGAAGCCTTTGCCCTTGGTGACGCCGCTGACATCGACGAGCATGCCTTCGGTGAAGACCGTGACGTTGACGACGTCACCGATCTTGAGCGTCGGAGCTTCGGTGAGGCGGACCTCACTGAGCACGCGCGGCGCGTTGTCGAGATTGGCTTTCTTCGCGTGAGCGAGTTCGGCCGCACTGGCGTTTTTGGATTTCTTGGTCGAAAAACCGATTTGCACGGCATTGTAGCCGTCGGTTTCGACAGTCTTGACCTGGACCACTGAACAGGGTCCGGCTTCGACCACGGTGACGGGGATCAGGACGTTTTGAGCGTCGTAGACCTGCGTCATTCCGATCTTCTTGCCGAGAAGGGATGAGATCATGGGCTAAGTGGTAGGTGGAGGGTTCCGTTTGAGACCTACATTAGTCGAAATCTGGCGGTGCCCGGAGGCACACAGATTACTGCTAACGATGGACTGAAAAGTGAGGGTTAGACGTTGATGGTAATATCTACGCCGGACGGGAGGTTGAGTTTCTTGAGCTCGTCGACCGTTTGAGCGGTCGGCTCGATGATATCGATGAGACGCTTGTGCGTGCGCGTCTCGAATTGCTCCATGGACTTCTTGTCGACGTGCGGGGAGCGATTGACGGAAAGTTTCTCGATGCGAGTGGGCAGCGGGATCGGGCCGGAGACCCGGGCGCCCGAGCGCTTGGCGGTCTCGACGATGTCCTGGGCCGACTGATCGATTACGCGATAGTCGAAGCCCTGGAGTTTGATGCGAATGCGTTGGCCTTTCATGAGAGTAAAAAGAACGAGTGATTAAGTGCGGGCAGGACCCTTGGCATTGGTCTCGACGATTTTGGCGAGCAGCGAATTCGGCACCTGCTCGAAATGCGAGGGCGTGATACCGGCACTGGCGCGGCCCTTCGAGAGCGAGCGAATGTCCGTGACGTAGCCGAAAAGCAGCTCGAGCGGGACGTGGGCGGTGATGATGCACGCGCCGGCCTTGTTCTCCATACCCTGAATCTGGCCACGGCGACGATTGATGTCGCCCATGAGATCGCCCTGATATTCCTCGGGCGTCGTGACTTCGACCGCCATAATCGGCTCGAGGAGAATCGGGGTCGCCTTCTTCATCGCGTCCTTGAACGCGAAGATGCCAGCCATCTTAAACGCGAGTTCGGACGAATCGACTTCGTGGAACGAGCCGTCCGTGATCTTGATGATGACATCGACCACCGGGAAGCCAGCGACGACACCGTTGTTCGCGCCTTCGAGAATACCTTCCGTGGCCGGCTTGATAAATTCCTTCGGGATCGAGCCGCCCACGGTCTCGTTGATGACTTCCACGCCCGTGCCTTTGACCGCCGGCTCCATGATGATGCAGACGTGACCGTATTGGCCCTTGCCGCCGGACTGACGGATAAATTTACCCTCACCCTCGGCCTTCGTCTTGACCGTTTCGCGATAGGCGATCTGCGGCTTGCCAGCGGTGGCCTCGACCTTGAACTCGCGCTTCATGCGATCGCGAATGATGTCGAGGTGGAGTTCGCCCATGCCGGCGAGAATGGTCTGACCCGTGTCAACGTCCGTCTTGACGCGGAGCGTCGGATCTTCGGCAACGAGGCGCTGGAGCGCGGTGCCCATTTTTTCCTGGTCGGCCTTTGAGTTCGGCTCGATGGACATCGAGATGACGGGCTCGGGGAAAGACGGCGGCTCGAGGCGGATGTCGAAATCTTCGTCACACAGCGTGTCACCGGTGATGACGTCCTTCACGCCGACGACGGCGCAGATGTCACCCGAATAAGCCAAATCGATTTCCTCGCGCTCGATCGCGCGCATGAGCACGAGACGAGAAACGCGTTCCGTGCGGCGCGTGCGCGGATTGTAGAGCGACATGCCGCGCGGCAGCGTGCCGGTGTAAACGCGGAAGAACACGAGGCGGCCCACGAACGGATCGTTCCAGAGCTTGAACGCGAGACCGCACATCTTGGCCTTGTCGTTGACGACGGCCTCGACGGGTTGACCGTCGCTATCCATGCCCTGCATCGGCGGAACGTCGATCGGGCTGGGCAGATAATTCACGACGCAATCCAGCAGGCGCTGCACGCCCTTCTTCTTGAACGCCGAACCGGGGAACACGCCGGTGAACTGCAGCGAAATCGTGGCCTTGCGCACGCCGAGCAACAGCTCGGGCATGCTGATTTCTTCGCCGTTGAGATATTTTTCCGCGATGACCTCGTCGAAATCCGAAACCGCCTCGATGAGCTTGTCGCGGTATTCCTTCGCCTGCGCCTTCATGTTTTCGGGAATCTCGACCGTGGTCGGATTCATCCCGAGCGGATCGGCCGGATTATCCTCGAACATGTAAGCCACGTTCTGCACCAAATCGATCAAGCCCGTGAAATTTTCCTCGGCCCCGATCGGCAGGTAGAGAGCGTGGGCATTCGCCTTCAGCTTCATGCGAATGTCGTCGATGCAGCGGAAGAAATTCGCGCCGACACGATCCATCTTGTTGATAAACGCGATGCGCGGAACTTTGTATTTGTTGGCCTGACGCCAGACGGTTTCCGACTGCGGCTGCACGCCGGCGACCGCATCAAACACGGCGACCGCACCGTCGAGCACGCGAAGCGAACGCTCCACCTCGGCCGTGAAGTCCACGTGGCCGGGAGTGTCGATGATGTTGATGCGCTGCTTGATTCCCTTCCACGGTCCCCACGAAGCATTCCACGCACAGGAAATGGCGGCCGCGGTGATCGTGATGCCACGCTCGCGCTCCTGCTCCATCCAGTCGGTCACCGTGGTGCCCTCGTGGACTTCGCCCATCTTGTGGACGGCGCCCGAGTAGAAAAGAATACGCTCGGTCGTCGTCGTCTTGCCCGCATCGATATGCGCGGCGATGCCGATGTTACGCGTCCATTCGAGCGGGAACGGACGATCCTTGGCATTGACGGGCGAAACCTTCGCCTTGTCAGTGACGACAGTAATGGTGGGAGCGGCAGGAGCAGACATGGCGGCGGGCGGGACTGATTACCAACGCAAGTGAGCAAAGGCGCGGTTCGCCTGGGCCATCTTGTGCGTGTCTTCCTTCTTCTTCACGACGCCGCCGGTGTTGTTGTAGGCGTCGATGATTTCCGCCGCAAGGGCGTCCTTCATCGTCACGCCTTTGCGACCGTGGGCCGCGTCAACGATCCAGCGGAGAGCGAGTGACTCTTGGCGCTCGAATGAAATTTCCACTGGCACCTGATAGGTGGCGCCACCGACGCGGCGGCTCTTCACCTCAAGGCGCGGACGCGCATTCTCGAGCGCCCCGAGCAGCAAATCAACCGGATCACCCTTTTCGAGCTTCTCGGAAACTTTTTCAAACGCGCCGTAGACGATGCGTTGGGCAAGGTTCTTCTTGCCGCTCTTCATGATGACATTGACCAAGTGCGCGACGAGCGGGCTCTTGTAACGGGCATCCGGGACGGTCTGGCGTTTTTCTGCTCGGTGACGGCGTGACATGACGAAATGGTGTTAGTTAGAAAAAACGCGGATTACTTGGCAGCCTTCGGACGCTTGACGCCGTATTTGGAACGGGAGCGACGGCGCTTTTCGACGCCGGTGGCGTCGAGCGTGCCGCGGACAATGTGGTAACGAACGCCGGGGAGATCCTTCACGCGGCCACCGCGCACGAGCACGATCGAGTGCTCCTGGAGATTGTGGCCCTCGTCCGGAATGTAGGAGATGACTTCGTTGCCGTTCGTGAGACGAACCTTCGCGACCTTACGGATGGCGGAATTCGGCTTCTTCGGGGTGCGGGTCATGACCTGCACGCACACGCCGCGGCGAAACGGATTGCCGTCCAAAGCGGGAGACTTCGACTTGATGCGCACCTTGCGGCGGCCTTTGCGCACGAGTTGGTTGATGGTCGGCATACGAGGGGAAAGTGAGTTACGGAGAGAAAATTAGAGAAAAGAGGTGAGACGCTACCTTACGCGCAAAGCTCGGCAAGAACTTTTTGGCGAAAAGTAGCGATACTCGCGAAACCCGAGATTTGAGTCCGGTCCGCGAACTGAAAAAGCGTTCACCAACCGAAGCCGGCAACGCGCGATAAGCAGGGAAAGGAGGGTCGAAAATTACGGACCACGAAGAGAACTCAAGCAGAATTCCTTTTTCCCCGCAGATTCCTCCGACCTCAGGGCAAAAAAAACGCCCGCTCAAAAGAGCGGGCGTAAAACCACATGGAGCTAGGCTCTACATGCAATTTTTGGCGGGAGGGATGACGAAAATGTTCACGCGCCTCTGCTAGACAAGGTGAAGTTATTCACAAGTTACCCTCTCCCACCCCCAAAAAAGAAGCCGCGGACGCTTCGTCCGCGGCTTCGAAAAGCTGACTGAGTGGCTCGTCGGCTTAGCTCGCGCTGGCCTCGGCGGCCTTGGGCTCGTCCGGAATCTCCGCGCCGAAGGGCAGCGAAATCTTAAGCTGCTTGTATTTCGGCAGGCCCGTGCCCGCCGGAATCAGATGGCCCATGATCACGTTTTCCTTGAAGCCCTTCAACAGATCGACCTTGCCGAGCGTCGAGGCGTCGGTGAGGACGCGCGTCGTTTCTTGGAAGCTCGCCGCCGAGATGAAGCTCTCGGTCTCGAGCGATGCCTTCGTGATACCGAGGAGGATCGGTTCAGCTTCCGCGGGTTTGCCGCCAGCTTCTTCGATGCGCTTGTTCTCGGCCAGGAAGGTGGCGCGATCGACTTGCTCGCCCCAGAAATTTTCCGTGTCGCCCGGATCAGTGATACGGACTTTGCGGAGCATCTGGCGGATGATGATCTCGATGTGCTTGTCGTTAATCGTCACGCCTTGGAGACGATAAACTTCCTGCACCTGCGAAATCAGGAAGTCGTAGAGCGCGGACGGCCCGAGGATTTCGAGGATCTCATGCGGGTCGGCGGCGCCCTCGGTGAGGTGCTGGCCTTTGTGCACGACGTCGCCGGGCTGCACGATGATGTGGCGGCCGGTGGCGATCAGATGCTCTTCTTCCTGCTGGGTCTCCTCGTTTTTCACGACGAGCTTGCGCTTGCCGCGAACGGTGCCCTCGAAGCCGACGATGCCGTCGATGCGGGACATTTCCGCGGCTTCCTTCGGACGACGAGCTTCGAAAAGCTCGGCGACGCGAGGGAGACCACCGGTGATGTCCTTGGTCTTCGACGCCTGACGCGGGGTCTTCGCGAGCAACGCACCCGGTTGGATGATGTCGCCCTCGTTGACCGCGATCTGCGCACCGACGGGAATCGAATAGGCCGCGAGCGGCTTGTTCTTCGCGTCGCGGATTTCAACCTGCGGATTAAGGTCTTCCTTGTGCTCGATGACGATCGTGGCGATGCGGCCCGACGATTCGTCAAGTTCGCGCTTCACGGTGACACCGGGGATCATATCCTTGAAGTGCAGCGTGCCACCCTTCTCGGAGAGAACCGGAATGTTGTAGGGATC
This sequence comes from Opitutales bacterium, assembly GCA_038231575.1. Classification (GTDB taxonomy): domain Bacteria; phylum Verrucomicrobiota; class Verrucomicrobiia; order Opitutales; family Opitutaceae; genus CAITWF01. Next base: position 40,839 of record JBBRLB010000007.1, on the reverse strand, counting down.
CCACTGCGCGAGGACGGCGTTCTTGTCGATCTTCTCGCCGTCGCCGACATGCAGGAAGGAGCCGACGACGATGTTGTAGGTTTCGATTTCCTTGTCCTCGGCGTCGAGGATTTGGATGGAGCCCGTCTTGTTGAGCACGATGGCGGCGCCGTCGGCGGTTTCCACGAGGCGGAGGCCCTTGTATTTCACCGTGCCGCTGGCGCGGACGCGAATTTCGGGAGTCTTGAAGCCACCGGTCGCAACGCCACCGATGTGGAACGTGCGCATGGTGAGCTGCGTGCCGGGCTCGCCAATCGACTGCGCGGCGATGATGCCGACGGAGTCGCCGATCTTCGCGACCTTGTTGGTCGCGGGATTGATGCCGTAAGACTTGGCGTCGATACCGCCCTTGGTGGCGGACGTGAGCGGCGACATGACCTTGACGCGCTCGATTCCCAGCTCGTCGATCTTGGCCGCCGTTTCCTCGGTGATGATTTCGCCGGAACCGACGAGCACCTCCGAAGGATTGATCGGGTTGATGACATCGTCGCTGGAGAAGCGACCGATAATGCGCTCTTTGAGGCCGACGATTTCGTCGTCACCCTCCATGATCGCTTTCTTCCACACGCCGTCGCGCGCACCGCAATCGTCTTCCGCGATGATGACGTCCATCGCCACGTCGCAAAGCTTGCGGGTGAGATAGCCGGCGTCAGCGGTCTTGAGCGCGGTGTCGGCGAGACCCTTGCGGGCGCCATGGGTCGAGATGAAGTATTCGAGCACCGTCAGGCCCTCGCGGAACGAGGACAGAATCGGACGCTCGATGATTTCGCCCGAGGGCTTGGCCATCAAACCGCGGGTGCCGCACAGTTGGCGGACCTGCTGTTTGTTACCGCGCGCGCCGGAGTCCATCATGATGTAGACCGGGTTAACCTCGGTCTTGCCATCGTTGTTCTCGAGCTTGGCGAAAACCTCCTTGGCGATCTTGTCGGTGGCGCCGGTCCAGATGTCGACGACCTTGTTGTAACGCTCGCCGTCGGTGATGATGCCCTTGTTGAACTGGGCCTCGACCTCGGTGATTTTTTTGCGCGAGTCGGCGACGATCTCCTTCTTGGAGTCCGGGATGATCATGTCGTCGATCCCGATCGAAATACCGGCCTGCATGGCGGTCTGAAAGCCGAGCTCCTTGAGCTTGTCGAGCGTCTCAACCGTGATGAGGTTGCCGGAGATCTTGTAGGTATTGAGAATGAGATCGCCGAGCTTGCTCTTCGGCACCGGGAAATTGACAAAGCCGAGACCGGCCGGCCAAATCTGGTTGAAGATCACGCGACCGACGGTCGTGCGAACGATCTTGCGCTTGGGGTCGCCGAAGACCGTCTCGCGACCGTAGTCGAGATTCGGGACGTCAACCCAGTCGTGCATCTTGAGCGCGCCGTCCGCCTTGGCGTAGAGAACTTCCTGCAGGCCGCTGAGGAGCGGCACGCGCTGGTTCTTCGTCGGCTTGGTGCGGGGCTCGATCGTCAGATAATACGCGCCGAGGACGATGTCCTGCGACGGGGTGAGGATCGGCTTGCCGGAGGACGGCGAGAAGATGTTCGACGTCGCCATCATGAGGAGTTTGCACTCCATGATCGCTTCGAGAGACAACGGCACGTGGACCGCCATCTGGTCACCATCGAAGTCCGCGTTGTAGGCGGTGCAGACGAGCGGGTGAATGCGGATGGCTTCGCCCTCGATGAGGATCGGCTCAAAGGCCTGGATCGACAAACGGTGGAGCGTCGGGGCGCGATTGAGGAGGACCGGGTGGCCCTTCGTGACTTCCTCGAGGATGTCCCATACTTCGGGCGACTTCTTCTCGATCATCTTGCGCGCACCGCGGACGGTGTGCACGAAGCCGAGTTCCTTGAGGCGGCGAATGATGAACGGCTCGAAGAGCACGAGCGCCATTTTCTTCGGCAGACCGCACTGGTTGAGCTTGAGCTCAGGACCGATGACGATGACGGAGCGGCCGGAATAATCGACGCGCTTGCCGAGCAAATTCTGACGGAAACGACCCTGCTTGCCCTTGAGCATGTCGCTCAAAGATTTCAGGGGACGATTGCCCGCGCCGGTGACCGGCCGACCGTGACGGCCGTTGTCGAAGAGCGCGTCGACCGCTTCCTGCAGCATGCGCTTTTCGTTGTGAATGATCACATCGGGCGTCTTCAACTGCATCAGGTTTTTCAACCGGTTGTTGCGGTTGATGACGCGGCGGTAGAGATCGTTGAGATCGGAGGTCGCGAAGCGGCCACCCTCGAGCGGGACGAGCGGGCGCAAGTCGGGCGGGATCACGGGCAGCACTTCGAGGACCATCCACTCCGGACGGCTCTTCGAGTGAATGAAGCCTTGGATGACCTTGAGGCGCTTCGAGAGCTTCTTTTTGATCTGCTTCGATTTCGTCGCGCGCATCTGCTCCTGCAGCTCGGCCACGGTCGCTTCCATGTCGGTCTTCGTGAGGGCATCACGGACCGCTTCAGCGCCCATCTTGGCGACGAAGGAATCATCACCGTATTCGTCGAGCGCCTGGCGATACTCGGTATCGGTCAGAAGTTGCTTCATCTCGAGCGGGGTCTTGCCCGGATCGACGACCATGTAGTTCTCGTAGTAGATCACGCGCTCGAGCGAGCGCGCGGTCATGTCGAGCAAGAGACCGAGCCGGCTCGGCATGCTCTTCAGAAACCAGATGTGCGAAACCGGCACCGCGAGCTCGATGTGGCCCATGCGCTCGCGACGGACGCGGGCGATCGTGACCTCGACGCCGCAGCGATCGCAGACGACGTCCTTGTATTTGATGCGCTTGTATTTTCCGCAGGCGCACTCGTAGTCACGCACCGGTCCGAAGATCTTTTGGCAGAAAAGACCACCCGGCTCGGGCTTGAACGTGCGGTAATTGATCGTCTCGGGATTCTTCACCTCACCCTTCGACCATTTGCGGATGATCTCGGGCGAAGCGACGGTGATGGACACGCAGTCGAACGCGGATTCCTCGAGACCAAGGGTCTCGCGGGCTTCCGTGCGGTTGGAGGCGGCAGTGTCAGCAGGTTGAATCATTTTATTGTCTCCGTGTTTTTAAAAGTGAAAGCGATGTAACGAGCGGGTGCTTAGGAGCCGTAGCTCAGGGCATCGCGTTTCTGGAGCTTGATATCCAATCCGAGGGACTGAATTTCCTTGATGAGAACGTTGAACGACTCCGGCGTGCCGGCGACGAGCGTGTTGTCACCCTTGACGAGTGACTCGTAGATCTTGGTGCGGCCCTGCACATCGTCGGACTTGACGGTGAGCAGTTCCTGCAACGTGTGCGCGGCGCCGTAGGCCTCGAGCGCCCAGACTTCCATTTCGCCGAAACGCTGGCCGCCGTATTGGGCTTTGCCGCCCAACGGTTGCTGCGTGACGAGCGAGTAAGGACCGACCGCGCGCGCATGAATCTTGTGCGACACGAGATGGTTCAGCTTCATCATGTAGATGTAGCCGACGACGACTTCTTGATCGATGCGCTCGCCGGTGCGACCGTCGAGGAGCGGGCTCTTGCCGGTGGTCGGCAGCTTCGCTTCCTTGAGGTATTCGCGGATTTTCTTTTCCGGAATGCCGTCGAACACGGGCGTCGCGATCTTGAGGCCGAGCTTTTTGCAGGCCCAACCCAAGTGCGTCTCGAGCACCTGCCCGATGTTCATGCGCGAAGGCACGCCCAGCGGGTTGAGGCAGATTTCGATCGGCGTGCCGTCGGGAAGGAAGGGCATGTCTTCCTCGGGGACGATCTTGGCAACCACACCCTTGTTCCCGTGACGGCCGGCCATCTTGTCACCGACCTCGAGCTTTTGCTTCGTGGCGATGTAGACCTTGACCTGTTTGATCGCGCCATCGGCCGAGCCTTCGCCCGCCTCGATGGAACCGATCTTGCGTTCGCGGTCGCTCTCGAGCTCGTCGAACTTCGTCTGATACGAGCCGATGATCTCCATGATCTTGATGCGAACCGGGGACGGGTCGATCTGGACGTGCTTGGAGACGGCGGCGAGTTTGCGCAGAAGCGTCTTGGTGATCTTGCGGTTGGCCGGGATGATGATTTCGGCGGACTCGCCGTTGATGACGTCGAGCGGGATCTTTTCGCCGAGGAGGATGTTCGAGAGCGCTTCGGTCAAACCCTCGCGGAGTTTGTCCATCTGCGTCTTATACTCTTCCTGGATCTGCTTCGCCTGGCGGCGACGATCGGACGGGGAGAGTTTTTCCTCCTGGTTGTCGATCCGCGAGGAAACCTTCACGTCCATGATGATGCCGGTGACGCCGGACGGGACGATGAGCGAGGTGTCCTTCACATCCGCGGCCTTTTCACCGAAGATCGCGCGGAGGAGCTTTTCCTCGGGGGCAAGTTCGGTTTCAGACTTCGGGGTGATCTTGCCGACGAGGATGTCGCCAGGCTTCACTTCCGCACCGATGCGAATCACGCCGTTGTGATCGAGGTTCTTGAGGGCCTCTTCACCGACGTTCGGGATGTCGCGTGTGATTTCTTCCGGCCCGAGCTTGGTATCGCGCGCGGTAACCTCGAACTCCTGGATGTGGATCGAGGTGAAGATGTCTTCCCGGAGAATTTTCTCCGAGATGAGGATGGCGTCTTCGAAGTTGTAACCGTTCCACGGCATGAACGCCACGAGCACGTTGCGGCCGAGGGCCATCTCGCCCTGATCGGTCGAGGGACCGTCGGCGATGATCTGGCCGGCCTTGATCTTCTGGCCCTGGTGAACGATCGGCTTCTGGTTGAAGCAGGTGCCGGCGTTCGAGCGCATGAATTTCCGCAGCTCGTAAACGTAGGTGTGGCTCTTCGCGTCGGTCTTCGGGTTGCGGGGCAACTCTCCGTCCTTGGTCACGATGATACGTTTCGCGTCGACGGAGGCGACGATGCCGGCCTCTTCGGCGACGACGACGATCTTCGAGTCGCGGGCGACGCGCTCTTCAATACCGGTGCCGACGAACGGCGACTCGGCCTGGAGGAGCGGCACGCCTTGGCGTTGCATGTTGGCGCCCATCAGCGCGCGATTCGCATCGTCGTGCTCAAGGAACGGAATCATGCCGGCGGCGATCGAGATGACCTGCTTCGGCGAGACGTCCATCAGGTGGACTTCGCTGGCCGGGACTTCGAGGAAGTTGCCGTCCTGACGGACGGTGACCTTGCCGATGAAGTGACCCTTGTCGTCGATCTCGGAATTGGCCTGGGCGATGACCTTGGCCTCTTCCTGGTCGGCGGTGAGATATTCGATCTTCTCGGTGGCGCGGCCATCCTTGACGACGCGATAAGGCGTCTCGATGAAGCCGAACTCGTTGACGCGAGCATAAGTCGAGAGCGAGTTGATGAGGCCGATGTTCGGCCCTTCGGGCGTTTCAATCGGGCAGATGCGGCCGTAGTGCGACGGGTGAACGTCGCGGACTTCGAAGCCGGCACGTTCGCGGTTGAGACCGCCCGGCCCGAGCGCGGAAAGGCGGCGCTTGTGCGTGACCTCGGCGAGCGGGTTGATCTGATCCATGAACTGCGAGAGCTGTGAACGCGCGAAGAAATCGCGGATGACGGTCGTCAGCGCCTTCGGGTTGATCAGCTTCTGCGGGGTGATCGAGTCGACGCTCTGGTCATACATCGTCATGCGCTCGCGAACGAGACGCTCGGTGCGGCTCAGGCCGACGCGGCATTGATTGGCGAGCAATTCGCCGACGGTGCGGACGCGGCGGGAACCAAGGTGATCGATGTCGTCAACGACGCCGACGCCGCGCTTGAGGCGGACGAGATACTTCGTGGCGGCGACGATGTCGGCGCTCTCGAGAATGCGCTGCTCGAGCTCGGCCTTGAGGCCGAGCTTCTGGTTGACCTTATAGCGGCCAACGCGGCCGAGGTCATAGCGCTTCGGATCGAAGAAGAGACGCTTGAGGAGAGCTTTCGCGTTGGCGGTGGTCGGCGGCTCGCCGGGGCGGAGGCGCTTGTAGATTTCCTTGAGGGCTTCTTCTTCGTTGCGCGTCGGATCTTTCTTCAGCGCACGGATGATCGCGCCCTCGTCGATCGAGGTGTCGATCACGCGGAGCGTGGAGATATCGTGTTTCTCGAACGTGCGGACGATCGCTTTCGTGAGCGGCTCGAACGCGCGCGCGAGGACGACGCCCTTCTGGGCATCGATCGCATCTTCAACGAGCACGAGCGTGGAGACGTTCTCCATGTCGAGCGCTTTGGAAACCTTGAGGTCCTTGATCTCGTAGAAGAGATTCAGGAGATCGATGTCGCTCGAATAACCGATCGCGCGAAGCATCGTCGTGATGAGGAACTTCCGGCGACGGCGGCGGCGGTCGAGGTAAACGTAAAGCAGATCGTTGTTGTCGAACTGCACTTCGAGCCAGGTGCCGCGGTCAGGAATGATGCGGAAAGAGTGCAGCGGCTTGCCGTTCGGGTGCGGCGTGACTTCGAACGCGATGCCGGGCGAACGGTGGAGTTGCGAAACGACCACGCGCTCGGCGCCGTTGATGATGAAGGAGCCACGCTCGGTCACCATCGGGATTTCGCCCATGTAGATGTCCTCGTCCTTGATGAAATCTTCCTCGCGGAGGCGGAGCTTCACGTAGAGCGGCACCGAGTAGGTGATGCCTTCGCGGAGGCACTCGAGCTCGGTGTTCTTGGGATCGCCCAGATTGTAGGAAACGTATTCGAGCGTGAGGCGCTCGTCATAGCTGAGGATCGGGAAGACCTCGCGGAACACGGCCTCGAGACCCTGCGGCTTGCGCTGCTTCTCCGGGATACCCTTCTGGAGGAAATCCAGATAGGACGTGATCTGAATCTCGATAAGGTTCGGCGGCTGGATGACTTCGCGGAGTTTGCCGAAGTTGATGCGTTCAGAGTGTGTGCGGTCGGCCATGAGAGTTTCCCGGTAGAGATTAAGAGACAGTAAGAGGACGCGTCGCGCTGGCTAGATCAGCACGAGAGGCGGGCAACGAACAAAAGAACAGAAGTGGAAATAGCAAAGGACAGGCCGAGCGCGGGCGCGGCCTGTCCCGTAAAAAACGGAAGTTTCTCGAGTGAAATCGCCAAGCGATCTTACTTGAGTTCGACCGCGGCGCCGGCGGCCTCGAGCTTCTTCTTGATTTCCTCGGCTTCGGCCTTGGGCGCGTTTTCCTTGACGTTCTTGGGCGCGCCTTCGACGAGGTCCTTGGCCTCCTTGAGGCCGAGGCCCGTGATGGCACGGACTTCCTTGATGACGCCAATCTTGTTCGCGCCGGCGGCCTTGAGGACGACGGTGAACTCGGTCTGCGCCTCAGCCGCGGGAGCGGCGGCGGCGGGGCCGGCCGCGGCGGGGCCGGCGGCAGCGGCGGCGGATACGCCCCACTTGCCTTCGAGATCTTTGACGAGGGCGGCGAGCTCCAGAACGGGCTGCGCGGACAACCACTCGATGACTTGGTCTTTGGTAACAGTGCTCATGTTGATTTCTCCTGAGGCCGACTAGCGGTTTCGAAAAAGTGAAACGCGTTTAAGAGACGTATCCCCTAGCCTGCCCGATGGATGTTTTTGCTTCCCGGACGCGATGCGAAAAACGCGCGCGCCCGGAAAAATTGTTTTGGTTAAAGTGAGGATTAAGCGGTCGGAGCAGCGGGCTCGGAGGGAGCAGCGGCGGGCTGGTCCTTCTTGACCTTGGCATCGAGCACGCGAACGAACGCCGCGGCGTTTTGCATAAACAAGCCCAGGAGCTGCGAGCGCAGCGCCTCGAACGACGGCAGATCGGCAATCTTTGCGAGATCGGCGGCGCTGACGATCTTCTTGTCCATCACGCCGACTTTGACCTCGAGCTTCTGCTTGTCCTTGAAGAACTGCTTCAGGATTTTCGCGACGCCCGCAGAATTTTTTCCGCCGACGATGACGGCGGTGGGCCCGGCGAGCGAAGCTTCAAACTCGGGCAACCCGAGCGCCTTGGCGGCGACCCGGAGCGAGCTGTTCTTCACGACGTGGAACTCCGCCTTCTCCACCGCGAGGCGCTTGCGCAGCTCGGCGACGTCGGCGACGGACACCTTCGAGAAGTTGGTGAGGATGACGTAGTCGGACTTCTTCAGGTGCGTCTCGACCTCGGAAATCAGGTATTGTTTTTCGGCTCTCATGGTCGGTGCTCCTTAGAATTTGCTGAACTCGGTGGAAGCGATCTTCACCGCCGGGCTCATGCTCGACGAGATGGTGACGCCCTTGATGTATTGGCTGCCCTTGAAGGTGGCCGGCTTGGATTTGCCGACCGCCTCGAGGACGACGTTGACGTTTTCCAGAATCTGCGCGGGCGTGAACGAACGCTTGCCGACGCCGACCCCGATGTTCGCGGTCTTGTCCATTTTGAACTCAACGCGACCGGCTTTCACGGCCTTGATGCCCGCGACGACGTCGTCGGTGACGGTGCCGGACTTCGGGTTCGGCATCAGGCCCTTCGGACCGAGGACGCGCGCGAGCGTGCGGACTTGCTTCATGGCCTCGGTCGTCGCGATCGCGACGTCGAATTCGAGCCAGCCGCCATTAACCTTCGCCATCAGTTCGGCGAGACCGGCTTCATCAGCACCCGCCGCGAGCGCCTTCGGCGCATCGTCGGTGAAAACGATCACGCGGATTTTCTTGCCGGAGCCATTCGGAAGCGGCGTGGTGCCGCGCACGTTTTGCTCGCCGGAAGTGGCGTCGACCCCGAGGCGGAACGAGAGCTCGATGGTCTCATCGAACTTCGCCTTCGGAAATTTATTGAGGATCTCGACCGCTTCTTTGAGCGCGTAATCCTTGGTCAGGTCGGCGACCTTGACCGCGTTGTTATAACGTTTGCTGTGTTTGTTGGGCATGTTGGACTCCTTGCGGTGCGAACGTCCCGGACGGGACTCCCGCGGTGAGTTTCGTTTGAGTGCGGACGAAAATTAGTCGATGACTTCGATGCCCATGTTGCGGGCGGTGCCGGCGATGATCTTGATGCCAGCGGCTTCGTCGTTGGCGTTCATGTCGGCCTTCTTCAGCTTCCAGATCTCGGCAAGCTGCTTCTTTGTGACCTTGCCGACCTTGTCCTGATTCGGCTTCGCGGAACCGGAGGCGATGTTGGCGGCCTTTTTGAGCAGGACGGACGCCGGCGGTGACTTCAGGATGAACGTGAAGCTCTTGTCGGTGAACACCGTGATCACGACCGGCAGAATCATGCCGTTCTGATCCTTCGTGCGGGCGTTAAAGTCCTTACAGAACGCCATGATGTTGACGCCTTGCGCGCCAAGCGCAGGGCCAACGGGCGGCGCGGGATTCGCGGCGCCGGCGGGCAACTGAAGACGGATGTAACCTTGGATTTTCTTGGCCATGTTGGGAAATTCTTAGAGGGAAAACTTATTCGGTGGTGCGCTGCACCTGCCAGTATTCGAGTTCGACCGGCGTGAAGCGGCCGAAGATGGAGACGGAAACTTTCAACTTGCCGCGGTCCGGATCGATTTCGTCGATGCGGCCGGTGAGCGATGCAAACGCGCCGTCGGTGATCTTCACTTCTTCGCCGACGGTGTATTGAATCTTCGGGACTTCCTTGCCGTTGGCCGCCTCGATGCGCGCGTAGATCTCGTCGATCTCGGTCTGGCGCAACGCTGCCGGACGATCGCCGCCGACAAACCCGATGACACCGGCGACTTCCTTCACAAAATACCACGGCTTGTTGATGACCTTCTTGTCCTCGCCGTAGAGCTTCATCTGAATGAAGACGTAGCCGGGGTAAAGCTTGCGGACCTTGGTGGATTTCTTGCCGTTTTTGACCTCCGACACGACCTCGGTCGGCAACAGGATTTCAAAAATATCGTCGCTAAGTTCCTCGGCCTTTTTGAACTTCTCGATGTAGTTACGGACCTTGTTCTCCTGGCCGGAGAGCGTGTGCAGGGCGAACCACTGGGTGCCGGCGGGGGCGGTCGTTTGAGCGGGCATGGCGGGAAGAATTAGCTGACCCAGTCGGTGAAGAGGGAAACGACCTGGTAGAGCGAAAAATCGCTGATGCTCGTGAACAGACCGAGGATGACCGCGGCTAGCACGACCACGATCGTGGAATCGCGCAGTTCGGCCTTGGTGGGCCAGGTGGCTTTCTGAAGCTCACCGACCATTTCACCGAGGAAGATGCGGGTGCTACGGAAGGGATTTTTCATGCGGAGTTCGTGCGAAGATTTGGCAGGCGCGGAGGGAATCGAACCCCCAACCAACGGTTTTGGAGACCGCTACTCTACCAATTGAGCTACGCGCCTGTGATGGGCTTTTAGACGACGCAGCCGAGGCCCCGTAAAGAGACCTCGGCGGTGTCGAGTTAGAGGGTTACGAGACGGCTTATTCCGTGATCTCGGTGATACGACCGGCACCGATCGTGCGACCACCCTCGCGGATGGCGAACTTCTGGAGCTTCTCCATCGCGATCGGGGAGATGAGCTCGAGATCGACGGCGATGTTGTCGCCCGGCATGATCATCTCGACGCCTTTCGGCAGCGTGACAACGCCAGTGACGTCAGTCGTGCGGAAGTAGAACTGCGGGCGGTAACCGTTGAAGAACGGCGTGTGACGGCCACCCTCGTCCTTCGAGAGGACGTAGATTTCGGCTTTCGCCTTCTTGTGCGGAGTGATCGACTTCGGAGCGGCGAGAACCTGGCCGCGCTCGATGCCTTCTTTTTCAATACCGCGGAGGAGGATGCCGACGTTGTCACCAGCTTGGCCGCTATCGAGCAGCTTGCGGAACATTTCGATGCCAGTTACGACGGAGACGACGGTGTCCTTGAGGCCGACGATCTCGACGGCGTCGTTGACCTTGATGACGCCACGCTCGATCCGCCCCGTCGCGACGGTGCCGCGGCCGGTGATCGAGAACACGTCTTCAACGGACATCAGGAAGGGCTTGTCCATCTCGCGGACGGGCTCAGGAATGTCGGTGTCGATCGCGGTCATCAGGTCAGTGATCGCCTTATCGCCCTCGGGCTTGCCCTCGAGCGCAGCGGTAGCGGAACCACGGATGATGGTCGCCTTGTCGCCGTCAAATTGGTATTTCGTGAGGAGCTCACGGATTTCCATCTCGACGAGGTCGAGAAGCTCGGCGTCGTCGATGAGGTCGACCTTGTTGAGGAACACCACGATCTTCGGCACGCCGACTTGGCGGGCGAGGAGGATGTGCTCACGGGTCTGCGGCATCGGGCCGTCCGCGGCCGAAACGACGAGGATCGCACCGTCCATCTGGGCGGCGCCGGTGATCATGTTCTTGACGAAGTCGGCGTGGCCAGGGCAGTCGACGTGCGCATAGTGGCGCTTGTCGGACTGGTATTCCACGTGGGCGACGGCAATCGTGACGATCTTCGACGCATCGCGGATGGTGCCGCCCTTGGCGATGTCCGCATAGGTTTTCACCTCCGCGAGGCCTTTGCGGGCCTGGACCGCGAGAATCGCGGTCGTCAGCGTGGTCTTGCCGTGATCAACGTGGCCGATTGTGCCGACGTTCACGTGCGGTTTCGTGCGTTCGAAGTTTGCTTTAGCCATGTGAGACGAGTTGTTTGGGTTGAGATGTAAAAGTGACCTCTGGTTTAACGTCGGAGAAGCCTGCCGACGGTGTTTTTTGCCACTGGAGCCCAGAATCAGATTTGAACTGACGACCTCCCCCTTACCAAGGGGGTGCTCTACCAACTGAGCTATCTGGGCAGAACAAGGGAGTGGCAAAAAACGAAAAGAGCTGTTGAAAGTGCAAGCCGTGATTGGCGTGGTCAACAGCAAATTCGCCGATTTCCCAAAAATCTACGGCCCCACGGAAATCCGATAGAATCCGGGAGCCAAACGCTCTCCGACCCGAAGGGTGTGCACGAGGAAATTTTGAAAATAAGCATCGACCTCATCGGCCCCCGAACGGGTGGTGAGAGTGAGCGGTGCCGAAAGGCCGGCGGGATCGACGGCCGCGAGGAATTCCATGGCCTGCCACTCCCGGCCCGCCGGGGGTTTGGCCCCCGCCGCCAAGGCTTGAACCCGTGCCATCGCCTCCGGCGGCAACGCCGCCTGCCCCGTGCCGACGGCCCCAATGTCCACCAGCGCCCCGCGCGCCGGCAGTGCGCCCAGGGGTTGATCGACGCGGCCAAAGCCCAAAGCGATCGCGCCGGGCGATCCGGCTGCTAACACTTCAGTGGGTGTTGCCGGCACGGCGACGGGTGCCGGCAGGTCCAGCGAGGTTCGCAGTTTCCCTTGAACCGGAGGTTTGCCGGCGCCGTCCACGAACTCGATCCGGCCCAATCTTAGGTCGCTGTCGGCGAAACCGAATTTCGGCGGCACGCGAAAGCTCTCGAAACTCCCGCTCGGCTCCGGCCGGGCGACTTCCAGTTGCGCGGTGTTCCACCGCGTCGGCTGAAAGAGCGGGGTCGGATCGAGCAGGGTTGCCTCGTCATCGAGCGCCGATTTCTCCCGCCGCTCCGCCAACTCGATCGCCGGCTTCGGGCGCGGCGCGGCGAAGTTTTGGGGCAGCGGATGCGATGCGGACCAACTGAACAAACCCACGAGCGCGCCCGCGATCATCACCGCTCCGCCCGCGGCCCAAGCCCAGCGTCGCTTCGTCCCCACCGTCGACGCACTCATGTCAGTGTTTCGCCGCGGTGGGCTCTTCCGCCGCCTGCTGCACCTTCACAAAACCCGCCGCGTGCGCGGCCGTCGCAATCTCGACGATTTTTCCATTCGGCACGTCTTTGCTCGCGATGATGAGCAGCGACGGTTGGCGCGTTTTTTTCGCCTCCTCGGTCAGCCACTTTCCGAGCCGCTCGAGATCGGCGGGACCATCTTCGACGTAAATCACCCCGGTTGGCTTCACCGTGATCCGGTGGGTCGTCTGCGCGGCGCCGCTCCGCGCGCCCGGCACGGCGGGCGTCTGGAAATCCACGCCGAGCCCCGGCGCGAGCACGAAACGCGAGCCGAACAGCGAAAAGAACAGCACGAGCAAGCCGCCGTTCACCAAAAACAGAAAATCGAAATTCCGCGGCGCCGGCCGCAGCTTCGAGGCGAGATCCAGGGGGCGCGCGATCATGGGGTCGAAGACTTGGCTTCGCCGGCGCCCGGAGTTTTTCCGCGATACTCCGTCAGCAAATATTTCATGATCTCGTTGGCGGACCACTCCATGTCGCGAACGATCGACCGCACCCGGCCGCTCAGAAAATGATGCGCGAGGTGCGCGGGGATCGCGAGCATCAGGCTGGCCGCCGTGCTGAGCAGGGCCTGCTTCATACCGGCGGAAAGCGCACTCGCCGTCACATAGTCCCCTTTCTCAAACGCCACGAAGGTGGTGATCATGCCGAGCAGCGTGCCGAGCAAACCGACGAGCGGCGCCACCTGCGCGATCGCGGCAATGGATCCCAGCCGGCGTTCGATCGCGGGCAACTCGATGACCGCGGCCTCCTGCACGTGAAACCGCATCGCGTCCGCTTCATCGTCCGCGTGCAGCAGCGCGGCTTTCACGACGGCGGCCACCGGGCCCGGCGTTTCTTCACACACGGTCAGCGCCTCGATCAGGCGGCGTTTGGCGAGGATGTTTTTCAAGCCCTCGACAAAGGCCTTGGCGCGGATTTGCCCGCGATGGAGGTAAAGCGTCCGCTCGATGAACAGCATCAGCCCCAGCACCCCGAGCGCGGCGATCACCCACAACATCGGGCCGCCTTTGGTGAAGAGACTGAAATTGAAGCCGGACATGGTGCGCAGTTAGACGGGGTTCATTTCGCCGCGTAAATCCGAAACGCGCGGCGCCGTCACGCAGCGCGGGGCGGCGCGGCTCATGGTTTCACCTCCGGGACACCGAAGCGCGAAAGCCGCGCGCGCGCGAGCGAATCATAGCCCAATTTCTTCTCCACGATGAGCGACCAGGCGCTCTTCGCGTCCTCAAATTTGCCCTGCTGCTCGAACGCATCGCCGGTGCGCACGAGCGTGCGCGCCATCCAATAACGACCGTTGACCCCCGGCGGGCCGTCGAGATCGATCAGTTTGGCTTTCTTCGCCGGATCGTCGCCGAGCAGGAATTGGTGCACCACGTCGCGCCACCACACCATGACGGCTTTCTCGAGGTTGTCGCGCCGCGCCAGCAACTCGCCGAGATGACAACCCGCCTCGACCCGAACGTCCGAAGGCGCGTCCACGCGATCGAGGAGTTGTTCGAACTTCGCCTGCGCCTGCGCGAGATAGGCCGGGTTGCCGGCCGACTGCGCATCGAGGCATTTAGCCAGCGCGAGCTGCGCGCGCACCACGTCGCGGTGACGCGGAAACTTGTTTTCCAGTTCCTGATAAACCTGCTGCGCCTGCGGCAACTGGTTCAGTTTTTCCTTCAATTCGCCCTCCTTCAACTGCGCCGGGAAAACCAAATCACTCGCCGGATATTTTTTCACGAGATCGACGATCAGACGGTTGGCCTCGCGGTAATTATCGTCCTGCCCGAGCCGCTCCGCGAGCAGCGCCGCTTGATAGAGCGCATAGGGCGCGTAGGCGTTGTCGGAAAATTCGTCCGCGAGTTTGGTCAGCAGTTTTTGCGCATCGACGATCCGATCGCGGCCGGGGGCCGCATAATAATCGGCCTCCAAAAGATACGACGAAACCGCGGCGTCCGACTTCGGACCCTCGCGCAATCTCTTCAGCGTCTCGAGCCCGTGCGTCTCATCGTGCAACGCAAACTGTGCCTGCGCCTTGAGCAACGCGGCCGTGCCGGCGATCTCAATTTTCAAGGTGGCGTCGACGTCGGCGCCGATTTTTGTCAACCCGTCCGCCAGCACCAGCGTGCGGTCCAGTTCACCCGCTTCATAGGACAATCGCGCCTGCAACCACGCCATGCGCGCATGGAGATCGGGCTTGATGGCGGAGGCCTCCGCGGTCGAGGCCGCCCCGAGCAAACGGTTCACGCGCGCGTAGGCTTCGGCGACCCCCTCCTTGCCACGCGTCTGCAGCTCGCGCGCCAGATTCCATTCGGCCTGCCAGCGGTTCTCGACATCAAACGCCGGATCAGTCTCGACCTCGTCGAGCACCTTCGCGGCGACGGGCGAACCCGATTTGATCTCCGACAGCACCCGCTGAAACATCAGGTCGCCGGTCGGGATCCCAGCGGGGCGCTCGCGCAACACGGCGGCGTAGGCATCGGCCGCATTGCGGTAGTCGTCGGCGTCGCCGGCGCGAAACCACGCTTCGGCCTCCAGCACGCCGAGCCGTCCCCGCGTTTCGACCAGCGCAGGGTCGACGGCCGCCGCGAGTTCCACGCGCGCCTGGCGCGCGTGGGTGGCGGCGAGTCGGAATCGGCCCTGCTCCCACGCCGAGCCGGTCAGCACGCCGAACGCATGCACGCGCAACGCCGAGCCGGGAAAACTCTGCAGCACGGCATTCGCATCGTCTTCCGCCAGCGGATAATTTTTTTCCGCGAGCGCGAGCTGGGCGCGGTAAAACAACAGGCTCTCCTTAATCGGGTGCGCCGGCGTGACGCCGATCAACTTGGTGAGCTCGGCGCGGAATTGGCCGCGGCCCGGCTCTTGGTTGGAGGCAGCGGCGAGCAACTGCAGGGCCTGCCGCTGCTTCTCGGTGTTGGCGCCGGTTTCGAGCAGTTGGTTGAGCGCCGCGCGCGCCGGTCCCGTCCGGGAAGGATCCCCGATCAAGCCGAGGAGGAAATTGAACTCGTCGCGCCAGCCCCGTTCCTGCGGCGGCAGCCCCAGCAAAACCCGCCGTTGCAAAAACTGCACGGCTTCGTCGCCGCGGTTGAGCGCCGCCAGTTCGACCGCGTAGAATTTCGCGAAATTGTAGCCGGGCGCGCGGCCTTGATATAATTCAAAACTCCGGAGGTTTTGTTGCACCACCGCGTTGGCCGGCACGCCGATCATCCGCAGCCGCACTTGCTCACCGGCCAGTTGGAAGCGCGCTTTCGAAAGCTCCGTCGTCGCGGCCGCCTCGGCCTTCAGATAAAACTCATTGGCCTTCGTCAAATCCTGCACCACCGCCGTGTCGTAGAGCGCGCCCGTAAAGAAATAATACCACGCCCGATCCGGCGGCGCGATTTCGTCGGCCTTGATCACATTCCACTCGGCCTGGGCTGCGTCCCGCTTGCGCAATTGGAACGCCGCCAATCCGGCGCGAAGATGCCCCGCGGCATCGTGCGGCGCTGGCAGCGTGGCGAGCACCTTCTGCGCTTCCGCGGCATCGCCGGCATCGAGCAACGCGGTGCTCAGGGCCAGCGCCAGGCCCTCGCGATCGGCGGCCGCCGCGGACTCCAGGAGCTGCCGGTAAAACGGGACGGCCAATGACGGCAGCCCCAACTCCTGCGCCCGGCGCGCGGCGGCGAGATTGGCGTTGAACGCGCCCGGCGAGATCGGCGCGACGGCCGATTTCGCGAGGGGCGCCGGGGAATTGAGCGGCGCGATATTCAAGCGCACTTCCGCCCCCGTGGCGGCCGCTTGCGCATGGACCGTTCCCGCCGCCGCCAAAAAAAGCGACGCGCGGAAGAGGGCGGGGAGTTGGGGAGGACGCATGGGGACGAACATCAGGCCGGCGCGAAATTGCTTCGCCTGCTGGAAACAATCAACCGCGTTGTAACCAATTCCCGCTCGCGCCCCAACGCTCCCTTCGCACACTCGCCGCCGATAGATTTCTCCAACTTCCCGGCCTTTTCCTCCCGCCATGAAACTCCTCCTCATCGTCGCACTCGTGCTCGTCGCCCTCGTCGTTGTCCTCGGCGCCTGGGCCGCCGGCATCTACAATAGTCTCGTCGGTCTCCGCAATCGTTTCAAAAACGCGTTCGCGCAAATCGACGTCCAGCTCAAGCGCCGCTACGATCTCATTCCGAACCTTGTCGAGGTCGCCAAAGGCTACATGAAGCACGAGAGCAGCACGCTCGAAGCCGTCATCAAAGCCCGCAACATCGCTCTCGCCGCCTCGCAGTCGGCCGCCGCGAATCCCGCCGACGCCAACGCGATGAAGGGCCTCGTGTCCGCCGAGTCCGGCCTCACCGGCGCACTCTCCCGCCTCCTGGTCGTTTCGGAACAATACCCGGAATTAAAGGCCAACCAAAATATGCTGCAGCTCACCGAGGAACTCACCTCGACCGAGAACAAAATCGCGTTCGCCCGCCAAGCCTACAACGACAGCGTCATGACCTACAACACGACGCGCGAAGTTTTCCCGAACGTGATTTTCGCCGGCATGTTCGGCTTCCTCCCCGCCGAGCTCTTCAAGATCGAAGATCCGACGGAGCGCAATGCGCCGAAGGTCAGCTTCGCCTAACTTTCCCGGGGTGCCTCGCCCCGTAGCATCACGCCGGTCCAGCCGATCCGTTCACGTCCACGCAGCAATCCGCCAATCCCATGGACTCCGCTCCCACCCTCCCTCCGCTCAGTCAGCCCCGTGGTAACGAAAAAATCTGGGCGCTCTTCAGCCATCTCTCGACCTTCGTCGGCCTGCCCTTTCTGCTCCCGCTGGTAGTTTACCTCTCAATGAAGGGCGATTCCGCCTACGTCGCCGAGAACGCGCGTGAGGCGCTCAACTTCCACCTTTCGATGCTCATCTACGCGCTCTGCTGCATCCCTCTCACGTTTATTCTGATCGGTATTCCACTGCTGATTGTGATTGGTCTCACGTCGATCGTGCTGGCAATCGTTGCCGCGATCAAAGCCTCGGACGGCATCTGCTATCGGTATCCGCTCACGCTGCGCATTGTTTAACCCCCACGCCCGTCGTCGCGCCATGCACAACACCACCAACCCCACTCTCATCGGCTTTCGCGTCACGAAGGAACTCGGCACCGTCCGTGGCATCGTCGTTCGCTCGCGCTCCATCATCGGCAACATCGGCGCTGGCATCCAGACGCTCTTCGGCGGTGACATCACACTCTACACCGAGCTGTGCGAGCGTGCCCGCGAAGACGCCTACCAGCGCATGGTCGCCCACGCGTCCGCCCTCGGCGCCAACGCCATTCTCGGCCTCCGTTACGACGCCACCGAAGTCATGGGCGGTGTGACCGAGGTCCTCTGCTATGGCACCGCCGTCGTCGTCGAGCCCGCCTAGTTCAGCCGCAAAAGCACGCCCAGAGTCACAAAACGAGAACGCCCCACCCGCGGAGAATTCACCCCCTTCCCCGCGCCCTCCGCGTTTCCAAAGAAATTTTTGCGCCTTCTGCGCCTCTTTGCGGCCCTTCTTGACCGATGGATTTCTTCGAAGCCCAAGCCCGCGCGAAAAAACGCACGTCGCGACTCGTCTGGCTCTTCGCGTTCGCCGTCGCCGGCACGATTCTCGCCAGTTATGTCAGCGCTGTGCTCGTGCTGCGCAAACTCGGTTTCACAAATCTCACCACTTCTGCCAACACCACTCGCAGCAGCTATGTGGATTCCGCGGGCGCCAGCCACTATCATTATGTTTATAGCGGTTCGTCGGTCGGTGATCCGACCTCACCGTTTTCGCTTTTTGTCTGGCATCCGGTGCTCTTCGTCCTCGTGGCCGCCGGCACGCTCCTCGTCGTCGGTCTCGCGTCGCTCTACAAGTGGAACGCATATTCCTCCGGCGGCAGCGCCATCGCCGAGAGTGTCGGTGGCCGCCGCGTGGAACCGCACACGACCGACACCGCCGAGCGCCGCCTCCTCAACGTCGTCGAGGAAATGGCGATCGCGTCCGGCATCACGGTGCCCGTCGTTTATCTGATCGACGACGAGCCGTGCATCAACGCGTTCGCCGCCGGCCTCACGACGAGCGACGCCGCCGTGTGCGTCACGCACGGCACGATGACGAAACTCACGCGCGACGAATTGCAGGGCGTGATCGGCCACGAGTTCAGCCACATCCTCAATGGCGACATGCGGCTCAACCTCCGCGTCGGCTCGATCGTGTTCGGCATCCTCGTGCTCGGCCTCGCGGGCCGCGGTCTCCTGTGGTCGCTGCAAAACGTCCGCGTCAGTTCGCGCGAAAAAAATTCCGGCGGCATCGTCGCCGTCATGCTGTTCGTCGGCGTCGCGCTGCTCCTCATCGGCTACGTCGGCTATTTTTTCGGGCGGCTCATCCAAGCCGCCGTGTCGCGCCAGCGGGAATTTCTCGCCGACGCCTCCGCGGTCCAGTTCACGCGCAACCCCGGCGGCATCACCGGTGCGCTGAAAAAAATCGGCGGTTACGCGCTCGGCTCGTCGCTGCAAACCTCCAAGGCCGCCGAGATCGGCCACTTCTTTTTCGCGCAGGCGTTCATCTCGAATTTCGGTGGTGCCTGGGCCACGCATCCGCCACTCGACGAACGCATCCGCGCGATCGACCCGCGCTTCGACGGCAAAATGTTCGACCCGCCCGAGGTCGTCGACGTCGCCCACGAGTCGTTCGTCGCCGCCGGCCTCGCGCCCGCGAAGCCATCGGTGGATCATTTCCAGCCGCATGTCCCGGCTCCCACCGCGGCCATCGCCTCGATTGGGATGCTCGCGCCTGAACAGATTTCCAACGCCCAATCGCTCCTCAACGCCCTCCCCGCCGGCCTCCGCGATGCCGCCCGCGAGCCCACGCTTGCCCCCGTTCTCGTTTACGGCCTCCTCCTCGATGGCCCGCCGGATATCCGTGCGAAGCAACAATCGCTCGTGGAAAAACTCGCCGGCCCCGCGTCCGCCGCCGCCCTCGCGAGCCTGCGTCCGTCGCTCAGTCTGGTCGATCCCGCCGTGCGACTGCCGCTCCTGCAACTCTGCCTGCCCGCGTTGCGCCAGCTCGACGCCGCCGCGCTCGACCGCTTCGTCACCACGCTCGACGAACTCGTCCACGCCGACGGCGTCGTCACGCCGTTCGAGTTCGCGTTGCAAAAAATGCTGCTCCGCTCGCTGGAACTCGGCCGCAAGCCCGGCGCCGCAGTCGTGCAGTTTTATTCGTTCAACGCGCTCGCAGGGGAAATCTCCGTCGTGCTCTCCGCGCTCGCGCGCGTGTCGAGCAACCTCGACCTCGACGCGCGCGCCGCGTTCGCTGCCGGCGCCGCGCAGATCAAACTCATCGAAAGCCAGCTCGCGTTTCTCGGCGAGTCCGCGTGCGGGCTCGCACAACTCGACGCCGCGCTCGACAAACTCGCCGCCGCGAGCGGCCCGATCAAGCAACGCACACTCACCGCCGCCGCGCATGTCGTCGGGGCCGACGGCCAGATTCTCGTGGCCGAAGCCGAACTGCTCCGCGCGATTTCCGCCGCGCTTGACGTGCCGATGCCGCCGCTGGCGGCCGCAGCCTGAGCGTGCTCAGGGCAGTTTTTCCGCACACGCCCAATCTGGAAACGTCGCGTGGGTGTAGCGTCGCATCTCCTCGATCACGGCGCGAATCAGCGGTGACGGTTCTCCGCGCCACAGCGCCCCCATCGTCATCGGCTCGAAGTCATCGAGCGGCAGCACGCGCACCTCCCGCCCCTTGAGCTTGGCGAGGGCCACGCGGTTCACGACGCCATAGCCCTCCCCGTCGGCCACGTAGCGCCAGACGAGTTCGGCCGAAGTCGCCTCGAGGGCCTGCGGCCAGACGATGCGACGGCGTTTCAAATCGCGCTGGAAACTCTGCATGAACGCCGTCGTCGCGGGCTGCGCGACGAGCCGGGCGGGAATTTTTTTCTCCGTCCAAAGTTCCGCCGCCGTTTTCCACCGCGCGGTGCGGTGCACGAGCAGCACCAGCGGAATCCGCAGCAGCGGCAGTTGCCGCAACCGCGGCGGCGGCCGCGGCCCCACCGACGTAATGGCGAGATCGATCTGGTCGTTGCGGAGCCAATCCTCGACCTGCGCCTGCACGCCCGAGTGCAAACTCAATCGCATATCGGGATTTTGCGTGCGCACCGATCGCATCACGGCCGGCACATGATCGCGCAGCACCAGTTCGGCGCCGCCCAGTCGCAGCACCGGCTCGGCGAATCCTTTCAACTGCGCGGCGATCCCGTCGAGGTTTTCAAAAAACGGCTGCACGTGCGCGAACAACCGCTCCCCCGCCGGCGTGAGTCGAAACGGCGTGCGCTCAAAAAGCTTCGCGCCCGTGTCTTCCTCGAGCTGTCGCATCTGCCCGCTCACCGCCGGCTGCTGGATCCCGTAGGGAAAATTCCGGACCGCGGCGCTGATGCCGCCGTGCTTCGCGACATAATAAAACAATTCGAGGTGATGGACGTTCACTCGGAGGGCCCCAGCAAGTTCCGTCTGGCCACCCAAGGCAACGCTGTTTCGGAAACCGCCCGGCCATCATCCCACGTGATGCCCGGCATCAGGCTTATCGAT
This sequence comes from Opitutales bacterium, assembly GCA_038231575.1. Lineage (GTDB taxonomy): Bacteria > Verrucomicrobiota > Verrucomicrobiia > Opitutales > Opitutaceae > CAITWF01. The sequence goes on along the minus strand of JBBRLB010000007.1, from coordinate 19,623 downwards.
TAACGCTCTGCCGTGCCCGCTGCTATTCTCTTTCGGTCAGCCACCAACCGACCCCGCCCCATGCTCGCCGCCGTCTTCGTCCTCGCCCTCCTCGCCGCTCTCGTGGCCACCGACGGCGGCTCGGACCACCCACCAACCTCCCCGAAATAATATCGCGCGAGAGAAATCACGCCATCGCCTCACCATGAAAACTAACATCGCCTCCACCTCCTTGTTCCTCGCGACACTCGCCGTCGTCGCACTCCTCTCCGGTTGCATGTCCGCCTCGGCTCATCGCGCCGCCGTCGAGGACGCGACAACCGATCGGCTGAGCGTCGGCACGGTCCAAAAGGAGGTTCATGCGGGCATGAGCGGGGCCGACGTCGTCCTCGCCCTCGGCGCACCCAACATCGTCACCACCGACGAGCAACGGCGCGAGGTCTGGGTCTACGACAAAATCGCGACGCAAGTCGTGTCCTCCGCGAGTGGTCTCAGCTTTTCACCGCTCATCCTCGCCACCGGCTCTATCGTCGGCGCCGGCTCCGGCAGCGCCTCGCAATCCGCCAGCGCCATCTCCCGCTCCGATCGCACGCTCACGATCGTGATCAAGTTCGACGAGCAAAAGCGCGTCCGCGACTACGCCTACCACGCTTCGCAATTCTAACCGTCCGCGCTTCACGCCATGCCACTCCTTCCTCCTCCCGCCCGCACCGTCCTGCTCGCCGCCTTGTTGCTCGGATTCGCCGGCTGCGGCGGCGTCCCGGTCGACGCGCTCCGGCTCACCGCGCAATCCGATCAAAATCGCGCGCGCCAAACGCGGCGCTTCGAAGGCGTCGCGGAAGCCACCCTGCTGGCCGCCACCGCCGGCGTGCTGCAGGACCTGGGTTTCACGCTCGACGAAAGCGAAAGCAAACTCGGCGTCATCAGCGCATCGCGCAAACTCACCTCGCGCCGGCCGATGAACGGCGGCGAAATCGCCAAGGACCTCGCGTGGTCCATCCTCTGGCTGCCGCTCGGCCTCGGCATGACGGCCATCGACGCCGCGAAGGGCGTGAAGGAGCCGCAGGTCGTGCGCCTCTCGCTGGTCACGCACCGCGACGGTGCCACGACCGCGAGCGGTTCATCCGTGCGCGTGACCGCGCAACGCGTCGTCTTCGCGGACGAGCGCCAGACCAAGATCAAATCCGTCGAACCGCTCGACGACCCGCTCTTCTACCAGGAATTTTTCGCGCGGCTCGGCCAGAGCGTGTTCCTCGAGGAGCAAAAAACATGAACCTCAAAATTATTTTCCTCGCCGCCGCGCTACTCGGCTCGGTCGCGTTCACCGGCTGCATGACCAATCCCGCGCTCGCGGTCTTCGACCAAGGCGGCACCCAGCTGCAACTGCGCAGCTTTCAGACGCGCGCCTTCGACACCACCGATCGCGAGAAAGCGCTGCGCACCGTCATCGCGACCATGCAGGATCTCGGTTTCGTCATCGACAAGGCCGACGCTACGCTCGGTTCCGTGAGCGGCACCAAGCTCGCCAACTACGAACTGCGCATGACCGTCACGGTGCGCACGCATGGCGCCACGCAGCTTCTCGTGCGGGCCAGCGCCCAGTTCGCCGATCCGCGCCACAACACCGCCGCCGTCGCGATCGAGGAGCCGGCGCCCTACCGCGACTTCTTCGCGGCGCTCGCCAAATCGCTGTTCCTCTCCGCGCAGGACGTGGGCTGAGCCGCGCCGGCACCGTTCCACGTTAACCGCGAAAAATTTTCCTCTGGAAAGATCCGCGGGACATTCGACGCCACCAACGCCCGCCCGAAAAAAATCTACGATCTCGGTCCGTGAGCGCAGGCCGCGCTCAGCCGTGGCGTTTGTTGGCCAAAATCTCCTTCGCCTTCACCAGATCGATCGCCCCGTCCCATTTCGCCACGACGAGCGTGCCGACGGTGTTGCCGATGAAATTCGTGAGCGTGCGAATCTCCGACATGAACCGATCGATGCCGTAGATGATCGCGAGGCTCGCGACGGGAATTTTGCCGGTCGATTCCAAGGTCGCCGCCAGCACGATGAAGCCGCTGCCGGTGATGCCCGCCGCGCCTTTCGAGGTAATCAACATCACGAGCAGCAGCCCGATTTGTTGCGCGAGCGACAGCGGCGTGTCGGTTGCCTGCGCGAGAAACAGCGCGGCGCAGGTGAGGTAGATGCAGGTGCCATCGAGGTTGAACGAATAGCCTGCCGGCACCACCACGCCCACCACCGGCCGCGAGCAGCCGATGCGCTCCATTTTCTCCATCAGTCCCGGCAAAGCGGCCTCGGAGGCCGACGTGCCGACCGCGATCAGGATTTCCTCCTTCACGTATTTCAGGATGCGCCAGAAATTGAAGCCCGCCGCGCGCGCGATGCCGCCCAGCACGAGAAAAATAAACACCGCGCATGTCACATACACCGTGAGCAGCAACTGCCCGAGCGACACCAGCGCGCCCACGCCGTATTTGCCGATCGTGAATCCCATCGCGCCAAACGCCCCGAGCGGCGCCAGTCGCGTGACGATCCACACGATGCCGAAAATCACCCGCGCGATTTCGTTAACGAGATTGATCACCGGCCGACCGTGCTCGCCGAGCCGCCCCAGCGCGCAACCGAACAACAGCGCGAGCAGCAGCACCTGCAAAATCTCGCCGTCCGCAAACGCGCCCACGAACGTCTTCGGGATGATGTTGAGAAAGAATCCCACCGTCGTCTGCGCCGCGCCCTGGTTCACGTAGGTCGCCACTGACTTCGCGTCGAGCGTCGCGGCGTTGATGTGCATGCCGGCGCCGGGGTGAAAGACGTTCGCGACCACGAGCCCAATGATCAGCGCGAGCGTCGTGACGATTTCGAAATAAAGCAGCGCCTTCACGCCGACGCGGCCGAGGCGCTTGAGATCGCTCATGCCGGCGATGCCCGCGACGACCGTCGTGAAGATGATCGGCGCGATCAGCATCTTGATCAGCTTGATGAAGCCCAGGCCCAGCGGCTCGGCCTTGACCCCCAGGTCCGGCCGCAGCCAGCCGACGAGCACCCCGAGTCCGATACCCACCAGCACTTGGAGATACAGCGTATCGCGCTTCTTCGGCGTGGCCCGTTCGGCAGGCTCAGGGTGGGCGGGGTCGATGGCGGGAGTCATCGGCGGCGAGTGGAACGGTCCAGCCCGCGCGCGTCAAAGGCGGAACCCGGAAATGTTTTTCGTGCTTTCCGCAAGGTCCAAGCTGCTTCTGAGTAACTAACTCCCGCGCGACTTCCCCTGAAACCCCGTCGCCCGCGAAACGTCTTCAGGCTCAAACCCACGTTTCGTTCACCGCCCAAAAATTTCCCCATGTCCTCGCCCCACGACGATCAACCCGATCACCACCACCACCATCCGTGCTGCGGCATCTCGACCAACATCGAGGATTACTTTCAAACCCGCCGCCAGTTCCTGAGCCGCATGGGCATGGGCCTCGGCGCGCTGTCGCTCGCCACCCTCTTCGATCCGAAATACCTCATCGGCGCGCCCGCGCCCGCCGGCCCCACACTCGGCTCGAGCCCGCTGGCCCCGAAGCCGCCGATGTTCGCCTCGAAGGCGAAGTCTATCATCCACATCTTCGCGCAAGGCGCGCCCTCGCACATCGACACCTGGGATCCCAAGCCGACCCTCGCGAAGATGAACGGCAAGACGATCGATGGAGGCGGCACCGCCATGGGTTCGCCGTTCAAGTTTCAGAAATACGGCCAGTCCGGCCTCGAGATCAGCGAACTCTTTTCGAAGACCGCCGCCCACGCCGATGATCTCGCGATCATCCGCTCGATGTGGACGGATATTCCCGCCCACGAAGTCGCGACGGTGTTCATGAACACCGGCTCGCTCCGCATCGCCAAGCCCAGCCTCGGCTCGTGGATGGTTTACGGGCTCGGCACGGAAAACCAAAATCTCCCCGGCTTCATCGCCCTCCGCGGGGGCCGGCTCCCGCCGGGCGGCTCCGCGAATTACCAGGCCGCGTTTCTCCCCGGCGTTTATCAGGGCGCCAGCATCAACACGCAGGCGCCGACCGTGCCGCAGATGATTCAAAACATCCGCAACCAATACGTCGGCACCCGCGAGCAGCGCCGCCAGCTTAACTTCGTGCAGCAGCTCAACGAGCTCCATGCCCAAAATCTCGAGCGCGACGCCGCCCTCGAGACGCGCCTCGAAAGCTACGAGATCGCGTTCCGGATGCAGGCCGAGTCGCTCGACGCCTTTGACATTATGAAAGAGTCGGCCGAGACGCGCAAAGCCTACGGCATCCCCGAGCGCGGCAACGGCGGCGACCAAGCCAAGCAACTCCTGATCGCGCGCCGCCTCGTCGAACGCGGCGTGCGCATGGTGCAGGTCTGGCACGACGGCTGGGACCACCACCAGGACCTCGAAGCCCGCATCACGACGAAGGCCGGCGAAATCGATCAACCGCTCGCCGCGCTCCTCGCCGATCTCAAGCAGCGCGGACTGCTCGACTCGACGCTCGTCATTTGGGGCGGCGAGTTCGGCCGCAAGCCCACCGTCGACAAAAACAACAACGCCACTGACGAAAAAGCGGGCCGCGATCATAATGCCAAAGCCTTTTCGGTCGTCATGGCCGGTGGCGGCGTAAAGGGCGGCACGGTCTACGGCGCGACCGACGAATTCGGCGGCGCTTCTGTAAAAGACAAAGTCCACGTCCACGATCTCCATGCGACGATCCTCGCCGCGATGGGCCTCGATCACACGAAGCTCACGTATCGTTTCAACGGCCGCGACTTCCGCCTCACCGACGTCGCCGGCAACGTGGTCCAAACGATTCTCACCTAAACGCCATGCGCCGCCTCGCTCCCATTTTTACCCGCGTCCCATGGCTCCCGTCAGCCATTTGGGTCCTATCCCTCCCCTTCGCTCCGTTCGCCCGCGCCGCCGACATGCCCACGCCCGCCGTCGCGCAAACTATCTCGCCCTCCGATCTCCAGTTTTTCGAAAGCAAGATCCGCCCGCTGCTCACAAACAATTGCTACAAGTGCCACAGCCGCGACGCCGACAAAATCAAGGGCGGCCTCATGCTCGACACGCGCGAAGCGTGGCTCCACGGCGGCAACACCGGGCCCGCGATCGTTCCCGGCAAGCCCGACGAGTCGCTCCTCATCCAGGCGGTCCGCTACACCGACGATGAGCTCAAGATGCCGCCGAAGGGTGAAAAACTCTCCGACGCCCAAATCGCCGATCTCACCGAGTGGGTCCGCCGCGGCGCGCCCGATCCGCGCACGCTGGTCGCGAAGGGCAGCTCGTCCTCCTACGGCGGCGTCGGCCGCGCGCACTGGGCGTTTCAGCCGATCCAGAAGCCCGCGCTTCCCGCCGTCAGCAACGCCCACTGGATCCGCACGCCCGTCGACGCGTTCGTGCTCGCGAAGCTCGACGCCAACGGCATGACGCCCAACGCGCCCGCCGACAAAAGCACGCTCATCCGCCGCGTGACCTTCGATCTTACCGGCCTCCCGCCGACCGAGAAGGAGATCGAGGATTTCCTCGCCGACCCTTCGCCCGACGCTTACGCGCGCGTCGTGGATCGCCTGCTCGGCTCGCCCCACTACGGCGAGCGCTGGGCGCGTTACTGGCTCGATGTCGCGCGCTACTCTGACACCAAGGGCGAGCCACCGAAGCAGCCGAACGCGAACAACGATCCGCGCTTCCCATTCGCGTGGACGTATCGCGACTACGTGATCGACTCGTTCAACGCGGACAAACCTTACAACCAGTTCATCGTCGAACAGCTCGCCGCCGACAAACTCCTCCAGGCGCAAATCGCCAAGGCCAAAGCGAAGGACAAGAATGCCCCGCTGCCGACCGATGAATCGTCGCTCGCCGCCCTCGGTTTCCTGACCCTCGGGCCCCAATTCGAAGGCCGGATGGACGACATCATCGGCGACCGCATCGACGTCACAACCAAGGCATTTCTCGGCCTCACCGTCGCCTGCGCCCGCTGCCACGATCACAAATTCGATCCGATTCCGACGAAGGATTACTATTCACTCTACGGCGTTTTCGCCAACACCACCGTGCCCGACGAGCAGGACCTGCCCCCGCTGCACACGAAGCTGCCGCGCACCGCCGAGTTGCTCGACTACATCGCGAAGTCCGACGACTTGAAAAAGAAACATGCGCAGGTGTCCGCGGACTATGCCGCGTTCCAGCAGGCCCAGCGGAAAACGAAAACGCGCGAGCCGGAAAAGCGCAAAGAGCTCCAAAAACGCGACCGGGAAGTGGACAAGGAGATCGCCGATCTCGACTCCACCCACGCCGGCGCGATCCCGCGCGCCAATGCGCTCTACGACGTGAGACAATCGCGCGACTATCCCGTGCTGCTGCGCGGTGAAACTCAAAACAAAGGCGACATCGTCCCGCGCCGTTTCCTCGAAATCCTTTCCGCCGAACCCAAGAAACGCCCCGAATGGCACGAGGGCAGCGGCCGTCTCCAGCTCGCCCAATCGATCGCCGATCCCAAAAACCCGATGACGGCCCGCGTGCTCGTCAACCGCATCTGGCAGCAGCATTGGGGCACCGGCATCGTCCTCACGCCCGACGATCTCGGCAACCAGTCTTCCCCGCCGTCCCATCCCGAATTACTCGATTACCTCGCGGCCACGTTCATGGAGAACGGCTGGTCGATCAAAGCCCTCCAGCGCGTGATCGTGCTCAGCAACACCTACCAGCAGGCCGCGACCACGAATCCAAAATACGCCGAGACGGATCCCGACAACCGCCTCCTCTGGCGGGCGAATCTCCGCCGCCTCGACTTCGAGGAAATGCACGACGCGCTCCTCACGATCACCGGCGAACTCGATCGCACGATGGGCGGCCGGCCGGTGCTCATCACCAGCGAAGGCTTCGCCTCGCGCCGCGCGATCTACACGACGATCGATCGGCGCAGCCCGCCGGAACTGCTCACGCAATTCGATTTTCCGAGCCCCGACGTCGCGTCCGGCCGCCGCTACACGACCATCGTCCCGCAACAAGCGTTGTTCCTCATGAACAGCCCGATGGTGATCGAAGCGTCGCGCAAACTCGTCGACCGCGCCTCCTTTGCCGCGCTGAAGACCGATGAGGAACGCGTCTCGTCGCTTTACCTCGCCGTTTACCAACGCCCGCCGACGAAGGAGGAAATCACCCTCGCCGTCCGCTACGTGAAGGCGAATCCCACCGGCTCCGCCGTCGATCTGCCGACGCCCGTCGCGAACGAACCGGCGCTGAGCCCGCGCGAGCAACGCAAGGACGCGAAACAGGCGAACAATCCCAAGCGCCCCGCCCCCGGCCGTTACGCCGTGCAGGTCGGCGGCAACTACAACACCCACGTCATGCCCGACGCCTGGACCAAACTCGCCCACGCCCTCTTCCAGTCGAACGAAGCGATGTTCTATCAGTGAAGGAGCGCCGGTCTCCGACCGGCGTTTGCGGGAAGCGCGACCCGGCTCGCCGACTATCCTCCGCCGACGTAGCGCGCTGGCGCTTGATTGAATTTCGCCGACTCACCGACTGCGATGCTCAGCGTTTTCCAACGCGGGCCGGAAAGATGCTTGGCCAGAAAAACAATCTGACCGACATGATAGGCATAGTGCGTGAGCTGCCGATTGATCGCCTGCAGCACGGTGAGCGGTTCGCCGCGAATTTTCACCCTTTGCTCCAGATCACCGGAGCCCAGCGGCTCCAGCGCGAAAAACAGCGCGGCCCAGCCTTGTTCCCACCGCGCGAGCAAATCCTCCTGCGTGTCCTCCTGCAGAATCAGGAATTCGGTGTCACGATTCCGGCCCGGTTTCTCTCCATCCGCCGCCAGGAAATCCGTCCAACGCGAAATCAAGTTTCCGCTCACGTGCTTCACAATGAGCGCGACGCTGTTGTCCGTTTCGGCCGGCCTGGCGAAGAATTCCTCCGGCGAGATCTGCGCCATGGCCCGATCGGCGAGAGACTTCAGGCGCTTGAATTCACGAATCGTCAGGGGAATGTAGTCTTCACCGGCCACACCGCATTTCTGCCGCGGGCCTTGGGCACCGTCACCCCCAAAATCCGTCGCGGCGTGCGGCAGCAGTTGAGCTTACGGCCCAAGCAATTTCGGCTTCTCGGCATCATCCCATCCCCGGTCGCCCGCGGTGACGGGATCGATGGCCTCGATGAATTTCACCCCCTGCGCGAAACTCCACAGCCAGCAGGCGCCGTCGCGCGTGTCCTGCACGAGCAGGTAGTCCGGCATCAATTCGCGCGACGCACTGACGATCGAGTAGTCGCCCTGCGTGAACTGCTCGATCGCGTCGGGCAGCAGCGTCATCGGCGGCACCCGATCAAGCGACACCGTCCAGCTCCCCCCGACCGCGATCGGCAGGTCGCCCCGGAAATAATAGCCGAAGAAGCGCGGCGGCCTGAAATATCCCGTCGCGCGCAGCCGCCGCAATTGCAGAGCGACGAGCGTGATGAAGCCCACCCGCCACGGAAAATCTCCGGGCAGGACAAAACTCGACAGCGGGATCAGCACGTTGTCATTCATGGGACAATTCACGTGCCCTGAGTAACGGCTCGTTCGAGCCAGGGCTGAAGCCGTCTTTGCCGACTGGCCGCGATTCACGAACTCTTCAAGGAGTCACTTGATCCGTCACACTTACCATGACCGCCTGCACCCTCGCCGCTTCACCTTGTCGTTGCGAGGAGCACCGCGACCCGGCAATCCATCATCTCCCTCCGTGACCCTCGCCGAAAAACAGCAACAACTCGCCGACGACCTCGCCATCATCGACGATCCCCAGGAACGCCTCGCCGCGGTCGTCGACCGCGCGAAAAAACTTCCGCCGCTACCGGCCGACGAACGCACCGACGAACATCGCGTGCGCGGCTGCGTCTCGGTCGTCTATCTCGTCGGCCGCCTTGATGCCGACGGCCACTGCCAATTCCGCTGCGACGCCGATTCGCCGCTCGTGCGTGGACTCGTCGCCCTGCTGTGCAATTTTTTCAGCGGTGCCACGCCCGCCGAAATCGCCGCGAGCACCGCCGATCCGCTGGCCGCGCTCGACCTCACGAAAAATCTTTCGCCCACCCGCCAAAACGGCCTCGCCAGCACCCGCGCCGCCATCCGGGCCTTCGCCGAAAACCAGCTTTGAACCGCGGATTTCGGGGCTGCCGCTGATGCCATTTTTTCCCTCCCTGAATTTATCCGCGCTCTCCGCGTAATCCGCGTAATCCGCGGTCAAAATGTTTTCTCTCTTCGACGCCCATTGCCACTACCACGATGCGTGGCTCACCCCGCATCGCGCGAAAATCTTCGCTGATCTCGCGTCGATCGGTGTGCAGCGCGCGGTCGTCAACGGCACCTGCGAATCCGATTGGCCCGAGGTCGCCGCGCTCGCGAAGGAATCCCCCCTCGTCGCTCCGAGCTACGGCGTGCACCCCTGGGACGTCGGCAACCGCTCGGCCGACTGGCAGAAAAATCTGCTCGCCCAGCTCAACGGCGATCCGCGCGCTTCCCTCGGCGAAATCGGCCTCGACCGCTGGATCATCGACAGCGCCCGGCCGGACGATGCACGGCTCGCGGGATTGCGGCGCGCGCCGCTCGAGGAACAGCTGGAAGTTTTCACGTGGCAGCTTGAGCTCGCCGCCGACCGCAACTTGCCCACCTCGATTCACTGTCTCGAAGCCTTCGGTCCGCTCTACGATGTGCTCCGCGCTGGGCGTCGGCCCGCGCGCGGCTTTCTGCTTCACGCCTACAACGGCTCCACCCAGCTGGCCCGGAGCTTTGCGGAGTTGGGCGCGACCTTTTCGTTTAACGGCGCGTTTCTCGATCCGCGCAAGGAACGCCTCCAAACCCTCTACGCGACGCTGCCCGCTGATCGTCTCCTGGTCGAGACCGACGCGCCCGCGCTGCGGTTGCCGGCGCCGCTCGAAAAATTTTCCCCGCTCCCGACGCCCGATGGCTCGGTCGCAAATCACCCCGCGAATCTTGCCGTCACGTATGCCGCGCTCGCGAAGCTACGCGGCGTTTCCGTCGAAGCACTCGCCCTGCAGGTCGCAAAAAATTTCCACCGACTCTTCGAGGCCTAGCGGCCTTGCGTAAGCTGGCTGACGACCTCCCCCGCCGCCACGAACCCGAAGGCTCCCGTCACAAACACCGCCGTCCCGAAGCCCGTTTCGCAGTCCAGCTTGAGATTACTGCCCGGCTCGGCGGTCGCCGCGCATGTGCCATCCGCCCACGGAAACACGGGCCGCTCCCCGGACCACACGCAACGCACGCCGAAATCCATCCGACCGCGCGTCGCGCCTTTTAGGAAACCGAAATCCCGCCGGAGTTTTTTTCGCACCTGCCGCAGCAGGAGATCATTTTCGGCGTCGCCCAGATCGCCCACGCGAATCTGCGTCGGATCACGCCGCCCGCCCGCCGCTCCGACCGTGAGACACAACAGGCCCCGGTCCCGGCAGCCGGCAATGATCAGCGCCTTGTGCGACATGAGGTCGACCGCATCGACCACGCAGTCGAAGTCCGGCGTCAGCAGCCGCTGCGCCGTCGCTTCCGTGAAAAACTCCGACACTTCTTCGACGCGACAGGCCGGGTTGATCAATCGCACGCGCTCCGCCAGCGCGGCGATCTTCGGCCGGCCGATGTTGCCATCGAGCGCGGGGAGTTGGCGGTTCACATTGGTCACGCACACGTCGTCGAGATCGACGAGCGTCAGCGCACCCACGCCGCTGCGCGCGAGTCCCTCGACCGTCCACGAACCCACCCCGCCCACGCCGATTACGCACACGTGCGCGGCGCGCAACCGTTCGAGCGCCGCCGTGCCGAACAGCCGGCCCACGCCGCCAAAGCGGTCGAGGTAGTCGGAATCGGGCTGGGCCAGTTTCATCCGCCCAGTGTAGCGCCTCCGCCCCCCGCGCAAACGAGAAATGCTCGCGCCGCCCGCCCGCCGCGCAAAGAGTGCGCGCGCTTTCCCACCATGCGCTTCTCCCATCGCCCGTTTGGATCGTTCGCCGCCCACGCGGTCCTGTTCGCCGCCGCCGCGCTCCACGCGCAGGCGCCGCGCGCGTTGCAACCCGCCGACTTCACCGCGCAACGCGACGTCAGCGATCCGCAGCTTTCGCCGGACGGCACGCTCGTCGCCTACACCGTTCGCACCACCGATCTCGCGAAGGACAAAACGTTCAACCACCTCTGGCTCGTCCGCTGGGACGGCACCGCGAATCGCGCGCTGACGTTCGGCGAAAACAAGCAATCGCATCCGCGCTGGAGTCCCGACGGCCGCGCGATCGCGTTTCTCTCCGCGCGCGGGGACGACAACGACGAGGATCAACTCTGGTTGCTGCCCGTCGCCGGCGGCGAGGCGGAAAAAATCACTGACATCAAAGGCGGCGTCGAAGATTTCGCGTGGGCGCCAAACTCCGCGCAATTCGCCCTCGTCGTCCGCGACGTCGATCCACGCGCGCCCGATCCGAAGGTGAAGGAAAAGAAAACCGCCCCGCCACTCGTGATCGATCGGTTCCAATTCAAAAAGGACAAGGCGGGCTATCTCACCGCGGTTTATTCGCATCTCCAGGTGCTCACGCTCGCGACGCGCAAGGCCGAGCCGCTGACCTCTGGCAAATTCGACGATCTCTCCCCCGCGTGGTCGCCCGACGGCCGCGAGATCGCGTTCCTCTCGAAACGCGGCACCGATCCCGATCGCTCCGACGAGTGGTCACTCCTCGCGATCGCGGCGCAGCCCGGTGGCGCCGAACGCATCATCGCCGTGTTCCCGCAGCTTGCCGGATTTGCGGAGAACGACAACCCGTTCGGGTGGAGTCCCGACGGCCAGACGATCGCCTTCATCCACGGCAACGAGCCCAAGCTCATCGAATATGGCGCCCGCGCGCTCGCCGTCGTGCCCGCGGCCGGCGGCACGCCACGCCTGCTCACGGCCGCGCTCGACCGCACGGTGTCCAGCCCGCACTGGGCCGCCGATGGCAAATCCATCCTCGCGACCGTCGAGGATGACGGCGCCGAAATCCTCGAACGCTTCCCGCTCGCGGGCGGCGCGCCGGAGCTGCTCGTCGGCGGCCGCCGCCGCGTGAACGCCTTCGACGTCTCGCGCCAAGGCCACCTTGCCGTGCTCACCACCACGCCCGATCGCCCGGCGGAAATCTTCGCGGCCGAGGGCGCGACCCTGCGTCCGCTCTCGCAACAAAATGACGCGTTCTTCGCCGGCCTGCGCGTCGCCCGCGTCGAGGAAACCAAATTCAAAAGCGCCGACGGCACCGAGGTCCACGGCTGGCTCGTGCATCCGATCGACGCGCCGTCCAACGGCGCGCACCCGCCCGCGCTGCTGCGCCCGCATGGTGGCCCGGCGTCGCAGTATGCCGCCGCCTTCAACTTCGAGGCGCAGCTCCTCGCCGCGAATGGCTATCTCGTCATTCTCCCCAATCCGCGTGGCTCCACCGGCCGCGGCACCGATTTCTCGCAAGCCATCTTCGCCGACTGGGGCCACCGCGACGTCGAGGATGATCTCGCCGCGGTCGACGACGCGATCGCGCGCGGGCTCACCGATGCGGACAAACTCGGCGTCGGCGGCTGGAGCTATGGCGGCATGTCGACCAATTATCTCATCGCGACGACGACTCGCTTCAAAGCCGCCACAAGCGGCGCCTCGATCTCCAACGTGATGGCGGGCTACGGCACCGATCAATACATCCGCGACTACCATCACGAGCTCGGCCCGCCCTGGAAAAATCCCGAGGCGTGGCAGCGCATCTCGTTTCCGTTTCTCCACGCGGATCGCATCACGACGCCCACGCTCTTTCTCTGCGGCGAAAAGGATTTCAACGTCCCGCTCCTCAACTCCGAGCAGATGTATCAGGCCCTACGCAGCCTCGGTGTGCCGACGCAGCTCGTGGTTTATCCCGGCCAGTTCCACGGCCTCACCAAGCCGAGCTACCTCCTCGACCGCTACCAACGCTACCTCGCGTGGTATGCGAAATACCTGCCGGCCGCGAAGCCCGTCGCCGCGGCGAGCGGCCCATAACGCCCCACAAACGATTCTGTCATTCTGAGCGCAGCGAAGAATCCAGCAGGACATTCGCCGTCGCCATTCCACCTCGGTAATCCCATTGGATTCTTCGCTGCGCTCAGAATCACAAACCGGTCTTAACTCCTCTTCCCTTGCCTCGATGAAAACTCCTCCGCTCTTCGCCGCCGCGTGGCTTTTTTCCACCACGCTCTTCGCGCAGGCGCCCGCGCCCAGCGCGCCGGCCACCCCCGCACCCAGTGCTGCCGCCACCACCAATCCGACTCCCGACGCCGGCTTCACCCCGATCTTCGACGGCAAGACGCTCACCGGTTGGGACGGCGATCCGAAATACTGGCGCGTCGAGGATGGCTGCATGGTCGGCGAGATCACCCCCGAAACGATCATCAAGCGAAACACCTTCATCATCTGGCGTGGCGGCGCGCCCGGCGATTTCGAACTCAAGGTTGAGTATCGCATCACCGCGCAGGGCAACAGCGGGATCAATTATCGCAGCATCGAACTCACCGACGCCAAATGGTCGCTCGCCGGCTATCAAGACGACATTGACGGCTCGGCGCGCAACAAACCGCCGCTCCGCCACACCGGCCAGAATTACGAAGAGCGCGGCCGCACCTTTCTCGCCCGCCGCGGTGAGATCGTTCGGGTCGATCCGGTTGCGAAGCTTTCCGTGATCGGTTCGACGGGCGACGTGCAGGAACTCACGAAATTCATCAAGAACGAGGACTGGAACGAGGCCCACATCATCGCCCGCGGAAATACCATCACCCACCTCCTCAATGGTCACGTGATGTGCGTCGTGATCGACGACGATGCGAAAAACCGCCAGGCCGCCGGTCTCATTGGCGTGCAGGTTCACGTCGGGCCGCCGATGAAGGTCGAATACCGCAGCTTCCGCCTGAAGACACTCTAGGCCGCCATGCTCGTCGTCCACGTTCACGTGCGCGTAAAAGCGGAATGCGTTGAGGCGTTCAAAACCGCCTCGCTCGCCAACGCCCAAGCCAGCATCCGCGAGCCCGGCATCGCGCGCTTCGACGTCGTGCAGCAAGCGGACGATCCCACGCGCTTCGTCCTCGTCGAGGCCTACCGCACGGCGGAGGCTCCCGCGGCGCACAAGGAGACCGCGCACTACGCGGCGTGGCGCGATGCTGTCGCGCTCCTGATGGCCGAGCCGCGCACGAGCGTGAAATTCGCGAACGTGTTTCCCGATGACGTGGGCTGGTAGCAATCCCAGGAACGTTACAGCGGGAAACCGCTCTGCACCCGCTGCTCCGCTCCCGCCGTTACCTCCGGTAGATTGATCTCCATGCGCTTCGAATTTGCCACCGCCGCCCGCATCGTCTTCGGCCCCGGCACCCTCGGCGACATCGGCGGGATCGCCCGGGAGTTCGGACGCCACGCGCTCGTCGTCACCGGCCGCAATCCACTGCGCTCGCAACGACTCCGCGATCTGCTCGGCGCTGAAAAAATCGCGACGACCATCTTTGCCGTGCCCGGAGAACCCACGACAGACGACGTCATGCGCGGTGTCGCCCACGCTCGCGCCGCCGGGTGCGACTGCGTGATCGGGTTTGGCGGTGGCAGCGCGCTCGACGCCGCGAAGGCCATCGCCGCCCTCCTGACCAACGCCGGCGATCTGTTTGACTATCTCGAGGTGGTCGGCCGCGCCCAACCGCTTATCCGCCCGTCCGTGCCGTGCATCGCGATTCCGACGACCGCCGGCACGGGCTCCGAAGTCACGCGCAACGCCGTCCTTTCCTCGTCGGCTCATCGCGTGAAAGTCAGCCTCCGCAGCCCGCACCTGCTGCCGCGCGTCGCCCTCGTCGATCCCGAACTCACCCTTGAGCTGCCGCCCGCGCTCACCGCGGCCACGGGTCTCGACGCGCTCACGCAACTCATCGAGCCTTACGTTTCGCCGCGCGCCAATCCGATGACCGACGCGCTCGCCGTCGAAGGCATGACGCGCATCGCGCGTTCGCTTCGCCGCGTGGTCGAACAGGGCCGGGATGCGGCCGCACGCGCAGACCTGGCGCTCGCGAGTGTCCTCGGCGGGCTCGCCCTCACCAACGCCGGCCTCGGTGCCGTCCACGGTTTTGCCAATCCGATCGGCGGCAGCTTCTCCGCACCCCACGGCGCGATCTGCGGCACGCTGCTGCCGCACGTGACGGCGGCGAATCTGGGCGCGTTGCGCGACCGGAGCCCTGCCCATGATGCCGTGCGGCGCTATGATGAAGTCGCGCGCATTCTCACCGGCCGGGCCGACGCCACCGCCGACGAGGGCGTGCAATGGCTGCGCGCGCTCGTCGCGGCGCTGAAAATTCCAGCGCTCGCGACTTACGGCGTCACCGCTGCGGACATTCCAGCCATCACAACGGCAGCGGCGAAAGCCAGCAGCATGAAAGCCAACCCGGTCGTGCTGGCGCCGGCCGAACTCGCGGCGATTCTGACCGCCGCCTTGTAGGACGGCGCGCGGTGGGGCGGGAAACGCCGCCGGATCTTCAAGCCAGCAGCGTCTTCACCGCCGCGATTGCCGTGCGTTCGCGCGTGGCCCAATCACCGCGAACGGCAGCGAATGGCAGCACGCGTTCTTCGAGCGTGTCGCGCCACAGCCGCCGGCCGCGCTCGCGGCCCGCTTCATCCGGGAAACTCCGCTGCGGATCCGGCGCCCACGGGATGTCGGTGTCGCAGAGGAGCCATAAGGCGACGCCGCGCGCGCGCCGCTCCGCTTCCTCGCGCACCCAGGGCGGGCAGCCGCCCGGAAACAACCAGTCGTTCCACAAGGTGCAGGTCAGCAGATCGGTGTCGAAAAACGCCACCCGCTTCGCCCGCTCCACTGCGAGATCCTCGTTCGCCATTTGCCCGAGTGCAATCGTGCCGAGATCTTCGGCGGTGATCTTGCCGTCTTTCAAATCCCAGAATTCGCGGACGAATTCCGGCGCCCATGGCTCGCCGAAGTGCGCGGCGAGTTTTTGCGCGAGCGTGGTCTTGCCCGTCGACTCGGTGCCGAAGACGACCACGCGTTTGACGTCGGGGGTCATGACTTGGCAGGGAGCGCGGCGCCCTCGGCGCGGCGCGGCGACGGAAGTATCGCGGCTGCCTTCATCGCCCGCCGCCACTCACGCCAGCCCAGGAATGACATCACCAAATAAATTGCGTAGAGAAACGAGGAAGCGGGCAGTTCGGCGCTCCAATACGATATCACCGCGACCAGATTCGTTACGACCCACAGCAGCCAGTTTTCGAGCTTCTTCCGCACCTGCAGCCATTGCGCCGCGACCGCAAACGCCGCGATGAACGCGTCGCGCCACGGCATCGCCGCGTGCATCCAGCGTCCCACCGTGAGCGCCCAAGTCACCGCGGCCGCCGTCGCCGCCAGCAACGTCACGCCGCGGCCGCGCCAATCCAGCGCGGTCACCGGCAACTCCGGCGCCGCCCCGCGATCGCGCACCCAGTGCCACCAACCCCAGCCGAGCATCACGAAATAGAAAACCTGCAACGCCGCGTCCGCGGGGAAATGCGCTTGATAAAACAGGACGCCCTGCACCGATACCGCCACGAGCCCGACCGGAAACGCCCAGAGCGTGCGCTTGATCATCAGCCAGACGCCGACCACCCCAAGCACGAGGTTCAGCTGATCGAGTGGCGAGCCGCTGGTGAGGCCGGACCAGAGGTTGGGCAGGATTTGGTTCAAAGCAGGAGCGCGTTGACAGGCGATTTTGTGGCACGGGCATCCTGCCCGTGGCCTGATGAAACACGGGCAGGATGCCCGTGCCACTTCAAACCAACCGGCTCCTACCCTTTCACCACAAACGCTTCCATCGCCTCGCGCGTGATCGCGTAGCGTGCGCCGCAGCGCGGGCAGCGGATTTCAATCTTCTCGCCCTCGCCGAACAAGCCCGCGGGATCCTGCCGCATCGCCGGCGCCAGCACCTCGAGCATGCGCGCCTGGTTGCAGCCGCAGTGCCAGCGAAAGATGCGTTCCTCCAATGGCGTGACGGTCTCGGTTTTTTCCAGATCGCGCACGGTGTCCGCCGTGAGCCCGCGAAACCACGCGAGGTCGCAATCCGGGTGCTCGGTCACGAGGGCGAATTCCTCCTCGCCCAACTGGAAGAAACGCGCGCCGCGCTGCTCACTCTGTGTATAAAATTTTTCCGCCGCCCCGAGTGGATCGGTGCCCGCGAAGGTGACGGCGCTGCGCCGCTTTTCTCCGCGCCCGCGCACGACATCGGCGAAGAACAAATTCTCCGGGCCTTCCTTCACGTTTTCGTCGAAGACGCGGCCGGTCACGGCGCCGGTCTCGTTGTCGCCGGTGAGAAACACGTTCACGAGCGGCGCCTGGAAATTAATCGTCCACGCGGTGAGTTCGTTCCGTGGCCGCGACGCCGCGTGCAGCACGAACGCCGCGAGCGCCCGCTTGAAAATCGCATCGTGCTCCGGCGCCGGCTTCATCTGCTGCGCGCTGAGATGCAGATAATAGTCGACGAAGAGATCGCCGAAGTCGGCGCGCGCGACGAGGGCGTTGCGGCTGCGCACGAACTTCGTGGGGACGTTGAGCCCCGCGTCGGCGAGATTGGGTGGCGTGCTTTCCGGCATACGTGCTCCGTCGCCCATCGCATGAATTTGTCCAGCGCGGGGCGTGGTCACAGCTCGTCCGGCTGCACCGTGAGTTCGCGCGACTGGTCGGCGCGCTTCCGCGCCTTTTCCACGCCGAGGGCGTCGAGGCCCAGCGCGTTCGCGACCGCGAGCACCGTCCCCACGCCGCAAAACGGATCGAAAATAATTTTTGCGTCCACCTGCTCCTGCGCGAACCGCACCGCGTGCGCCGCCGCGCGCACACCCATCGCGCGCACCCATTTCTGCCCCCCCGCCTCCGCGATCACGTCCGGGATCGGCAGCACGTCCGGGCACTTCAGCGCGCGCGACACCGCGATCAGGTGCGTAAACCCCGGACGGCCGTGCGTGAGCATTCCCGCTGGACGCCGACAAACAATCTTATGAAACAAGATCCGCGCGCCCGCATCCTCCGCCGCGCGCGTAACGAGCGCGCCTTTATCGATCCACACGCCGTCGCGCTTGATATCGCTCTGAAAGAAAAGCGCTGCGCTGTCATCCGGCACCGAGTTGACGACAAGTTTCACCGCACCGAGAAACCACTCGCGCCACACGGGGAGCGCCAGCCCAACCTCGGAGACATCCGGCAGCGACGTCACCGCGCACGCGCCGTCGATCCGTCCGCGCGCTTCCATCCACGGGATCGCATCGGCCCAGATCACCTCGCGGGTCGGTTCAGTTGGCATCGGCTTCAGTGGTCGCCCGCCCCGGTCCCGGCAACGCTTGTTTCACCTCGACCCAGGGCGACGGCGCCCGCTTCACCCCCGCCGCACCATTCACCGCGCGCGTCGCCGCGAGCGCGATATTTTCGAGCAACGCGAGCCGTTGCCCCCCGTTCGATTCGAGCGCGACGGGTGAACGCACCAGCGCGAGCCCTTCTCCTCGGCGCAGCAACAAACCCCAGCCCGCTGGGATCTCGGCCTCGGCAAAAATATTTTCCTCCGCCACGAGATAGAGGAAATCCGCGCAGCGATACCGAAACATTTTCGAAAATTTCGTGCCCTTCAGCACGCGGGTTTGCAGTGTCGCCAACTGCGCAAGCACCGCGCGATAGGCGTCATGTTCGAGTCCGGAAAAATCCCACGTGTCGAATTCCGGCCACAGCGCCTCGCCCCGCCGCAAATCCGGGCGGTGCATCGCGAGCAGTTCCTCCAACTTTTTCCGTCGCGCGACCAACTCCGCGAGCCGGCGCTTCGTGTCCGCCTCCGCGTGCGCATCTTTGAGCAGATCCGCCCGCGCCTGTTTACATTCGAACACCGCGGTCCGCCGTTCCGCGCCGCACGAGCACGCTGCGACGTCCGCGCGATAACCGCTTTTCGGCACCCGCACTTCGCCCGCCGCGATCGCGAAGCCGTTCGCCTGCGCCCAAGCGAGCGCGAGACGCTTCAACTGCTGATGGAGTTCGGTTTCACCGCGGTGCATCTCTCTGGGTGTAGGTCGGGGTTTATCCCCGACGCGTCAGGCGTAAAGCCTGACCTACGCGCACAGCAGAAAATCCCGCCCCTCGACGTAACCGCGCGCGAGGAGTTTGGTGTGGTTGTAGTCGCGCGCCCCGCGCGTCGTCACGTAGCTCAGCACGAAGATTTCTCCCGGCGGGGGCAACGCATCGTCCGCGATCACGGGCACGCCGGTGCCGCCGAGGCCGCGGCCGGTTTTCTTCGCATCGACATCGATGTAGCCCGCGATCGTGACGCCGAAATTTTCCAGATGCGCCGCGCGTTTGCGCGTGTGGCGGCCCGCGCCCCAAACGAAAATCGGCTGGGATAATTTTAGTCCAGAAGCCATGAAGCCATAAATCCCTCCTAGCTTTCTGGCTTCTGCATCAATTCCTCCGGAAATTTTCGGCGGGGAGTGCGCTGTCTCCCCAACGCGCCGTTCCGAACCCGGCGGAGGAGGGATAATTCGCCCGACCTCGCGCGCAATCCATTCCGCCTTCACCTGAAAAAATTTATCTGCGGTGTAGCGCGCGTCGGTGCGCGTGAGCCGCGTCGGCGC
>JBBRLB010000006.1:0-76110 GCA_038231575.1 Opitutales bacterium | reverse complement strand
GCAGCTCCCTCCCTCGATCCCTCGCTCCGGTCGGCCTACGGCCGGCCTCCGCGAGGGATCGACAACCCCACCTCCGTCCGCCATATTAACCAACCTCCCGGACTAACACTCTGCCCGGCCCGAATCCCGCGTCCCCGTCAAACGCATATTCTGAAACCAAAGTCGTATGTTGGACGCTTTCAGCTCTTCGCCGAACAAGTGAACGAACAACGGATTCGTGCGCTGCAACGAAACGAGCTGCCACAAGTTATTCCGAAAGGTCGTGCTGTCAGACCCCAGTAAGTCATTGGAACAGTCTTTCAACTCTCGCAGTGCCTGAGCTGCATCATCGAAGGTAAATGATGTTGGGAGCATTTCGTTCGAAGGATATGCCTAGACGGAATGGTCAGCCTTTCACATCTTGAAGCCCACAAAAAACTCGTGCGCCTGCACTGCTTCGAGTTTCGAGCGGTCGGTGAAGAATGACGCGAGTTGGTCAGACTTTGAATTGCCGTAGTGCGCCGCGAAGGCGGTGGCGGCTTTTTGTTGAAGGATGGGAATTCCTTCTTTGCGGCGGCGGCGGTGGCCGATGGGGAAGTGGACTTCGATGCGGTCCGTTTTTGAGCCGTCGGTGAAAAAGATTTGGACGGCGTTGGCGATGGAGCGTTTGTCGGCGTCGAGGTAGTCGCGGGAATAGGATTTGTCCTCGGTTACGACCATCTTCGCGCGGAGGGCGTCGATGCGCGGGTCGGCGGCGGCGCTGTCCTCGTAATGTTCGGCGGTGAGATTGCCGTGGATGAGGCCGATGGCGGTCATGTATTGCAGGCAGTGGTCGCGGTCGGCGGGGTTATTCAGCGGGCCGGTCTTGTCGATGAT
The DNA here is from genome assembly GCA_038231575.1 of Opitutales bacterium. GTDB lineage: Bacteria > Verrucomicrobiota > Verrucomicrobiia > Opitutales > Opitutaceae > CAITWF01. Next base: position 75,255 of record JBBRLB010000006.1, on the reverse strand, counting down.
GCGGATGGCGGATTCGTGCGTGGTGAGTTCGATGCGCGCGATGACGTCGAGGCGATCTTTGACGAGTGGATGAAGGGTGACGGCGCATTCGACGGCGGTCTGCGCGTGAAATTCGGCGGGGAATGAAATCTTGAAGAGGATTTGCTCCATCACATAGCTGCCGAGCGGGCGCGCGAGTTTGACGGCGTTGCTCTTGAACGAGACGTCTTGGAAGCCCCAGGTCTTCGCGGTGAGGACGGAGGGGTAGCCCATCTCGCCGGTCATCGCGATGAGGGCGAGACGGACGGCGCGGCTGGTGGCGTCGCCCGCGGCCCAGGATTTGCGCGAGCCGGTGTTTGGCGCGTGGCGGTAGGTGCGGAGCGCGGAGCCGTCGAGCCACGCGTGCGAAAGGGCGTTGATGATCTGTTCGCGCGTGCCGCCGAGCATCGCGGTGGCGACGGCGGTGGAGGCGATGCGAACGAGCAGCACGTGATCGAGGCCAACGCGGTTGAAGGAATTTTCGAGCGCGAGGACGCCTTGAATTTCGTGGGCCTTCACCATCGCGACGAGGATGTCGCGGACGGTCGGGGCGGGCAGAGAGTCGAGAGCTGAGAGCGGAGAGCTGAACGCTGACAGCTTCGCGTTCGCGGCTTTGTTGCGCGAAATCCAGTCGGCGACGGCGAGGATCGCGCCGAGATTGTCGGAGGGGTGACCCCACTCGGCGGCGAGCCAGGTGTCGTTGAAGTCGAGCCAGCGGACGATCGTGCCGATGTTGAACGCGGCCTGCACCGGATCGAGTTCGTAGCTGGTGCCGGGGACACGCGCGCCGTTTTCGATCGTGGTGCCGGGGACGACGGGGCCGAGGAGCTTCGTGCACGCGGGATATTTCAGGGCCATGATGCCGCACGCGAGCGTGTCGAGGAGGCACCAGCGCGCGGTGTCGAGGGCTTCGTCGGACGGCGTGGAGAAATTCAGCGCGTAGTCGGCGATCTCGGCGAGAAGCTGGTCGGCGGGCGGGCGGACGTTCGAAATATGGGAACTCATGAGGATGATTTTGAAGCGCGAAGACGCGAAGGCGCAAAGATCGGAAGGAGGAATTTCTTTGCGATCGAACTTAGCGACTTGGCGTCTTGGCGCTTAACTCCGCTGATCGATTGATGGGAGCGGCCGATCGTCGGGACCGGTGTAGTTGGCGGAGGGGCGGATGATTTTGCCGTCGATGCGCTGTTCGATGATGTGCGCGGCCCAGCCGGCGGTGCGCGCCATCACGAAGAGCGGCGTGAACATCAGCGTGGGCACCCCCATCTCGTGATACGCGACGGCGCTGAACCAATCGAGATTCGGAAACATTCTTTTCTCGGCCCACATCAGCGTCTCGATGCGCTCGGCGATGGCGAAGAGATTGGTGTTGCCCGTCTCGGCGCAGAGATTTTTAGCGATGTCCTTGATGATCGCGTTGCGCGGATCGCTGACGGTGTAAACGGGATGGCCGAAGCCGATGACGATTTCCTTGCGTGCAAGGCGGGCGCGGAGATCGGCCTCGGCGGCGTCGGGCGTGGCGTAGCGTTGCTGAATGTCGTAGGCGACCTCGTTGGCGCCGCCGTGCTTGGGGCCGCGGAGCGCACCGATCGCGCCGGTGATCGCGGAATAAAAATCCGTCGCGGTGCCGGCGATGACGCGTGCGGCGAACGTGGAGGCGTTGAATTCATGCTCGGCGTAGAGAATCAGCGAGCGATCAAGCGCGCGGATGTGCGAAGCGGACGCCGGGCGCTGATGGAGCAGATGGAGGAAATGAGCGGCGACGGAATCGTCGGCGGTCTCGGTGCGGATACGCGTGCCGTGCGTCGAGAAATGGTGCCAGTAGAGCAGCATCGAGGGAAACGCGGCGACGAGCCGATCGGCGAGCTCGCGCGCGCCGGGTGCGGAGCCGACGCCCGCGCCGGACTCGGGAAGCTTTTCCGACTCGAGCGTGCCAAGCGTGGAGCAACCGGTGCGCAGGACGTCCATCGGGTGCGCGCTGGCGGGGATTTGCTCGAGCACGGCGCGGAGCGCGGCGGGGAGGCCGCGAAGATTGATGAGCTTCGTGCGGTAGGCGGCGAGTTCCGCGGCGTTGGGCAGCCGCTCGTGAATGAGCAGGTAGGCGACTTCCTCGAAGGTCGCGCCGCGCGCGAGATCGGCGATGTCGTAGCCGCGGTAGTGCAGATCGTTGCCCGAGTGGCCGACGGTGCAGATCGCGGTGTTGCCCGCGACGACGCCGGAAAGCGCGACGGATTTTTTGACTTTGGCAACAGGGGTGGGGACTGGGGGTGAGTCGGGCATGGGAGGTTAGACAGAATTAACAGAATGGACTGAATGGTTCAGACTCGGAATGCCTTAATTCTCATTTTTGTTTATTCTGTTCATTCTGTCGAAAAAGCAGATTCGCGTTTAGCTCGGAGGTTCGTAGCCGAGCACGTCGTAGAGTTCGGTGCGCGGCTGCATTTTGGGGACGACGGATTCTTGCGTGCCGTGTTGGCGGATCGTGTGGTAAACTTCGAGCGAGATGGCGGCGGCGGCGCGGCTCGCGCTGAGTGGGTAGAGGACCATCGCGATCCCGGCAGCGCGGAGTTCGTCGACGGTGAAGAATGGCGTTTTGCCGAACTCGGTGATGTTCGCGAGCACCGGGACTTGCAGCGCGGAAGTGAATTCTTTGTAGTCGTCGAGCGTGTGGAGCGCTTCGGCGAAAATCGCGTCGGCGCCGGCGGCGACGTAAGCTTGCGCGCGCGAGATGGCGGCGGGGACGCCTTCGTTTGCGGCGGCGTCGGTGCGCGCCATGACGACGAACGCGGGATCGGGTTTGCCGGAGATGGCGGCGCGGACGCGCCCGACCATCTCGGCGGTGGAGACGAGTTGTTTGCCGGGAAGATGGCCGCAGAGTTTCGCGGGGACTTGATCTTCGAGGTGCACGGCGGCGACGCCGGCGGCGGCGAGTTCGCGAACGGCGGAGGCGGGGTCGTCCCAGCCGGTGTCGATGTCGACGAGGAGCGGGAGCGGCACGCGTTTCGCGATGCGGCGGACGTCGATCACGACATCGGCGAGCGTGGTGTCGCCGGTATCGGGAATACCGTAGGAGTGATTCGCGACGCCGGCGCCGGAGAGATAGAGCGCGCGAAAACCGGCACGTTGCGCGAGCAACGCGGCGAAGGCGTTGATCGCGCCGGCGATCTGGAGGGGTTTTTCCGCGGCGAGTGCCGCGCGAAATTGGGAGCCGGGAGAAGACATGAAGAGGGAACTCAGGAAATCAGGGGGAGGCGCAGTCGCAGCGAGGGCGACAACTTGCCGCGGGTGGACGCGTGAGTCGAGACTACGCACGGCGCGGTTGCGGCGGAGTTTATTTGCCGCCGAAAGGCGAAAAAGATCGGGCGCGAATGAAGCTCATAAGGCGCCGACCGGCGCGCGGGAATCCTGCGACTGCCGGACGGATAATTTTGCGCGTCTTTGCGGCTAAATCAGGGCGTGGGTCGGTCATGTTCCGGATGAGCCGGTCAGAGACCGGCTTTACTTTCGCCTCGTGGCCAGCCGGCGCATCGCGGGCCGCAGGGCGAAATAAAGCGTGGTGACGATCAGCGGCACGCTGAGCAGCCACGCGGTCGCGGCATACACGCCGATCCAGGCGAAGCGTCCGAAGAATCCCCCCGGATCGGCGCGGAACGCGGCGGTGAGCTGGGTGATCGACAAGGGCAGGTGGGGCGCGCGCCAGATGATTTCCCCGGCGCGCACGTAGACCAAAATGAGCGCGAGTTGCACGGGCCCGAGCAGGTAGTTCACGGTTTGCAAGATCGGCTGGTTGAGTCGCAGCGCGAGGCCGACCCCGAGATTGAGTAGCGTAGTGAAGCCGAGAAAGGGCAGAAGCGAGCAGGCGGTGCCGAGGGCGAGGGTGAGCGCAAGCTGGTCGGGGGTGACGCCCTGCGTGAGTTGCGCGCGCAACGGCGTGACGACGCGGCGTTGCCAGAAGGACGGGCGGACGGCGGCGGGGGGAGCGGAAGCGGACACGAGAGGGACTACGTTTGGCGCCGCGTGGCGGATTCGCAATGGCGCGAATTCTGCATGAAACGTTTGGCAAGCGCCGTCGTCTTCGCCAACACTCCTCGCGTCACATGCTCGCCGTCACCGAACTCAAAAAGTCATTTGTCTCACCCGACGGGGAGCGCGTGGAAATCGTGAACGTGGCGGGTTTCGAACTTGCGGCGGGTGAGCAGGTGGCGCTGCGCGGCGAGAGCGGCTCGGGCAAAACGACGTTTCTCCATATGATCGCGGGCATCCTCGCGGCGGACAGCGGACGCGTGACACTCGACGGCGCGAACATGACGGCACTGGGCGAAGCCGGCCGCGACCGGCTGCGGGCGGAAAAACTCGGCTACATTTTTCAAACTTTTAATCTGCTCCAAGGCTACACGGTGCTCGAAAACGTCGTGCTCGGCATGAGCTTCGGTCCGCGGGGCGCGGACAAGGCGCACGCGAAGGAAGTCTTGGAGCGCATGGGGCTCGGTCACCGGCTCGACCATTTTCCGCGACAGTTGTCGACGGGCCAGCAGCAGCGCGTGGCCGTGGCGCGCGCGCTCGCGAACCGGCCGAAGCTCGTGCTCGCGGACGAACCCACGGGCAATCTCGATCGCAAGCATGCGGGCGAGGCGCTGACGTTGATTCGCGAAGTGTGTCGCGAGAATCGCGCCGCGCTGCTGCTCGTGAGCCACGACGAGCTCGTGCTCGGGCAATTTGAAAAACGGCAGGATTTTGCCGACATCAACCAAGCGATGAAGGGAGCACCGCGATGACACTGCCGCTGATCATCTACCGCTCGCTGCGGCAGCACGCGCTCTCGACGTTTATCACCGCCGGCAGCATCGCGCTCGCGTGCGGATTGCTCATGACCGTGTGGATGGTGAAGACGCAGTCGCAGACGGCGTTCACGCAGACCAACGCCGGCTTCGATGCGGTGCTCGGCGCGCGCGGCTCGAAACTTCAGCTCGTGCTCAACGCGATTTTTCACCTCGAGGCGTCGCCGGGCAATCTCGCCTACGCCGACTACGAGGCGATTAAGAAGCATCCGGCCGTGAAGGTCGCGATTCCGATCGCGGTCGGCGACAATCTGCGCGGCTACCGGCTGGTCGGCACGGTGCCGGAATTATTTGAGACGGTGCAATTCGCGCCCGAAAAAAAATACGTGCTCGAGCCCGGCGGAAAAGTTTTCACGGCGGAGGCGAAGGAAGCAATCGCGGGCAGCTTCGCGGCGGGAAAACTCGGGCTGAAGGTCGGCGACAAATTTCATCCGTTCCACGGCCTGAACTACGACGCGAAGAATCAGCACGCCGACGAATATACGCTCACCGGGATCCTGGCACCGACCAACACACCGGCGGATCGCGTGGTGTGGATTCCGTTGAAGGGGCTGCAGACGATGAGCGGTCACGATGCGCGCGCGGCGACCGATGTCAGCGCGGTGCTCATCCAACTGCGTTCGCCGAGCGCGGGCTTCATGCTCGACATGATGTATAACAAACAGGGCAACCGGCTGACGCTCGCCTATCCAGTCGGCGCGATCATCGCGGATTTGTTCAGTAAGATTTCGTGGTTCGACGAAGTTCTCGCGCTCGTGGCGTATCTCGTCGCGCTCGTCGCGGCGGGTTCGGTGCTCGCCAGCATCTACAATTCGATGAGTGCGCGCCGCCGCGACCTCGCGATCCTGCGCGCGCTCGGAGCGCGACGCCGGACGATTTTCGGTGCGGTCGTGGCGGAGGCTGCGTGTATCGGCGCGCTCGGGGCCGTCGCGGGCTTTGCGGTCTATTTCGGGCTGCTCATCGGCGTGGCGGGTGTGATTCGCGCTCAGACCGGCGTCGTGATCGATATCAGCGCGAAGCTGCCGATCCTCTGGATTTGTCCGCTCGCGATGATCGGGCTGTGTGCGCTCGGTGGCGTGGTGCCGGCGCTCAAGGCGTATCGCACGCCGGTGGCCGAGACGCTCGCGCCGCTGTCGTGAGCACTCCATCGCGCACTCAAAAGAACCAGTCCCCATGGCGGGTCATTCTGAGCGCCGCGCAGCGAAGTAGCCAGCGGGACTCCCGCCGTTGGTTGCGGAGTGTGAATCAAAGTGGATGCTTCGCTGCGCTGGAGATGAACTCTCCGGTTTGTCATGGCGAGGGAGGCGAAGCCGACCGCGGCAATCCAGCTCGAATTCCAGATGGATTGCTTCGTCGCTGCGCTCCGCGCAATGACACGGGAAAGGTTCATCGTCGACGACCACCCAACGGGCAGGCGTTGATTTGCATTCTCAGAATGACAATCGTTATGTTGAGATGCTTTACTCCAATATGAAAACTCTCCGCCGAATGGTTGCGTTGTGCTTGCTGTTCGCGGGCGCGCAGGTCCGCGCAGGCGCCGCGCCCGCGAAGCCCAACATCCTCATCATCCTGGCCGACGATCTCGGGTGGTCGGATCTCGGCTGCTACGGCGGCGAGATTCGCACGCCGAATCTCGACGCGCTCGCCGCGGGCGGGCTGCGCTTCACGCAATTCTACACCAGCGCACGCTGCTGTCCGTCGCGCGCGTCGCTGCTCACGGGCCTCTTTCCGCACCAGGCCGGCGTCGGCCTGATGACCTCCGATCAAGGGGCGCGTTTTCCGGGCGCGGGCGATCAGGGTGAGACGTATCCGGGCTATCGCGGAGCGCTCAACGCAGGCTGTGTCACGATCGCGCAGGTGTTGAAACCGGCGGGCTACCGCACGGCGGCGGTCGGCAAATGGCATGTGGGCGATCGCGAGATTCCGACGAAGCGCGGGTTCGACGATTTTTATGGTTTTGTCGGCGGCTACGGCGTGGACTCGTGGGAACCGCGCATGATGACGCGTCTGCCCGAGGGAAAACCGATGCGCACTTACGCGCCCGGAAAATATTTTGCGACCGACGCGATCACGGATCACGCGCTGGATTTCCTGGGCGACATGCGGAAATCCGGTGCGCCGTGGCTGCTCTACGTCGGCTATCAGGCGGCGCATTTTCCAATCGCCTCGCAGCCGGACGACATGGCGGGCTATCCGGAAGTTTACGCGCAAGGCTGGGATCGCATCCGCGACCAGCGCCTCGCGAAGCAGAAAAAGATCGGCCTGCTGCCCGCGAACACGCCGCTCACGCCGCGCAGCAAGATTCCGCATCCCGTCGCGGCGAAGCGGATGGGTTCGATGACCGACGACGGCGCGAATCCCGCGTGGGACTCGCTCCCCGCCGATCGCCGCGCCGATCTCGCGCAGCGCATGGCGGTTTACGCGGGCATGGTCACGGGCATGGATCGCAACATCGGCCGGCTGCTCGCCGATCTGCGCACGAGCGGGCAGCTCGACAACACGCTCGTGATTTTTCTCAGCGACAACGGCGCGTGCGCGGAGTGGGAGCCGTTCGGATTTGAAATGCAGCCGACCGAGAATCCGCGGCCCGGGACCGGAATCAACCAAGGCACGCAGATGTTGCCGAACAAACTCTATCGCGGCGAGGAACTCGCGCACATGGGCCAGCCCGGCTCGTTTCCGAGCTACGGTTCCGCGTGGGCAAATGCGGCCAACACTCCGTGGCGCCTCTACAAGCACTACGCCCACGAAGGTGGCATCGGCACGCCGCTCATCGCGCACTGGCCGGCGGCGGTGAAAGCGAAGGGCGAGTTTCGCCGCGAGCCCGGGCACTTGATCGATTTGATGGCGACGTGCGTCGACGTCGCGGGCGCGAGCTATCCGCGCGAGTTGGAGGGAAACAAAATTCTCCCGATGGAAGGCGTGAGCCTTTCGCCCGCGTTTGCGGGCCGGCCGCTCGGGCGCGAATTCCTCGCATTTGAACACGAGGGCAACCGCGCGGTGCGCGAGGGAAAATGGAAACTCGTGTCGCTCGTGGATGGCGCGTGGGAACTTTACGACCTGGAGGTGGATCGCGTGGAGCTGCACGATCTCGCGGCGGCGCAGCCGGAGCGGGTGAAGGAGATGGCGGCACGCTGGGAGGCGTGGGCCGTGCGCACGCAGGTTTTGCCGAAGCCCGGTCCGGCCGGGGCCGCGAAGAAAGAGTAATTTCGCTGAAGTAGCGCCGGCTTCCAGCCGGCAGAATGAATGCCGGCAGGACGCCGGCGCTACTTTGTTGCCACGACAACGTGTCCGCCGTTCTTCGCGCGCCACGGGTTGAGTCCGCCGTTGAGCGACCAATAAAACGGATCGGTGCGGCCGATCGAGCCGCGTGCGACCGGATGGCCGGTGAAGGCGCTCTTGTAGATCGCGGCGAGGAGTTCGAGCGTGCGGCGCGCATCTTCTCCGCTCGTGAGCGGGCGCGTGCCGGCGTCGAGATCGGCGACAAATTCGGCGAGTTGCGCGGCGTGCGTCGAGCCGGTGTCAGCAGGGAAACTCTGCCACGCCTGCGCGAGGGTGTTGCCTTCCTCCTGCACGTTGGGCGCGAGCGTGAAGCGCCAGTTGTCGCGCGTGTAGCCGTAGAGATGCGTGAGCTCGACGGTCGCGCGCTGGTAGTCGAGGCGGAGGTAGGTTTCCTGGCGGGGGCTGAGCGCGCTGTTGACGACCGAGGCGAGCGCACCACTGGCGAAACGGATCATCGCCATCGAGACGTCCTCGACCTCGATGTCGCGATCGAGCGTCGCGGCCTGCGCGCGCACCTCGGCCCAATCGCCGAGCAGGTGCAGCAAGTGGTCCATCGCGTGGATGCCGAGGCCCATGGTGGGGCCACCAAGCTCGGTCTTCCATTTGCCGCGCCACGGGGCGGTGTAATAAGCGGCATCGCGGAACCACAGCGTGTTGCAGACGGCGACGAGCGGGCGGCCGAGCAGGCCGTCCTCCGCGAGCCGGCGGAGGTGCGCGGTGGAGGAGGCGAAGCGCTGCTGAAACACGCACGCGGCAAAACGGCCGGTGCGGTGCTCGGCCTCCTCGATGCGATCGAGTTCGGCGAGCGAGGCGCAAAAAGGTTTTTCGCAGAGCACCCACGCGCCCGCTTCCATCGCGGCGATCGTCATGTCGGCGTGGAAGGCAGGCGGCGCGGCCACGAGCACGACATCCGGGCGGATCTCGGCGAGCGCGGCCGCATAATCGGTATGCGCGCTGGAACCTTTGTGCCGTGCGCAGAACGCCCGGACCCGCGCCGCGTCGATGTCCACCGCGCCGGCGAGTTGCACGCGGCCGCGCGTGTCCTCAATGGCGCGGGCGTGGGCGTCAGCGATGCTGCCGGTGCCGACCAGCAGGGCGCGGTAGGTCTGGCTCATGGGGTAAGGTGCGTGAGTGCCCCCCGCGCCGCGTCGGGTCAACGGACAAACCCCCCGCGCATCGGCGAAAATCGCCAGACAGTCCGACGCGCCCGACCGCGGCGCGGTTTCTCCGGCGCGAGTGGCGCCTGAAATCACCCTTTGACGAATCCCGCCGATCGGGTAAGGTGCCCGCGCTATGAAAACGCTTCGCGCCCTTGTGTTGGTTTCACTCGTTGCAACGCTGGGCGGTGTCGTGCGCGCCGCGGATGTCGTCCCGCCCGCCGGCACGCCGGCGGTGAGCGTGCCGACCGAGAACGGTTACCTGAAACTCGGCTTCGAGCAGCTCGCGTCTTACAATTTTACACCGCCCGCCTTTGACCCGTCGGCTAATCCGTCCGCCAAGCCGCCGACCGGCGAGGAACAAATTCCCGCGGGCGTGAAAGGCTGGAACGGCAAGAAGGCCGTCATCACCGGCTTTATGGTGCCGGTGAAAATGGAGAAGGGCCTCGTCACAGAATTTCTGCTCATGCGCAACACGATGGCCTGCTGCTACGGCTCGGTGCCCAACATGAATGAGTGGGTGATCGTGAAGATGAAAAAGGGCGTGGCTCCGATGATGGACGTGCCGGTGGCGTTTTACGGTGAACTGAAAGTCGGCGCGATGTTCGAGAACGGTTACATGACCGGGCTCTATGAACTCGAGGGTGAGAAGATGGGCGAAGTTCAGGGCTGAGACCCTGATCGAGCGGCGAGGTCTCAGGCTGAGGTTGAGCGATCAGCGCTCAGTTTTTTCAGAGGAGCGCCGACCGGCCCGCTTTTTCATTCGGGTATTTGCTGATCGCTGATCGCTGATCGCTGATCGCGGCGCGCCGCGCCTACCGCGAAATATCGCTCTGCGTCAGCACGCGGAAACCGCTGCGGCCGACGGCCTGGGCGGCGACATCGGCATCCTCGGTGTTGATCGCGATCGCGGACTTGCCCTCGGGGCGTTTGATGAAGCTGTAGATATAGTGAATATTGATCTCCGCCTCGAGTAGTGCGGCGAGGACCTTGTTGAGTTCGGATTCGTCGCTGATCTCGACGACCAGCACGTTACACTCCGAGTAGGGAAAATCGTTGTTCACCATCAGCTCGCGGGCCTTATCGGGATCATCGACGATCAGCCGGTCGATCGCGCAGTCGGTTGTGTCGAGCACGGTGATCGCCATGATGTGGACGTTGTGATTCTTGAACAGGGAAGTGAGATCGTGCAGGCGGCCGACGCGGTTTTCCGTGAACACGGAAAATTGCTTCACGGGATCGTTCGACGACGTGCTGGTTTGCGCGGCCATGGACGCAACTTGGAGCGGCGCGGCGGCGGGGTCAATTGCAGGCTGGCGGCGGGCGGGCGTTCGTCCGTAGTTTGCGCGCGTGTCCCCCGAACTGCCGCCTCCTCACGCCGCGACCAAACGGCGCGCCGAAGACAGTGCGCGGCTGGTGCTGCGCGGCATCGCGCTCAACGCGGTGCTCGCGGCGGCGAAATTTGCCGGCGGATTTTTCGGCCACACGTATGCCCTGATCGCGGACGGGGCCGAGTCGCTGCTCGACATTTTGTCCTCCACGCTGGTCTGGGCGGGATTTCGCGTCGCGGCCAAACCGCCTGACGCCGATCACCCTTACGGCCACGGCAAGGCGGAGCCCCTGGCGGCGCTCGCGGTGGCGGTGTTCGTTTTTATGGTCGCGGCCTGGATCGCGATCCATGCGGTGCACGAGATCATCACCCCGCACCAAGGGCCGGCGTGGTGGACGCTCGTGGTCTTGGCCGCCGTCATCGTCGCCAAAGCGTGGTTTTCGCGCCGGATGGGAAGGGTGGGCGAGAAACTCGGCAGCACGGCGCTGGGGGTGGAGGCATTGCACCACTGGTCCGACGCGATGACCTCCGCCGCGGCGTTCGTCGGCATCAGCATCGCGCTGTGGGGGGGCAAGGGCTGGGAGACGGCCGACGACTGGGCGGCGCTCTTTGCGTGCGTGATCATCTCATTCAATGGCGTGGGGATGTTTGGCAAGGCGCTGCGCGATGTGATGGACACGGCCGTCGCCGTGGACTTCGAAAACGAGGTGCGGGCGATCGCGCTGGCGGTGGCCGGCGTGCTCGCGCTCGACAAGGTGCGCGTCCGCAAAAGCGGTCTCAGTCATCTCGTCGACATCCAGGTGCGCGTGAACGGCGAGCTTTCGGTGCGCGCCGGGCACGACATCGCCCACGCGGTAAAGGACGCCCTGCTCGCGTCCGTGCCGCACGCGATTAGCGACGTGACGGTGCACATCGAGCCGATGAAGTGAGGGCGTGGCCTCGGCATTCCTGCGGCAGGCTCAGGACCGGCTCAGCCGATGAGTCGCTTTTGATTCGGCGGCGGGAAGCCGCCGTCACTTTCTAATTAAATTTCTGCGCGACTTTCCAGCCGACGAAAACGCCCACCATGCTGCCCACGCCGCTGAGCAGAAACGAGCCGATCGAAAACGTGTCCATGTCGAATGCGCCGGCGACCAGGCTTCCGACGATGCCGAATACCGTCATGCCGACAAAAATGCAGAGCTTGGTCACGCGCTGAAACTGCGGAGAATTTGCCGCGAAGGCGACTCGCTAATACTGAATCGAAATTAACTTCTGCACCGCGTGCGCCGGGCCTTTGCGGTTTACTCGGCGGGCGTCGCCCGTAGCGTTGCGGTCCCATGAAGAAACGCAATCCGGCGAAGCCCCTCAGCACAAACACGCATCTGCGGCGTTGGGTCGAGAAAATGGCCGACCTCTGCAAGCCTGATGCCATCCACTGGGTCGACGGTTCGCCGGAGGAATATAATGCGCTCTGCGCGCAGATGGTCGCCGGCGGCACGTTCATCAAGCTGAACCAGAAAAAGTGGCCCGGCTGCTATTACGCGCGCAGCGACGCCAACGACGTGGCGCGCGTCGAGGATCGCACGTTCATCTGCTCGCTGTCGAAAGAGGCTGCCGGCCCGACGAACAATTGGGTCAACCCGTTCGAAATGCGCAAAACCCTCAAAGGCCTTTTCAGCGGCTGCATGAAGGGCCGCACGATGTTCGTGCTGCCTTACAGCATGGGCCCGATCGGCTCGCCGATGTCGCAGATCGGCGTGCAGCTCACCGACTCGGCCTACGCCGTCGTGAACATGCGCATCATGGCGCGCATCGGCAAAAAAGTTTTCGAACTGATCGACAAGGATTTCAAACGCGTCGTCCCGTGCGTGCACTCCGTCGGCGCGCCGCTCGCGAAGGGTCAGAAGGACGTCACCTGGCCGTGCAACAAGGAGAAGTATATCGTCCACTTTCCCGAGACGCGCGAGATCTGGAGCTACGGCTCGGGCTACGGCGGCAATGCGCTGCTCGGCAAGAAATGTTTCGCGCTCCGCATCGCGTCGGCGATGGCGCGGGACGAGGGCTGGATGGCTGAGCACATGCTCATCCTGGGCGTCGAGAATCCGCAGGGCAAAAAGGTCTACGTCGCGGCCGCGTTCCCGAGCGCGTGCGGCAAGACGAACTTCGCGATGCTCATTCCGCCGCCGCATTTTCAGAAGCAGGGTTGGAAAGTGTGGACCGTCGGCGACGACATTGCCTGGATCAAGCCCGACGCGCACGGCCGCCTCCGCGCGATTAATCCCGAGTCGGGTTTCTTCGGCGTCGCGCCCGGCACCGGCAACCACACCAACCCGAACGCCATGAAGGCGCTCGCGAAAAATTCCATCTTCACAAACGTCGCGCTCACGCCCGGTGGCGGCGTGTGGTGGGAAGGGATGACCGAGACGCCGCCGGAGATGGCGACCGACTGGCAGGGCAAGGTCTGGACGCCCGAGATCGCGAAAGCGACCGGCGCGAAGGCCGCGCACCCGAACGCGCGCTTCACCGCGCCCGCGAAACAATGCCCGACGATGGACCCCGATTGGGAAAACCCGCACGGCGTGCCGATCAGCGCGTTTATTTTTGGCGGCCGCCGCGCGACGACAATGCCGCTGGTTTACCAGGCGTTCAACTGGTCGAGCGGCGTCTACGTCGGGGCGACGATGGGCAGCGAAATGACCGCCGCTGCCGCCGGCACGATCGGCAAGGTGCGCCGCGACCCGATGGCGATGCTGCCTTTCTGCGGCTACAACATGGGCGATTATTTCCGGCACTGGATCAACATGCAGCGCTCGCTCACCGAGACGCCGCGGATTTTCCACGTGAACTGGTTCCGCAAGGACAAGGACGGGAAATTCATCTGGCCGGGCTTTGGCGAAAATATGCGCGTGCTCAAATGGATTTTCGATCGCGTGCGCGCCGGTGGCCGCGCGAAGGAGACGCCCATCGGCTGGGTGCCGCGCTACAAGGACATGGATTGGACCGGCATGGATTTTTCCGAGGAGAAGTTCGAGGAGCTGCAGGCCTTCGATCGCACCGCGTGGCGCAACGAGGTGCTCGGTCACGAAGAGCTCTTCATCGATCTCCACGCTGCACTGCCGAAGGAACTGGTCTACGAGCGCGAGCTGCTGATCTGCCGGATGTAGTCTGCCGGATGGAGGTTGGGCTTTCGTCCGACGTGTCTGGGCTGGAGGGGCGCAGTCGCGTTGCGCCTTTTTCTTTTCGGTCATCCGAAGCGACGGCGAAGGATCGCTGGTTTCCTTTCCAGTAAGGTCGCAATGATGCTTCGCCTGCGCTCAGCGTGGCGGACGGGGGAACGCTGAGTCAGAAACAACTTTGTTCGTTTTTCGCGGGACCTAGTGAGAGCAGGTGAACCGTGAACGGTGACACCGAACTTCTCCGTCGCTCCGTCGAGGAACGCACAGAGGCGGCTTTCGCGGAGATGGTGCGGCTGCACCTCAACCTCGTTTAGTTCGCCGCACTCCGTCCGGTCGGTGGCGACACCCCTCGCGCCCAAGACGTGACGCCGGCAGGGCGGCGAGCGTCCCTTAAAACGCGCCGAGCGGCGTGCGCATGGCGGGGCGGATGACGATGTCAGACCCGGGGTGAAGTCGGACGGCAGAAAACGGGTGGCAGGCTAAATTGCGAAGACGACCGCATCGACGGCCTCGCCGAGTCGCTCGACGATCGTGTCGATGGTGGGCGCGTCGACGATGAAGGGCGGGGCGATCAGCACATGGTCGCCGCGGGTGCCGTCGAGAGTGCCGCCCATCGGATAAATCAGCAGCCCGCGCGCCATGGCCTCGCGCTTGAGGCGGGCGTGGAACTTCAGCTCGGCCGCAAACGGCCGCTTTGTGTCGCGGTCGAAAACGAATTCGAGGGCGCGAAACAACCCGCGGCCGCGGATGTCGCCGACGTGCGGATGATGCGCGAAACGCTCGGTGAGCCGACGCGCGAGGTGGTTGCCTTGCTGCACGACGTTGCGGATGAGGTGATCGCGCTCGACCGTTTCGAGCACGGCGAGGGCGGCGGCGCACGCCATCGGGTGACCGAGGTAGGTGTGGCCGTGCTGGAAAACACCGGAGCCGTTCGCAAACGCGTCAAAGATTTTTCGCGCGACGAGCACGGCCCCGATCGGTTGGTAACCGCCGCCCAGTCCTTTCGCGATCGTCATGAGATCGGGCGCGATGCCCTCCTGCTCGCAGGCGTGAAGGGTGCCGGTGCGGCCCATGCCGCACATCACTTCGTCGAGGATCAGGAGCACGCCGTGGCGATCGCAGATCGCGCGGATGTGCTTAAAGTAGTCTGCGACCGGGGGCACGGCGCCGGCGGTCGCGCCAACAATCGTCTCGGCCACGAACGCCATCACCGTCTCCGGCCCGACCGCGCGCAGTTGATCCTCGAGCGCCTGCGCGGCGCGGGCGGCGTAGACGGCGTCGCTTTCACCCGCGCGCTGATGGTGATAGGCAAAGCACGGCTCGATGTGATGCGTGTCGATGAGGAGCGGGCGGAATTGGGCGCGGCGCGCGGCGTTGCCGCCGGCGGCGAGGGCGCCGAGCGTGTTGCCGTGGTAGCTCTGCCGGCGGGCGATGATGGACCGGCGCTGCGGTTCGCCCCGCTCGACGAAATACTGCCGCGCCATTTTCAACGCCGCTTCCATCGCCTCCGAACCGCCGCACACGAGATAGACGTGCGACATTCCGCCCGGCGCGCCAGCGATCAGTTTGTCGGCCAGTTTTTCCGCGACCTCGGTCGTGAAAAATCCCGTGTGCGCATAAGCGAGTTGATCGAGTTGGGCGTGGAGCGCGGCCCGCACGGCGGGATGGCCGTGCCCCAGGCACGACACGGCCGCGCCGCCCGAGGCGTCGAGATAAACCCGGCCCGCGGCATCCGTGAGTTCGAGGCCGCGGCCGCCGACCGCGACGGGCATCGTGCCGGCGATCTGGCGATGCAGGATGTGGGTCATGCGGCCGGGTGCGGACGCCAGTGGACGTGGAAGGCCGCGAGCTGCGCCTCGGTGTGCTTGAGGGCGCGCGCGACCTTCGCGCCATCGCGGCCCGCCGCGAGCGTCGCGAGGATTTCACCGAGGGCGAACGCGGGCGTCATCGTGTGAAAAAACGACGGGCTGCCCGTCGTGATGAACAGCGCGTGGTCGGCATGCTCGACGAGTGGGGAAGCCTTGCTGTCGGTCACCGCGATCACGGCGACACCCCGCGCCGCGGCGTAGCGTGCGACGTCGACGGACGCCCGTGTGTAAGGTTTGACGCTCGCGACGAAGAGCACGTCCCGCGCCGTGGCGGCGCGAATCGGATCCGTGCCCACGCCGGCGACGTGATCGAGTAGCGTCGTGCGGTCGGTGAAGAGCGACGAGATATAGTGAAGATGCCAGGCGATCGCGTGGCACGAGCGCAGGCCGAGACAGAAAATCCGGCGCGCATGGTGCAGGCGTTCGGCGGCGGCCGCGATCTGATCGAGCATCGCGGGGTCGGCGAGTTGCGCGACCTGGCGCGCGAGGGCGTCGGCCATTTCGGCGGCCAGGGCGCGCTCGCCCTGATGCTTCTGGCTTTTCACCTGCGCGCCCGCCTTGCCGGCGAAGCCGAGCCCGCCGCTCCGAATCCGATCGGCGTGCGCGCGGCGCACCGCGTCGTAGCCCTTCAGGCCGATCCGTTTGGCGAAGCGCGTCATCGTGGCCGGCTGGAGGCCGGCCTGCCGTGCCTGTTCGCGCATGGAGAGGAGTGCGACGTCGCGCGGGTTCTCGAGCACGTAACGGCCGGCGGCCTGCAGGCTCGCGGGCAGCCGGCCGAGTTCCGCGGCGATCCGGTCAGTGATCGCTTCGTGGTTCATGCAGTCGGGCGGGTCACAAAAGAAACGATTGTTTCATCTAGGAGATTGCACAATCCAAATGTTTCTACTAGCACCGGGCCATGATGGCATCGGCGCAGGGACGAGTTCCGGTGGCGATCGCGGTCGCGCCCAACGGCGCCCGGCGCACCAAGGCCGATCACCCGGCGCTGCCGCTGACGGCCCCCGACCTCGCGCGCACCGCGGCCGAGTGCCTCGACGCCGGCGCCGCGATGATCCACCTGCATGTGCGCGATGCGGCGGGTCGGCACCTGCTCGACGCCGACGCCTATCGCGCCGCGCTCGCAGCGATCAAAACGCTCATCGACGATCGTCTCGTGGTGCAGATCACGAGCGAGTCGGTCGGGCAGTATTCGGCGGAGGAGCAGATGGCGGTGGTGCGCGCGGTCCGACCGGAAGCGGTGTCGCTCGCGTTGCGCGAGCTCGCGCCCACGGCGGAGAGCGAGCGCCGGTTTGCCGAATTTCTGGCGTGGCTGAAGCGCGAGCGCGTCGCGCCGCAGATCATCGTTTATTCACCGGAGGAAGCGATGCGGCTCGCCGATCTCGCGCAGCGCGGCATCGTGCCGTGGACCAACGTGCCGGTGCTCTTCGTGCTCGGCCGCCAGGGCGCGCCCGCTCCGGCTTGCCCCGCCGATCTCGAGCCGTTTCTGGCCCCGCGCATGCCGCGGTTTGGCGACTGGATGATGTGCGCGTTTGGGCTGGACGAGGGCGCGTGTGCGGTCGCCGCCGCCAAGGCGGGCGGCTCGGTGCGCGTCGGCTTCGAAAATAATCTCTGGCGCGCCGCCGGCGAACTCGCCGCCGACAACGCCGCGCAAGTGCACGCGACCGCGCGTTTGCTGCGCGCGGCCGATGTGACGCTGGCCAGCGCCGCCCAACTCCGCGACCGCTGGGCCGCCAATTGAGCTTTTTCGCCCGCGCCCCTTCCGCCGCCCACTCGCCGCCGTCATGAAAAACCTCCTGCTCTTCGCCGCGCTGTTCGCCGCCACCAGCGCTGGCGCGCGCGCGCAAACCTTCGACGTCCTGATCCGCGGCGGCAAATTGCTCGACGGCACCGGCTCGCCCTGGCGCTACGCGGACGTCGGCATCAAGGGCGATCGCATTGTCGCGGTGGGAAAAATTCCGGCAAACGCCGCCGCGAAAAAAACGATCGATGCGCACGGGCTCTATGTCGCGCCCGGCTACATCGATCCGCATTCGCACGCGTCGGAGGCGTTGGAACAAGCCGACCGCGCCGGCGTGAAGGCGTTGATTACGCAGGGCATCACGACCGCCGTGATCAATCCCGACGGTGGCGGGCCGTCCGACCTGTTGCCGCAGTTCAAGGTGATCACCCAGTCGCGGCCCGGCGTGAACGTCGTCCCCCTCATCGGCCACAACACCGCGCGCATCACCGCCATGGCTTACGATGAGCGCGATCCCCAGGAGTCCGAGTTGGAGAAAATGCGGCAGGTCATCCGCGCGGGCCTGCAGGCCGGTGCGTGGGGCATGTCGGACGGACTATTTTATCAGCCCGCGAATCACTCAAAGACGGAGGAGGTCATCGACCTTGCGAAGATCGTCGCGCAGTTTCACGGGTTCTACACGGCGCATGTGCGCGACGATGCCGATTACAATGTCGGCGCGGTGGGCGCGGTCGACGAAGTCATCCGCATCGCGCGCGAGGCGGAGCTGCCCGGCATCGTCACGCACATCAAGACGATGGGTCCGCGCGCGAAGGGGCTTTCCGCGGAAATGATCAAGCACATCGAGGCCGCGCGCACGGAGGGCCTGGAGATCTGGGCGGATCAGCATCCGTATCTCGCATCGTCGTCCTCGCTCGTCGCGTATCTGGTGCCCGAGTGGGCGCAAAACGGCGGCACGCCCGCGATCCTCCAGCGCCTGGCCGACGGCGAGGTGGTCCACGGCATCGAGGAAAATCTCAAGCGCCGCGGCGGCGCCGAGTTGATCCAAATCGCGTCGTTTCCCGCCAACCCGAAACTTGAGGGCAAACGCCTCAGCGCGATCGCGCAGGAGCGCGGGATTGACGCGACGGAGGCGGCGATCGCGTTGTTCAAGGAAGGCGCGGGGCGCATCGGCGTGGTGTCGTTCACGATGAACGAAGTCGATAGCGATGCCTTCATGCGGCAGGCGTGGACGATGACCGACACCGACGGCGGCGCGCCGGAGTTTGGCAAAGGCGTGCCGCACCCGCGGACCTACGGGGCGTTTCCGCAAAAAATCCGGCGCGACGTCGTCGAACGAAAAATCATCACGCTCGAGCATGCGATCCACACCGGGACCGGCCTCACGGCTGGCGTGCACGGGCTGAAGGATCGCGGCGAGTTGCGCGAAGGCGCGTTTGCAGACATCCAGATTTTCGATCTCGCGAAAGTGAAGGACACGGCGACCTACGAGAAACCGCACTCGTATGCGGAAGGCATGATCTACGTGCTGGTGAACGGCCACCTCGCGATCGATCAGGGTGAGTTCACCGACATGCGGGCGGGGCAACTGCTCCTGCGCGACGACAAAACGTTTTCGAATCGCTGATCGCTCCGCCGCTCCAGAGCGGAAAGGATTGCGGAACGAAATCTCCCCCGCAGGGCTCACACGATGATGCGCCGCTGGTTTCACTTGTTGGCTGTTTTGCTTTTGCTCACGACCCGCGCGCGAGCGGCCGAGGCCGTCCCACCGCCCGCCGGTGCGCCGGTGCCGCCGCTGCTGCTCGATGCGCTCACGAAGCTCTCGCAGGATTTCGATCGCTGGGCCTACACCGAGACCCGCAACAACACGGATCCCAAGGGCAAGCCGCGGGGCGAAACCATTATCCGGTTTGATCCCTCCAAACCCTATGCGGAGCAATTCACGCCGCTGAAAATCAACGGCAAGCCGCCGACCGAAAGGCAACTCAAGGAATATCGGACCCGCGGTGAAAAACGCGGCGAGCGCCTCGCGCGCGATGAAGCCGCCGGCAAGGAGCCCGGGACGGACGGCGCGCGCTTCAGTCTCAATGGCGACAACGCGGCGATCGATCTCTCGCGCGCGGTGATCGAAAGCGAGACGGCCACCGCGATCACCTTCAACGTTCCGCTCCGCAACGATCCCAAGAACACGCTGCCGATGGAGAAATTTGAGCTGCTCGCGCGGATCAACAAGGAGCGACACGCGCTGGAGCATGTGGCGTTGCGCGTCCGTGATTCCTTCCGGATGAAACTGATCGTGAAAGTAAAGGGCGGCACAGCGAACATCGACTTCAGCGTTGTCGATCCGAAATTTGTGCCGGTGATGAACTCGGTCTCAGGCGAGGGGACGGCGTCGGTGCTGTTCATGACCTTCGGGGGCAGCTTCGACCTGAAGCGCACAGAATTTCAGCGCGTGAAGCCCTACAGTGATCGCTTTGGCGTGAAGATTGGGCCGATGAAGGCGCTGGATTTTTGAGGTCAGCGCTGCGCGCTTACCCGCCCTGGCGGTCGCCCCTCCTAACTGGACGGCGTCTCGGCGCCGCGATCGTGGCCGCGTTTCGTGGCGGGCAGATAACGCCGCAGCAGGACGACGCTACCGCCCAAAACCACGAGCACTGCCAGCCCGTCGATCAAGAGGGTGCGGAGCTTTTGCTCGCGCCCGAGCGCGGACGTGGTGGAGCGAAGCCCGGCGGCCTGCGCGGACTGGGTGGCGCGCAATTGGGTGAGTTCGCGATCATGGCGCTCGGCATCGTCGCGCGCCTTGAGCGTGGCGATTTGGAGCAGGGTTTTTTCGCCGAGCGCCGCTGGGCCTCGATCTTCCGGGTGAGACGGGCAACTGGGACGTCACGCCCGCGAAGCTCGTGCTCGCCGGGGTCAGCGAAACCGACCTCGCGGAGTGCGCCGATCGCGCGCGCATGACGTGCTGCTCTGCTCGACGACGGTGGGAAGGCGAGGCGTAACGGCGCGCGAACGCGCGATTCCTATTCGCCCTCGAGCGGCGGCGTGAAGCCGCGGCGCATGACGTTTTCGACGATGGCGCGCGGGAAGAGAAAATTTTCCAGATAACCTTTGCCGCCCGCTTTCGTGCCGCCGCCGCTCATCTTGAAACCGCCGAACGGATGGCGCTCGACGATCGCGCCGGTGATGCCGCGGTTGAGGTAGAGATTGCCGCACATCAACTCGCGCTCGGCGCGCTCCAGCGCGCGCGGGCTGCGCGAAAAGAGCCCGCCGGTGAGGGCGTAGTCGGTGGAGTTAGCGACCGTGATCGCCTCGTCGAGATCGCGGACCTTGATGACCGCGAAGACGGGCCCGAAAATTTCCTCCCGCGCGATCGTGGCTTCGGGTTTCACGTGGGTGAAGATCGTCGGCGGCACGAAGTGACCGCCGCTCGCGACGACCGCGGACGAAAGCGTAGATTGCCACGCCAACTTTGCCTCCTTCTTTCCGGTCTCGATCAGGCCGAGGATTTTCTTCTGGGCGTCCGCATCGATCACCGGACCAACGACGGTGCCGGGCAGCGCGGGGTCGCCGACCGGGGTGGCGGCGGCGCCGGCGAGCAGGCGCTCGACGAACGCGTCGTGGATATCCTCGAGCACGATGAGCCGGGAGAGCGCGGAGCATTTTTGGCCGGCGAAGCCGAAGGCGCTAGAGAGCGTCGCGGGAATCGCTTCGTCGAGGTCGGCGTCGTTATCGATGATGAGTGCGTTTTTCCCGCCCATCTCGCAGACGACTTTTTTCAACGTGGCCTGGCCCGGCAGCGTGCGGCCCGCGGTTTCCCAAATCTTCGTGCCGACAGCGCGCGAGCCGGTGAACGCGATGAAATTGATCTGGCGATGCGCGACGAGATGCGCGCCGACGTCTTCGCCGAAGCCGGGGAGAAAATTCACCACGCCCCCGGGCACGCCGGCGGCGATGAGAATTTCCATGAACGTCGCCGCAATTACCGAGGTCTGCTCGGCGGGCTTCATGATGACGGTGTTGCCGGCGACGAGTGGCGCGACGGTCATACCGCACAGGATCGCGAGCGGGAAATTCCACGGCGCGATCACGACGCCGGTGCCCCGGGGCGTCCAACGCTGCACGCAGCGCTCGCCGGGCACGGCTTGCGTGACGACCGGTTGGTCGAGCTTGCGCATCTCGACCGCGTAGAAGCGGCAAAAGTCGATCGCTTCGCTCACGTCGCCGTCGGCTTCGAGCCACGGCTTGCCGGCTTCGAGAATGAGCAACGCGTTCAATTCCGGGCGGCGCGACTCCATCAGATCGGCGGCGCGCTCGATAATTTTTCCGCGTTCGTCGGTGGAGAGTTTCGCCCACGCGGGTTGCGCGACCCGCGCGGCGGCGACGGCGGCTTCGGCATCCGCGATAGTGGCGCGAGCCCAGTGGCCGATGATTTGGGCAGGCTGCGCCGGATTCGTCGAAGCGATCCATTCGCGGTCGGAGATTTTTTTTCCGCCGATGACGAGCGGCCATTTTTTTCCGAGCGCAGCGGTGACGCTGGTGAGCGCGGCGCGCAGTTGATCGCGGGAGGCGGCGCGCGTGAAGTCGGTGTTCGGAGCGTTGTTGAAAAGGCGGGGCCGGCTCTCCGAGCCGGCCGGGGTTGATGCGTGATTCGCGGGCTGGAACTCAGGCCGGCTGGGGCCAGCCGGTCCCACCTGCAGCAGCTCCACCGGATTTTTGAGCAACTGATCCTTCGTCGCCTCCCCCATGTTTTTGATCCGAAGAAAACCTTCGTTGCTCGTGTTTTCGAGGAGGCGGCGGACGAGATAGGCCATGCCGGGGAGTAGTTCGCCGATGGCGCAATATTCCCGGACGCGACTGCCATGCGCGAGCAGCGCGCTCTTCAATTCATCGGCCATGCCGTAGAGCGCTTGAAATTCAAACGCCCGCGGATCGATTTTCAGGCGCTCGGCTTGCGCGAGCGCGTGGGCGCAGGAGCGGACGTTGTGCGAGGCGAACGCGGGCGAAACGAGGTCGATGTTTTCGAGCAACAGCGTCGAAAGTTTTTCGTAGTTCGCGTCGGACTCGGGTTTTTTCGACCAGACGGGCACGGGCCAGTCGCGCTGCTGCGCGAGGATCGTTTCGTAGTCCCAGTAGGCGCCTTTCACGAGGCGCACGCCGATGGGGCGATGGTTTTTCCGCGCCCACGCGATGAGATCGCGGAGGTCGCGCTCGCCGTCGCGGAGGTAGGCCTGCAGCGCGATGCCGATCGCGGGCTGGGTGCGAAATTCTTCCTCCTCCAAAATCGATTTGAAGAGCGCGAGCGTGAGGTCCTTCAACTTGTAGCTCTCCATGTCGAAGTTGATGAACGCGCCCACTTCGCGCGCGCGGCGGAGGATTGGCCGGAGGCGTTGCTTCAGCGCCGCGATGGAATTTTCCGGATCGGCGGGGTGGACGTCGGGGGTGAGCGCGGAAATCTTCACCGACAGATTCAGGCGCGGAAGCTGAGCGCCGTTCACGCCGAGGTCGCTGAACGCGGGTGCGGGTTCCTGCGCAAGCGCGGCGGTGACGGTGTCGAGCACGTCGAGGTTGCGTTGCAGAAACGCGTCGGCCTCCGCCTCGCTCACGACCGTCTCGCCGAGCAGATCGATGGTGGTGGCGAGGCCGAGCTTCGTGTTTTTGCGGAGCTGCTTCACGAGATCGTCGGGGGTTTCGCCGGCGACGAATTGCGCGGCCATCGAGACGACGTTGGCCTTCACCGGACCGGCGACGAGGCCCGGCGCGAACGAGGAGGCGGCGAGGCCGACCTTCATCGCGGGGTTCAGCTCGACGGCTTTTTCGCCGAGATATTCCTGGAGATGGCGGACGATTTCGGCGGACGAGTTGAGGGAGGGGAGGACGTCGACGAAGCGGAAGAGCTGCGTCTTGAACGCCGGATCTTTCATCGACCATTCCATCACGCGGGCGTAGGCGCCTTTTTTGGAAAAAATTCCGGGCGCGGGCGCGGCGTCCATCGCGGCGAAGAGTTTTTCGCCGATTTCACGGAGGCGTTTTTCGACGGCAGGATCGGGGGGCGGAAACGGGGAAACGGACATGGGGCGGGTTGGGTTGGGCGCAGTTTCGTCGCGCCGACCCCGCTTGCAAGCGAGGGCGGGGAAACGCCGGCCGGTTATATCGCCGCTAATCCGCCCGGCAGGCCGGATTATTTCTCAGGTCGGCGGGGGATGCGGCAATGCCGAGGTTTCCCCGCGTCCTCGCGTGCGTCGCCTTGCTTTGCCTGGTGCCGCCCGCTAGCGGGGTTTGTGCTGCCATGGCCATCAACCGCGAGAAAATCGTCGAGATCGCTCGCACGCTGCCGCCGACGCCCACGCTTCAACCGGTAGAGGGGGCGGTGCCCGGGTTGTTGCTCAAGGAGACGGTGACCCCGCCCAACGTGGCCGCGCCGCACGGCGCAATGGCGGTGGAATCCTGCAACTTTCCCCCGCAGACCCGTGTTGTGGAGGCGAACGATGAAACTCCAGTGCACACCACACCCACGGGGTTGATCCCCCCGGCTGATTTCACGACCTTCATGCGCGCTTACCAAGACATGGTTTTCTCGACCGCCGCCCGCCTCACCGGCAATGAGGCGCAGGCCGAGGACATCTCGCAGGAAGTGTTTCTGAAAGCCCATGCCCATTTCGAGCAGTTGAGCACCAGCCCGACCGCCGGCGGCTGGCTTAAGACCGTCGCCACCAACCTGTCCCTCAACCACCTGTCGCGCTACCGCAACCGCTGGAAATTCTTCTCCGAGTTTCGCCGCGACGATGCCGCCGCCGATGAACCCGCGATTGAGTTTGCGGCGTCCGGGGATTTCTTCTCCGACGTCGACGCCGGCGAACGCCGTGCCTGGGTGGAGCGTGCGCTCGCCGAACTGCCCGAGCACCAGCGCGTGCCGCTCGTGCTTTATCATTTTGAAGATCTGCCCTACGAGGACATCGCCAAAAAACTCGGCATCTCGCTCGCCAAGGTCAAAACCGACATCCTGCGCGCCCGCGCGGCGCTCGCCAAAATCCTCCAGCGGTCCGGCACCGCGCACGAAAAAATCTCGCCATGAAACCCTCGCCTGAATCCGAAGAAAACCTCGAGCGCTTCGTCTCCGCCGCGCTCCGCGATTTGCCCGCGCGCCCCGCGCCGCGCTCGCTGGAGTCGCGCGTGCTGGCCGAGCTCGAGCGCCGCGCCGCCCTGGCCTGGTGGCACAAGAGTTTCCCGCACTGGCCGGTCGCGATGCGCGGGGTGTTCTTCGTGCTCTCGGCGGGCGTCGCGGCTTTCGTGGTGATGAGCGTCTTTGC
Organism: Opitutales bacterium; assembly: GCA_038231575.1. Classification (GTDB taxonomy): domain Bacteria; phylum Verrucomicrobiota; class Verrucomicrobiia; order Opitutales; family Opitutaceae; genus CAITWF01. Next base: position 50,559 of record JBBRLB010000006.1, on the reverse strand, counting down.
GATGACGCATAGCTCCGCGGCCGAACGAGCCATGGGTGAAGTGACGGCCCGTTTCGCCTGGTTGGAACTCGCCAGCATCTTCGCCGACTCGCTCGGCGCCCTCTATCGCGCGATCCCGCCGCTCTGGCTTTACAGCGTGCTCGGGCTCTTCGCGGCCAGCTATGCGTTGCTCGTCGGCGTCGGCGCTGCGGCCTACCGTGCCTTCGCCGTGCAACGTTAAGAAATTTCCGACTGATGAAAATCCCGATTTCCCGTCAACTCTTCCTCGGTGCTGCGCTCGTTTTTTTCCTGGCACCTACGCTCGGGGCGCTCGTGCAGGAAACTCTGCCACCGGCTCCGCCCGCCGCCGCTGCCAAACCGGAGGTGCCGCCGCCCGGCGCCGTTGTTGAAACTTCCCCGCCCGAGGCCGAGCTGGCCAAGCCCGCGGAACAGCGCGCAATCGCCGCGCCGGCGAAGCCGGCCGAGGAGAAAACGTCCGCCCCGGCGAAGCCCGTAAAAAAGCCCCGCTACACGGGCAGTCATGGCTTTGTGATCAATCCCGGTCGTCGCGGCGGCGATCAGATCCGCGTGATGAATGACAATACCGTCGGCGAAAAAACCACGGTGTCCGGCAAGGTTGTCACGGTGATGGGCGATACCGTCATCGATGGCATCGTGGAGCGCGACGTCGTGTCCGTGATGGGCGACATCACGATCAATGGCACCGTGCACGGCAAGATTGCCGCGGTGATGGGCGACGTGACGCTCGGGCCCAAAGCACGCGTGGACGGTGACGTGATCACCAAGCTCGGTGAATTACATCGCGACGATGGCGCGGTCATCGGTGGCCGGGTGGTGCAGCTCGGCGACAACGAGAATTTTAACTTTGTTATCCCCGCGATGGGCTCGCTGTGGGATCACGGTCTGAGCTTGGGCCGGCCGATCGGGTTTGGTCACGGGATGGGGTGGGTGTGGATGCTGTCGGTCCTCACCCTCGTGCTCTACGTGATTTTCGCCCTGGTGTTTCCCGAGGGCGTGCGGCGCTGCGGCGATATGCTGGTGAAGCGGCCGGCGCTGACGGTGCTCACCTCGATCCTCGCGCTGCTGGCGCTGCCCGTGCTCTTCGTGCTGCTGTGCGTGACCATCATCGGCATTCCGGTGGCGCTGATTTTCCTGCCGATCGGGAGCGTCCTCGCGATTTTGTTCGGACGGGCGGCAATCTACGCGCTGGTCGGACGTGCGCTGTCGCGCGATCGGTTGCACCCGGCGCTGGCCGTCGTGCTCGGCGCGCTGATCTTTCTCGCGATGTATCTGGTGCCGCTTGTCGGGCTGCTGCTCTCGCTGCTCGTCGCGTGGCTGGGTTTCGGTTGCGTGGTGACGGCGTTGATCGTGTCCGACAAGAAACCCGCGCCGCCCCTGGCGCCGCCGATGTCAGCGACGGCGCCCCGGGCTCCGTTGTCCGAGCCGCCACCGCTGGGCGGAGTTCCGACGCCACCGATGGAGTCGATGGGATTTGCGGCCACCCCGGCGCCGGTCGCGGCGACGCCGCTGACGCCCGGGCCGGTCGCGTCACCGATGGTTTCCGCGACGGGGGTGCCGCGCGCCGGCTTTTGGATTCGCGTGGGTGCGCTGTTTATCGACGGCGTGATTATCGCGGTGTGCTTTGGCCCGTGGGCCGGGCCGGCGGTGCTGCCCATCCTCGCGCTCTATGGCGCGCTGATGTGGAAATTCCGCGGCACGACCGTGGGGGGCATTGTGTGCGGTCTGCAAGTTGTGCGACTCGACGATCGTCCGCTGGACTGGGCCACCGCGATCGTGCGGGCGCTCGCGTGTTTCCTTTCGCTCGTGGTGATCGGGCTTGGCTTTGTGTGGGTGGCGTTCGACGACGAGAAACAATCGTGGCACGACAAGATCGCTGGCACGACGGTCGTGCGTCCGCTCAAACGCCGGTCGTTGGTGTGACGAGCGCGGGGGCGATCAAGGCGCGCCCGCGGCCGCGGGTTTCCGGATCGTCACTTTCTGTAGGATTGGCGGCGTGAGCGGCACGCTCATCATGCCGTCGAGCCCGCGCTTCGTCGGCGTGGCCGCGAGCGCGTCCACGACCTCGAGGCCTTGGCTGACGCGGCCGAAAATCGTGTAGGTCGGCGCCAGGGGGAAATCCTGGTGCAGGATGAAAAACTGGCTGGCGTTGGTGTTCGGGCCGGCGTTGGCCATCGCGACGATGCCGCGCTGGTAGCCGGCGCCGCCGCGATAGAGCGGCGAGTTTTTTTGGATTTCATCGTCGAACGGTTTGCCCCAGGCGCTTTCGCCGCCCTTGCCGGTGCCGAGCGGATCGCCGGTCTGGAGCATGAAGTCTTTCACGATGCGGTGAAACTTCACGCCGTTGTAGTAGCCGCGTTCGGCGAGCAGCGTGAAATTCTCGACCGTCTTCGGCGCGTCGCCCGGCAGCAGTTCAATTTCAATCACGCCTTTTTCGGTCTCGAGCACCGCGAAGATCGGTGGCGGCTTCGGTGCGGCGGGCGCGGGTTTTTCTTCCGCGCGGCTGCAACCGGCGGCGGCGAACAAGGCGAGGGCAAGGGTGGCGCGGAAAAGCATACCGGACATCTTTGGAAACGAAACGCCGAGTCAAGTGCGGCGCTCACGCGGGATGGGCGGATTCGTCTTCGGGGCGCAACCCACCACTGCCCCGACCGCGGTAAGTCGCGAGAAAGAGGACAAGCACGGCGGCGACCGCGAGCGACAGTCCGCTCCAAAAGATCGGCCACCGCGTGGCGCCGCCAGTCGTGCACGAGGCGAACCACGCGCCGGCGCTGAGGTAGCCGATCAGATTGCCCACGCCGCCGTTCATCAGCGACATCAGCGCTTGTCCACGCGCGCGCCACGCCGGATCCACGCGCTGGTCGAGGTAAATTTGCGCGGTGATGAAAACGAGCGTGTAGGATGCGCCGTGCCCGATCACGCCGGCCAGCACGCCCCACCGAGTGCCGATCGCACACAGCGCAAAACGCAGCACGCCGATTGCCAGCCCGAGCACCACGATCCATTTCAGGCGCCAATGCAGCATCAATGCTCCGAGGGCCAGCATCGCCACGATCTCGGTGACCTGGCCGAGGCTCATCCACGCCGACGTGTGGATGAGGCCCAACTCCCGCAGGTGCGTCGGCGTATACGGATAGAACCCCGCCAGCGGGATCGTGAACAGTGCGGTCGCCAGAAAAATCGTCCGATGATCGCGATTGCGCAGCAGCGTGAGCGCGTCGAGGCCGAGCCGTTGCGTCCACGTGAGGCCGGCGGCCGCCCGCGGCGTTTCCAGTGCGGGCAGCCAGAACGTCATGACGGACACGAGCAGCCACATCAGCGCCCCGCCATACAGCGCCCGGGTCGAGCCGTCGGCGCCGACCAGGCTGATGAGCAGACACCCGCCCATCCAGCCGATCGTTGCCATCGCGCGGATCGGGCCGAATTCTTTCTTCGCGTCGGCCAGCCGCCCGAGGACGATCGTCGAGCCGATGCTCCATGCGGGGGCCGAACAAAACGAGTGCAACTGGACCAGCGCGAGCACGAGCCATGGTTTTGTCCCCGCGCCAATCGCGGCCGCCACGAGCGCCATCGCCCCGGCGCTCGCGAGGGCGAGCCAGCGCATCACCTTCACCGGCGACGCGTGCCGGTCGGCCATCGCGCCAAACAACAACGGCGAGACAAATGCGGCCACGCCGGAACTCGCGTAGGCCCACGGACGGAGGTGCGCCAGCCCATGCGCCTCCAGCACCGAGCTCAGTGGCACCGACCACATGCCGAGCGCCGCCCCTTGCAAAAGGAAGAGGGCGATGAGTTCGGCATACTCGGCGCGGCGCAGGATTGTCAGCACGCGCGCAGCAGACACGGCCGGCGCGCAGATTCCAAGTCTGCGCGCCGGGCGGAGTCAGAGTCCGAGAAAGGCGCTGACACGTTTTCGGTTTGCCGCGCGGGCGGGGGCCGTCGAATTTCTCCGCCACACTAAACACTATGGCCACACCACTCGTCGGAGTCATCATGGGCAGCACGTCGGATTGGGATGTAATGCAGCACTGCGTGCAGACGCTCGAACAGCTCGGCATCGCGTGCGAACGCCGCGCTCTCAGCGCGCACCGCACCCCGTATCTCGCGATCGAATGGTGCAGCGGCGCCGAGGCGCGCGGGCTAAAAGTGATCATCGCCGCCGCGGGCGGCGCGGCTCACCTCGCCGGAGTCGCGGCGGCGGTCACGCCGCTCCCGGTGCTCGCGGTGCCGATGGAAAGCGCCTCGCTCAAGGGGCTCGATTCACTGCTGTCGATGGTGCAGATGCCCGGAGGAATCCCCGTCGGCACGTTTGCGATCGGCAAACCCGGCGCGGTTAACTCGGCGCTGTTTGCGGCCGCGATTCTCGCGCTGAGCGATCCGAAAATCAAAACAGCGCTCGACGAATTTCGCGCTGCGCAGACCAAGAAAGTGGCCGAGGCGAAACTGCCCGGGCAGTAAGCGGCGCCCGCCCCGGTCAGTTTTTCTTTTCCGTTGCGTCGGGCTTCGGCGGGGTCGGCGGCCGATCGGGGGTGCCGTTGTCCATCACGTAGCGCCACGCACCGTCGGGCTGCTTTTTCCAAATCGTGAGAAACCAGCCGCCGCGGACGATTTCTTTGCCGTCGGCGCCGGGGCGGTGTGACTCGTAGCGGCCATAGTTGTAGCCGAGCGTGCCGTCGTCGGAGATGTCGGTGAAGTAGGCGGACCAGGTGAGCTTCACGCCCGGCTGGTCGGTGCCCATGCGTTCGCGGACGGCCTCGAGGCCGCGGAATTTTCGCGGATCGGTGTCGACGAACGCGACGTCGGGCGCCGCGAAATGCGTGAACGCCGCGAGCAGGCCCTTTGCGGCGGCCATCGCGCAAAAGGCGTCCTCCAGCGCGGCGACCTCCTTTTTGATTTTCTCATGGTCGATCGCGGCCGGGAGCGTGAGCGGGGCGACCAACAGAAGAGCGAGGAGGAGTCTTTTCATGGGGAATTTCTCACCTCGGAGGGACGCAGATTAACCCGGAGGAAGAAAAATTATCCGTGTCTGGCCGGGTTCATCCGGGGTGGAGAGTCATGGGTTTGGAGGTAAGGGCAGCGTAGTCCGCCGGCGTATCGAGATCGAGCGCGAGGGCGGGCAGATCGACGGCGGCGACGCGGGAGGCGTGACCGTTGAGCAGCACCCGCGCGCCCTCTTCGCCGGTCAGCGCGATGAGTTCGGGAAAAATTTCCTTCAAAAACAAGGCGGGCGCACCGTGCCGGCCGCGGTAGCGCGCGGCAACGATGCTGCGACCAGTCGTGCGCTGAGCCGCGACGAGTTGCGCGATCACGTCGGCGGAAAACGCCGGTTGATCGCAGAGCGCGACGAGGGCGGCCTCGAGCTGGCGGGAAAACTGGCGAAGGGTCGTGACCCCGACGCGGATCGAGGACGCCATGCCTTCGCTCCACGTCGGGTTTTCGGCGATCAGCACGGGGAGCCGCGCGAGGAGCGGGCGGATTTTTTCCGCGTGGGCGCCGACGACCACGACCACGGGCCACGCGGACGAGGCGAGCGCGGCTTCAATCGCGCGGACGAGGAGTGGCTGGCCCTCGAGCACGAGGAGTTGTTTCGGCGTGCCCATCCGTGCGGATTCGCCGGCGGCGAGAATCACGGCGCCGAAGCGAAAAGGGGCGCGCGTCTCACTCATGGATGGGTCGGTTGCGTTCGCGGAGCGGACGGGCATCGCGGCTGGCGAGCGCCGCTTGCATCTCCGCCACAATTGCGAGCGCGACCTGCTCGGGCGAATCGGCGCCGAGATCGAGGCCGACCGGCGCGTGGAGCCGTGCGCGTTGCGCCGGCGTTGGGACGACGCCTTCGGCCGCGAGATCGGCGAGGATTTTGTCGGCGCGTTTCTTCGGGCCGAGCAGGCCGAGGTAGGCGAGGGGACGCGGCAGCAGGGCGCGCAGGAGTGGAACGTCGTGCACGTAGTGATGCGTCATCACGACTGCGAGCGTCCCGGAGTCCAAGGTAACGCGGTCGGGAAGCGTGGTGGCAGGCGCGACGACGAGCCTGACTGCCGTGGGAAAACGGTCGGCGGTCGCAAATGCCGCCCGCGGATCCGCGACCGAAACGTGCCAGCCGAGTTCGTGCGCGAGCCGCGCGAGAGGCTGGGCATCGTCGCCGGCGCCGAAAATGGCCAGAGCCGTCGGCGGCGCGATGGTATTGAGGAAAACCCCCAGGTCGCCCGCGGCGGCGCCCGTTGGGCCGGTGGCGAGCTGCGTGCCGAGCTGGCGGGCGTCGCGCGCCGCGTGAATAACCGCGAGGGAGGTAGGGCGCCGCGCGATGAAGTTCTCCGAGAGGGTGACGGCCCAGGCGGGGCGGGCCGGAAGTTTTTCCAGCACGACCCGGACGACCCCGTGGCAACCCAGCCCCACGCCCCAAACCAGATCGTTTTCGCTGGTGGTGTCGTAGACGATGGTTTCGGCCTGGCCAGTGGCGAGGACCCGGCTGGCCCGCGCGATCACGTCTTCTTCCAGACAGCCGCCACTGATCGAGCCGATGTGAACGCCGTCGTTTTTCACCAGCAGGCGGGCACCCGGCCGTCGATAAGATGAGCCCTCTGCGGTCGCCAAAGTTGCCAGCACCGACTCGCCTGCGCCGGGGGCGAGGAGAGCTTGGACGATGGCTGGCAGCTCTTTCATTGGGACAAAAGGGCGCACAGCGGGGTGCTTGGCAAGCCAAGGACATAAGGGAATGTAACCATAATTTCGCTTGCGCCGCTGGTATCGCGCCTGTTGGCCTTGTCATAAGCGAAAGCAGCACGGGCTGCCTTGGCCTTACCACAACCACAACCAACTGATAACTACTATGAACATCCGCACGCGGAAGTTTACGGCTGTGCTGTCGCTTTTTGCGGCAGTTTCGGCCCTCCTCGCGGTTAACACCGGCTTCGCTCAAACGAAACCGGCTACGGCCGCCTCACCCAAGGAAGAAACGATGACCCTCGAAAAGTTCGAGGTCACCGGTTCCATGATCAAGGTTTCTGAGCTCGTCGGACCCAGTCCGGTCGACATCATCAACGAACGTCAGATCATGTCGTCTGGCGTCACCGATGCGACCCAACTCCTGAAGAAGTTCAACCCGGACTTCCAAGGCAACGGTAACACCAGCACCGAAGTTAACAACGGCGGTGGCGGCGAGGCGAATATCGCCCTGCGCAACATCCAGACCCTCGTCCTCGTCAATGGCCGCCGCATGGTCGGTTCGCCGTTCTCGCAAGGCACCGCGGTGGACTTGAACGCGATTCCGCTCGGGATGATCGACCGCATCGAAATCCTGAAGGACGGCGCTTCCACGCTGTATGGTTCTGACGCCATCGCCGGGGTCGTGAATCTTATCCTCAAGAAGGACTACAATGGTTTCGAAGTTCGCACCCGCTACGGTGCGACCGGCAAGCGCGACTACACGACCTTTGGCGCTGGCATCATCGGCGGCGTTTCGAAGGATGGCTCTTCGATCACCGTCGGCTTCGACTACTATCGCAACGATCAGCTCACGAGCACAAATCGCAAGGTCGCGTCGCTCGATGTGGCCGGCCTCAACGCCCTCGGCGCTTCTGCCGCGTTGCCCAGCTACTACTCCGGCAGCTTCCAAGGCCGCGTCGGCAACTTCATCCTCGCGGGTTCACCCCTCGCGAAGGGCGCGCCCGGCTACAACGCCGCGCTCGTCTCGCCCCCGCTCCGGACCAATCCGAATCAGGCGCCCCAGACGATCGCGCAGCTGAATGCCGCCGGCACCTACCTCACGATCACCACGACGCCGTTGTCCGCCGCGTCCGGCGGTGGCGCGACGATTCTCAACACGACGCAATTCGGCACCGCTTCCATCGTGCCGACCGACCGTCGCCAGGTCGTCGTTTCCGGCGAGCACGAAATCTTTGGCAAGAACCTCGTCGCCTTCGCCGACGCCCTCTACGCCGAGACCATTAACAACGGCACCGTGCTCGCTCCGTCCCCGCTCGCGGGCGTCGGCTCGAACAACCTCATCATCCCGGCGAACAATCCCTACAATCCCTTCGGGATCGGTATTGGCAGCGGCTTCACCGGCGACCCCGGCGTCCGCACCCGCCTCGTCGACATCGGCAACCGTTTTGCCAACGACGTGACCGACACGTATCGTTTGGTCGCCGGCTTGAAGGGCGATATCAACGAGAACTATAGCTGGCAGATCGACGGCACCTACAGCCGCGCGTCCGCCACGCAGCAAATCTTCGGCGGTGCCAACGGCGCAGTCATGAACAAGCTGCTCACGCCGTTGCTCAACGCTGCGGGCACGGCTTACGTGCTCAATGCGGCTGGTCGTCCGCTCTCCACCTACACGGATTCCGCGGGCAATGTCCCAGTCTGGAATTATTTCTCCGTGCAGGGCTTCCAGCAAGATCCCCGCGCTATCGCGGCCGCCAGCACGGTGCTCTTCAAGAACGGCGTGACGCAGCTCACGCAGTTCAACGCGCTGCTCCGCGGCACGCCGCTCGATCTGCCCGCGGGCAAATTCGCGTTTGCGCTCGGCACCGAATACCGCCGTGAGTCGCTCCTCGCCTCGGTGGACGGTCTGTTCGCCCAAGGGCTCGCGCTCGGCTACAACGCCGCCAGCACGTTCGCCGGGGGCATGCGCTCCACGCGCTCGGCCTTTGTCGAAGTAGACATTCCGATCTTCGGCGGTTCCTATCGTTTTCCGGGCGCCTACTTGCTCGATCTCCAAGCGTCGGGCCGTTACGAAAAGCTGAGTTCGAATTCGACCTCGAAGGTCCCGCGCGTCGGCTTCAAGTGGCAGCCGCTCGATCGCGATCTCACGATCCGCGGCACCTACGCCAAGGGCTTCATCGCTCCGTCGATCTTCAGCCTCTTCGGCCCTGCGCAGGGCAACTCACCGACCTTCACGATTCCGAAGGGCACGATCTCCAGCTCTGGTGGCGCCGTCAGCCCGACGGTGTTCTTGACTGGCCAGTTCGGCGGCAACACGTCGCAGATTTCCAATCCGTCGCTCCAACCGTCCCAGTCGATCAGCCGCACGTTCGGCGTCGTTTATTCGCCGAAGCAAGTCGCTGGGCTCTCGTTGAACGTGGACTACTATTTCGTGAAGCAGGACAAGGTCGGTGGCTTTGACTATACGGCCATCTACGGCGACTTGAACGCCAAGGGCTCCGCTTCAAAATACGCCGCCACGTTCATCTTTGCGGACGGCTCAAAGATGACCTCCACTGCTCCGAACCAAGTCACTTCGGTGAACATTGGCGGCATCACGGTTCAAACGGATCCCGCGGGCGAGCAATACACCGACGGTCTCGATGTCGGCGTGAACTACAACGTCCCGTCGAGCATGATGCAGAACAACGGCAAGCTGACCCTTGGGGCCAATGCCAACATTCTCTTCAACTACAAATTCCGCTCGGGTCCCTCCAGCGGTAATGCGCAGTATGCGCGTCAGCAGACCAGCGGCACCTTCGGCCTTGGTGGCTCCAACGGTGTGCTGCCCGGCTACAAAATTAACTATTTCGGCAACTGGCTCTTCAAGGGCTTCAGCACCTCGCTGCTGATCTCCTACACGCCGACCGTTGTCGATGCTGGTTCGCTTTTTGCGCGTCAGAACACCGTCAACACTCAGCGCGCGGACGGCAAGGCCTACACCATTCCGTCGGTCGTCACCGCGGATCTCTCGGTCGGCTACGCCTTCGCGGGCAAGGGCTGGTATAACGGCATCTCGGTGCTCGCCGGCGTCAACAACCTGACGAACAAGATCGCCCCCTACATCCCGGACGGCAACGAAGACAACACTGACAAGCGCAGCTACGACATCATCGGCCGCTTCTACTTCATGGAAGTTTCGAAGAAGTTCTAACCTTCGCGGAAGCTCATGCTTCCCGCGTTTCTAAAAGAGGCGGTCCGCTCTGGCGGGCCGCCTCTTTTCTTTTGTTAGGTTGTTGCATCTGGGAGAATAGGGTCGTCACCCATTTGTCTCATTTGTGTTGCACGTTTCGAACCGCCACTGCTCCCTAAGTTCAAGCAAATGGCGGCGCGAGCCGCATTGGCTGCTTACTACAACAACCACAACCACTGCTCCATCCATGAACATGCGTATCTGGAAGAATACTGCTGTATTGTCGCTCGTGTGCGGCCTTGCGGCGTCCCTGCCCCCGTCGGCGTTTGCTCAAACCGCTGCCAAGAAAGACGAACCACAGAAACTCGAGTCCTTCGTCGTGACGGGCTCCTACATCCCGACCAACGAAACCGCGTTCACGGCCGGCGTCTCGCCCGTCATCCGCATCGATAAGAAGGTCATCGACGAGTCCGGTCTCACCACCACCTCGGAGTTGCTCCAGAAAATTACCGCCTCCAACGGCGGCTCGGTGCCGATTTCGAACAACGCCACGGGTTTCACGCCCGCCGCCTCCTCGATCTCGCTCCGCGGCCTCGGTTCCGAAGCCACGCTCGTGCTGATCAACGGCCGCCGCGTCGCCAGCTACCCGGTCGGTAACGGCGGCACCACTGCCTTCGTCGACCTCAACTCCATTCCGCTTTCCGCGGTAGACAGCATCGAGGTGCTGAAGGACGGCGCGTCCGCCATCTACGGCGCCGATGCCGTCGCCGGCGTCGTCAACATCAAGATGCGCCGCGGCTTTGACGGCACGGAAGTGATGTTGAACTACGGCAACACGACCAACAAGGACTCCACCGAGTTCAACGCCGCGCTCATCACTGGCGTCCAGACCGACAAGGCCAGCGCGATGGTCGGGTTCAACTACTACAAGAAAAACGCGATCATGAATCGCGACCGCAAGTATTCCGAGATTCCGCCGTTCCTCAGCTCCAATGCGAGCCCGTTGAACCTCCAGATCACGCCCGCCGCTGCGATCGCCGCCGGTATCACGCTCACGGCTGCCCAGGCCGCCGGTGCGCGCATCTACGTCTCGTCGCAGCCGAACTCATCGAACAACGGTCTGACCGCCGCCAACACCTATCGCGTCGGCACGACCCGCCCGTCGTCCTTTAACTTCAACGAATTCTCGATGTCCTATCCGCGGCGCGATAATCGCGGCGTGTTTGCCTATGCCGATCGCAAGATTTTCGGCACGGATAACGTCAAGCTCTACATTGACACCTCCTACCAAAACGCGAACACCGAGAACCAGCTTGCGCCGTCGGCCACTGGTAGCTTCACCTCCGCTGGCTCAACCACGCTGGTGATCCCGGCGCGCACGGCGAGCCCACTGCCTTTATCCGGCGTGACCGGCCGCGTGGCGGCCGCTGGCGCCTACAATCCGTTTAATCCGTTCAACGTCGATATCACCGGCGGCACGCGTGCCCGGCTCGCGGAATTCGGTAACCGCATTTTCCGCAATACCACGGACGCCGCGCTGATCACCGCCGGCGTCAAGGCCGACAATATCATGGGCAAATGGAATTTCGACGCGGGCTACAGCTACTCGTCGATCAAGGACACCGCGCGCAACACGCTCGTCTCGGCCCGGCTGTTCAACCGGGTGGTCAACGCCGCCGACTCGTTCTTCACGCCCGGCAGCTCCGACTACCTCGGCACCACGAGTCCCTACAATCCGTTCGGCTACTACCAGGTCGCGATTCCAAACAACGCTAAAGTCGTCGGTGCCGCCAAGGTCACCACCAAGGACCGCAACGAGTCCCTCTTGAATCAGTTCAATGCCGTCCTCTCGACCGGCAGCCTCATCGATCTGCCGGCCGGCCCCGTCGGCTTCGCGATTGGCGCCGATGCCCGCCACGAGCAGCTCAACCAGTTCCCTGATGCTTACGGCACGACGGGTGACCTCATCGGCAGCAGTGCCAACGCGATCACCCAAGGTCAGCGCAAAGTCTGGGGCGTGTTTGCCGAGTGGAGCATTCCGGTCGTGAAGAATGTGCCCGGCGCGCACGATCTCAGCGCGACCGTCGCGGTTCGCCACGAAGATTTCGTGACCAACAAGGAAACAACGACCGTCCCGAAGTTCGGCGTCCGCTGGCAGCCCGTGGACAGCAGCCTCACGCTCCGCGCGAGCTGGTCGAAAGGTTTCCGCGAGCCTTCGCTCTACGAACTTTACTCCACGCCGACCTCGAGCCTCAGCCCGATTACACACCCGCTCGCTGGCTTCGCCTTCGAGCCTGAGCAGAACGTCACGGTCGCAGGCAATCGCCGCCTCGCGCCCGAAAAAACCAAATATCTCAACGCTGGCTTCGTCTGGTCGCCGCAGATGGCCGGACTCAAGGGCCTCAACCTCGGAGTCGATTACTGGGAAGTTGAGCGCAAAGGCACCGTCTCGAACAACTATCAGGACACCGTCAACCGTTTCTTCGGCCGCGTGCCGAAGGGCGCGGCGGGTTCCGCGCCGGGTGGCTTGCTCCCCGGTGAGAGTGTCGTGCTGCTCGCCGACGGCTCGCTCGATGTGATCAACTCGGTGTTCTTCAACATCGGCATCACGAAAGCTGCGGGTTTCGACTACTCCGCTGACTACAGCTTCAAGACCGACAACGCCGGCCGCTTCAACGTCTCGACGGTGTGGAGCATGTATACCCACTACAAACAATCCAGCGTCGCCGGCAGCCCGTTGCTGGAAATCGTCAGTCAGCCGACCGCCGAAGGCACGGGCAGCGACAACGCCTACCTGCGCTGGAAAGGCCGCGCCCAGATCAACTGGAATTACAAGGGCTACAGCGCCCTCTTCGCCGGCAACTTCAACGACGGCTTCTGGGACACGACCGACAACACCGACCCCAAGGCCAACTTCTTCGTCAAGCGCACGTGGTTCTGCGACGCGCAGGTCGGCTACACCTTCCACGGTGAGCTCGGCCAGTGGCTCGCCGACACGAAGCTCACCGTTGGCGCGCGCAACGTGTTCGACAAAAATCCTCCGTTCGCCTCCGGCAACGCCGGCAATGCGACCGGCTACCCGAGCTTCCTCTATAGCTCGGAAGGCCGCTTCGTTTACTGCCAACTCACGCGCAAATTCTAAGTGAGGGGCATCGGCTTCCAGCCGATGATGTTTTTGACACGCCTGTCCTGCTCAGCGGGACGGGCGTTTTTTTTTCGCGCTCGCGCCGCGTCGCGCCGCGGATAATTTTTCTGCCGTGAAACGCTTTGCCTGTATCGCGCTCTTTCTCGTGGCGCTTACCTCTCACGCGGCGGACGCGCCGCCCTTCAGCCAGACGCTCAGCGCCGCGGACAAAGAGCGTCTCGGCCTCGCGGCGCTTTCGCCGAAGCAACTCGCCGCGCTCGATGCGTCCGTCGCTGCTTACACTCGCGGCGAAAAAACTGCGGCCGTCCAGCAAGCCGTGGCGCAAGTCGAGCAGCAGGCCGTCGAAAAAGTATCGCAGGCCGAAAAAAAAGCCGCGGCCACCGCCGTCGAGGAATACAAAAAGAAAGCGGAGCCCGGCGTCGTCGCGCGCACGCTGGACGTTTTTAAACGCAAGCAGGAAGAAGATTACCGCGTGCGCTTCACCGCGCACGTCGTCGGCGAATTCAGCGGCTGGCTCGGTGGCACTTATTTTCCGCTGACCGACGGCCAGGTCTGGCGTCAGATCGGCACCGAAGTTTACGAATTGCCGACGGTGCAAAACGCCGAGGTCGAAATTTATCAGTCGGGCAACGGCTATTGGCGGCTGAAATACGCCAACGCGTGGATCACTGTGAAACGCGTGCAGTGAGCCCTCTTGTCATCGCGAGCTCCGCGCCGCCGCGTGGCGATCCAGCCCCTCGATCAGGCTCAGAACCGTGAGCTCGTCGAACCGCTGGATGGGTTCGCCGCTTCGCTCCTCGCCATGAAAACGAGGAGCAACCTCGTCGTCACTTCTTCGCCGGCATGTCGATCACTTTGGTCTCGCCAATCTTCACCCGGCCTTCGGGCGCAAGGTAGCGCGCGAAAAACGAGTCGAGCCGCTCATAGAACTTGATCGAGGCCTTCTCGTCGCGGAAGCCGTGGCCCTGCTGCTTTTCCTCGATTACTTCGTAGGACTTGCCGAATTTTTTCAACTGCGCCTCCAGTCGCGTCCAATGATCGATCTTCACGCGCGGATCTTTTTCACCGTAGGCGTGGAGGGTGGGGACGCGGATGCGTTCGACGAAATTCACGGGTGAAGTCGCGGCGCGATACTCCGCCGTCGCCCCGACCCACTCGCGCTGGTAGTTGAAATCACCGTCGCGCACAAACGCGTCATCGCCGCGGTTCTTAAACGTGATGTCGAGATCCGCCGCTCCGACGTAGTTCACCGCGCAGCAATACAGCTCCGGCGTGAGGGTCACGCCCGCGAGCGAGGCGTAGCCGCCATAACTCGCACCATAGATCGCGACGCGCGCCGGATCGGCGATGCCCTGGTCGATCGCCCACTTCACCGCGTCGGTGAGATCATCCTGCATGGCGCGGCCCCATTGCTGCCGGCCCTTGTTGAGAAACTCGCGGCCGTAGCCGCCGCTGCCGCGGTAGTTCGGCTGCAGCACGGCGTAGCCCCGACTCGCAAGAAACTGCACCTCCGCGTTAAAGCCCCATTCGTCGCGGATGCCAAACGGCCCGCCATGCGGGTGAAGGATCAGCGGCATGCGTTTGCCGTCGGCGCCTGCCGGACGCGTGAGCAGCGCGTGAATTTGCAGTCCGTCCCGCGCGGGATACGTGACCTCCTCCATCGGCCGCAGCCGCGCGGGTTCGAGATCGCGAACACGTTTGAACAGCGAAAGCTTCCCGGCGGTCTGATCGAGGAGGAAGTAGCTGCCGGGTTCGCGGTCATAGGTCACGTGCACGAGGGCGACCTGCTCCTTGTCGCCGGTGCTCGTGATGCGCACCTCGCAACCCTTGAACGCGCCTTCGAGTTTTTTTTGCAACGCTTCCCGCTCGGCGTCGAACCAGTGATAATGCAGGCGATCGCTCGTGTAGGCGACGCCGAGCACCTTGTCGCCCTCGGGCGACATGATCAACGCGGCCGCGAGGTCGCGCGCGAGTGGATCGCCAATCTCGCCCTCCGGCGGCACGAAGATCGCCGGGCCGCGCTGCCGCGTGCGCGTGTTGAAGGCATAGAGTGCGCCCCGATCGTGCTCCTCGCGGGAGATGAGATAGAGCGTGACGTTGTCCTTCGCAAAAAAGAGCGGCTGCCACTGCTCCGCGTAGCCATGAAACGGATGGCGCGCGATCGCCTTGAACTCATGACCGTCGGTGGCGCGGTGTTCCCACACGAGTTCGTGGCCATCGATGCGGCCCTTGAGGCGGAGCACGCCCGTCGCGTCGGTCACGAGGGCGAGCCCGCTGCCCAACGGCGCCACGCGATCACTGTCCTTGAATTCGTAGAGCGGTGAGCGGGCGCGGTTGCGGACGTTGAGTCGCGAGACGGTCAGCGCGCCACCGAGAAACGTGGCGTTGTCGGCGTTGTCCGCGAAGTAACCCGCCACGATGATCCGCTCGGGATCGGCCGCGAACGGGCTGAGGATCAATGCGAACGCCCCGGTCAGGCTGTCCTCGATGCGCTGCGATTCCGCCAGCCGCAGGATTTTTTTGCCGGTGAGATCGGTGACGCCGATAAAGAACGATTCGTTGCCGGAAAAATCCGCGAGAAACACGATCCGGTCGTCGCCCTTCCAAAAAAAGGAGTAGAGGCTCTCATCCTCGCCGCGGAGCACGAGCCGCGATTCGCCCGTCGCGCGGTCGAAGAGTCCGAGCGCCATCCGATTTTCGTGCGGAAAGAGAAACGCGATTTTCTTTCCATCCGGCGAGAGCTTGGGCGAGCGGACGTTCGGCAGGCTGAAAAAATCCCGGGCCGCGAGCGGCGCTGGCGGTTCGGCCGCAGTCGCCTCAATGCCGGCCAAGACCGTGAGCGCCACCACACCGGCGCAGAGAAAACGGGTGAAACGCGGAGTCATCGTGATGATTCCGACGTTGCACGCTCACCCGCCGCGCGGCAAGCGCCGGCGCTCGCCGCGGCGGGGTCGGGCGGGCCTTCAGTCCGCCCTCGAAAACGACGCGAAAAAAGCGGGCGAAGGCCCGTCCGACCTTGGTTGCCGATCACTCCGCCTTCGGCTTGTCCGCGACCGGCACAGGCGTGCCGACCTTCACGTGACCCTCCGGCACGTTCATGTTGGTCGCGAGGAATTTTTCCACGCGCCGGTAGAACTCGAGTTTGTTTTCGATTTTCCGGAAGCCGTGGCCCTCGTTCTCCTCGATCATGATTTCGTAGGGCTTGTGGTGTTGCTTCAGCCGCGCTTCAAGAAGCTGCCATTGATCGAAACGCACGCGGGGATCGTTTTTGCCGTAGGCGGCGAACAGCGGCGCGCGGATCGCCGCCACGTGATCGACGGGATTCGTGGCGCGGATGATTTCGATGTCCTTGACCGGATCGAGTTCGCGGATGGCGCGGTTTTCGCGGGAGATGCGCGGACCGGTGAAACTGCGTGGTCCGCCGCGCCCCTCGATGTCCGCCACGCCGACATAGTCGACGCCACAGCAGTAAAGCTCGGGCGTGAGCGTGAGGCCCGCGAGGACCGCGTAGCCGCCGTAGCTCGCGCCGAAAATGCCGACGCGATTCGCATCCGCGTAGCCTTGCGCGATGCACCACTTCACGCCGTCGGAAAGATCATCCTGCATTTTCCGGCCGAATTGCTTGTAGCCGCCGAGTTGAAACTCGAGGCCGTAGCCGCCGCTGCCGCGATAGTTCACCTGCAACACTGCGTAGCCGCGATTGGCGAGGAACTGCACGTCCGGATCGTAGCTCCACACATCACGCGGGCCGAACGGGCCGCCGTGCGGATGCACGATCAGCGGCAAGTTCTTGGGTTCGCGGCCGACCGGGAAGGTGAGGTAGCCGGGAATCTCCAGGCCGTCGCGCGCCTTGAACTGGATCGGGCGCATCGCCGCCATTTGCTTTGGATCGATCCCGTTGCGCGCGCGACCGAGCGAGCTCATCTCCTGCTTGGTGGAGTCGTAGAGATAAAACGTGCCCGGATCGCGATCGCTCCACGCGCGAATGACCATCTTGGTCTGATCGCTGCTGGCGCTGACGATCGTGTTGTGCGTGCCGGCCAGCGCGGCATCGATGTCGCGCGCCAGTTTCGCGGCTTTCGGATCGAACCACTTCACTTCAGGCAGCTCATGGTCGTAGCCGATGCCCGCGAGTTCGCCCTCGGCGTTGAAAATCAAACCGTCGACAGCCGCGCGCGAGCTGAGCCCGCCCCGGCGATAGTTGGCGAGCCGGTCGCCCGCTTCGACGCGTTCGTGCGTGAAGAGCACGGGACCCCATGCGCCGTTCTCCGGATCGAATGTGCGGATGGCGGACTTGTCGCTTTCGAGAAAACTTTTCACGTAGAGCGTGTGGCCATCCTTCGCGAACACGCTGGGCCTCCAGTGCGGCTCGACCGGCGCCGCTTCCTCGAGGAACATCGAGAGGTCCTTGCTGAACTCGCCGACCGTGCGCCACTCGCTCTTCACATCATGGCGGTATTTGATTTCGATCGGCTGCTCGAAGTCGGTGCAGATCGCGGCGCGCACCGCGCCATCGGCGTCGGCGATCCAGACCCGGGCGTTAATGTAGTTGCGCTCCTCGACTGTTTCCTTGCCGGTGCGGATGTTGACCTTGATGAGATCGCCGAGGAACGAGTTGCCGCGGATCCGGTTCATCAGGATGTGATCGGGATCCTTCGGCAGCAGGCTGACGAGCGACTTGGCGAGATCACGCTCGCTCGCGGCCGCGTCACCCTGGCCGGCGCCGTCCGCGGTGGACTCGACGCGCTCGAGTTTGTTGATGACGACGAGATTTCCGCCGTCGGGATCGCAGGCGAACATGCCGTATTGCTCGCGGCCGCCGAATTGCTGCGCGAAGAGCAGCCGATCCTTTTTCGCCCACGTGAAGGAGACGACGCTCTCTTCCTTCATGTTCGTGAGCCAACGGACTTGCTTCGTCTCGCGATCGAGGATCGCGAGGTTGATGCGCTGGTTTTTCGGCGCGAGCCAGGTGACGTAACGGCCGGTCGGGGAGATCGCGACGGACGCCATGTCGGCGTCGGCGTAAAGCACCTCGAGCGGAATCACCTTGGGGACTTCGGCATGGGCGAGCACAGTCACCAAAAAGGTGACGCCAAGCGTCCACACGCGGGGCAGCGTAGTTTTCATGTTGTGTGGTTCCGAATCAGTGCGATCCGACGTGAGAGTCAATTGCGCGTGTCTGAGGGGGAAATCGCCCTTGCAATGGGTGGTGCGCCCCCGTTGTCATAAGGGGTCAGCACAACCCAACCCGGCCGCAATGCCGGTTGGTGACACTCCAACACAACCTACCAACTATGAACAAACCGCTATTTGCGGCCGTCTCTGCGGCTGCACGTTTCGGTCTCATCGCTGTTTTCGGCGCGGGCCTCTTGGCCGCGCAGGAAGCGAAGAAGACCGAGGAAAAGAAGAAGGAAGAAGCCCAAACGCTCGAGAAATTCGAAGTCACTGGTTCCCGCATCAAGCAAGTCGACATGGAAGGCCCGTCCCCCATCAAGGTGATCAACCGCGCGGACATCGAGGCCTCGGGTCGCACCAACCTGACCGATCTGCTGCGTGATATGCCGGAAGCCGGCTTCACCGGCATCAACGAAGGTGGCACCACGGCCGCTGTCCGCGGTTCCACCGCGCTCAACCTTCGTGATCTCGGTGCGAACAACACCCTCGTGATCGTTAATGGCCGCCGCACGGTCGCGACCGCCAACGCTTCAGGTGGCACGGTGTTCGTCGATCTCAACCGCTTCCCGATTGCCATGGTTGAGCGCGTCGAGGTGCTCAAGGACGGCGCCTCCGCCATCTACGGCGCCGACGCCACCGCTGGGGTCGTGAATATCATCCTGCGCAAGGATTTTAACGGCGTCGAAATCAACGCCAGCTACGGCAACTCGGTGCACACCGACGTGGCGGAAAAATCCTACTCACTGTTCGCTGGTGCCGCTGGCGGCAAGGCCAGCGCGACCGTGGGGGTGACTTATTTTGATCGTGGCGCCCTCAAGGCGATCGACCTGCCGTTCGGCAGGAACGCCGATCTTTCGGCGCGTTACGCGGCCAAGAGCCCCATCTATGCCGATGAAGTTGCGTCCGGCTTTTTCGATCTCCGCTCTGGCACCGGTCCGCAGGCGCGCGTCAATTTGACCGGCGCCGCGGCTGGCCAGATCAACGGCCAGAATGGCGTCAACATCCCCGGCCTCGCTGCCGGCGCCGTCATCACCCGCCTGCCGGGCACCGGCGGCACGGCCGCGGGCACGCTGGCTACGGCGACTCCGTCTTTCGCCAACCCGTCGCGCACCAGCACCGGCGGTCAATACAATGCCGCCGTCGCGGGCACTTACGAGGCGCAGCGCCTTACGCCGCAGGGCAATCCTTCGAATCTCTACAACTTCCAGGACTTCGTCTGGGAAACGCCGGAGACGCATCGCACGGGCGTCAACTTCAACTACCGCTACGATGTCGCGAAGAATATCAGCATCTTCTCCGAGGTGTCCTACCAGCAGAATAAGTCGCACATCGAGCTCGCGCCGTCGCCGATTTCGACCGCCGGTGACAATAACATCGTGGTGCCGAAGACCAATTATTGGAATCCGTTCGGCGTCGACGTCGGCTTCGCGTTTCGCCCGATCGACATCGGTGCCCGCCAGGCTGACATCACCAACAACAGCTACTCGCTCCTCTTCGGCGCCCGTGGCACCATCCTCGACAAGTGGGATTGGGAAGTCGGCTACACCTACGGCTACGATGACGTCGTCGATCAGACGACGAACGCGATCTCCGAGAGCCGCCTGCGGGCGTCGCTCGCGAAAAGCACGCCCGATGCGTTGAATGTCTTCGGCGGCGCTTCATTCAAAAACGCCCCCGCAGTGCTCAACAGCATCCGCGTCCAGTCGCAGAAGGCCGGCAACGCCGCGCTCGATCTGTGGGACGGCAAGATCTCCGGCGACATTGTCACCATCCCCACCGGCACCATTGGCGGCGCGGTTTACACCGAGGTCCGCAAAGAAAAGTTCAACATCGCCAATGACGCGCTTTCCACGGTGCTTGACGACATCATCGGTCAAGTGCGTCTCGCCGACGCGACGCAGTCGCACCGCACCGTCAAGTCGGTCGCGGCCGAGTTGCGCGTGCCGCTCATCAAGCCCGACTTGTTCAAAGGCCTCTACCGCCTCGATCTCAGCACCGCGGCGCGTTTCGAGAGCTTTAGCGATGGTTACAACAGCGGCATCAAACCTTACTTCGGCCTGCGCTACCAGCCGATCAAGGATCTCCTGCTCCGTGCCACCGTCCAGCGCACGTTCCGTGCGCCCACGCTCGTGCAGCTCTACGGTGGTGAGACGCAGTCGCTCCCGAGCGGCCTCGCCGATCTCCGCCGTCCGCAGGCGCTCACGGGCGATCCGTTCGACGGTTCCGCCACCCAGCGTCTCGTCAAGGCCGGCGGTAATCCCGGCCTGACGCCGGAAACCGCCCGGAGCTACCAATACGGTTTCGTTTACGACCTGCCGTGGAAATACGTGAAGGGCCTCTCACTTGGAGCCTCCTATATCCGCATCGAGCAGACGAACATCATCACGACCACCGGCTCCACTTACATTCGTCAGAATGAAGTGGGCGGCGGCACCGCCGACCTCATCGTCCGCGATCCTGGCACTGAGACCTATCGCAACAACGGCACGACGAACATCAACGTCCTTAGCGGCGCGAACGGTGTGACGACTCCGGTCGCTCCCGGTCAGACCGTCACGGTTCCCGGTCGCATCCAGTTCCTCCTCGATCGGGTTCAGAACCTCGCCTACCAGCGCGTCGAGGCCCTCGACTTCGAGGTCAACTACCGCAAGCGCACCGCGGAATACGGCCAGTTCAGCTTCCGCAGCAACGCGACCTATCTGAAGTTCTACGGCTCGACCCGCAACCTCCTGCTGCCGACGGCCAACGTCGTCGGCCGCGATGGTTATCCGCGCTACCGTCTCCAGAGTAGCATGCTCTGGGCGCGCAAGGAGTGGACGGCCGGCATCACGCACAACTTTATCAACCACTATGGCAATTTCCCGACCGGTGGCTTCGAAGTCGCGCGTTATTATACCTTCGGTCTCGTCGCCAGCTACGACATCCCAGCCTCGGCGTTCGAGTGGTTGAGCAACACTCGCGTAACGGTTGGCGTGGACAACCTGCTCGACAAGAGCCCACCGCTTTACAACAACGCGGTCGGATACGACCAGAGCTTGATCTCACGTCCCTCCGGCCGCTTCTTCAGCATCGGCCTGCGCAAGACCTACTGAGCTCGGCTCGTTTTGGACTTTGCAAGGGCGGCCCGGAAGGGCCGCCCTTTTTTGTTTACCGCTGCCGGGTTGCGCTGCGCTCGCGGATCGATCTTCTTGAGGCCTGTGTGAATCGACTCGCGATCATCCGCCATATTTTCGTCTCGCCCGGCCATAATTTCTTTGGACGGCACGAACTGCCCGCGGGCACGAGCGAGACGCGCGACGTGGCCGCGGTGAACTGTCGCGCCGGCTGGGGCCTCGAAGGCGATCGGTTTTACGGCTACCGGCCGGGCTACAAGGGGCAGGTGACGTTTTTCGCGTGGGAAACCTTGCTCGCCGCGCGCGAAAGATTCGGCGTGCCGGCGCTGTCGCCCGACGCGTTTCGGCGCAACGTGCTCCTCGAAGGTCTCGATCTCAACGCCCTTCACGGGACGCGATTTTCGCTCGGCGGGGTCGAGTTCGAGGGCACCGAGGAAGCACGGCCGTGCCACTGGATGAATAAGGTCGTCGCGCCCGGCGCCGAGGACTGGCTCCGTGGCCAGGGCGGCCTGCGCGCGAAAGTGTTGAGCGACGGTGAACTTCGCGTCGGTCCGGCCGAGTTAAACCTGCTGCAGGAAGGCGCGCAGCCACGCGATGCCGCCGGCTTCATCGGCAAACGCGCCGTCTAGCTGCGCTTCGAACGCGGCGTCCAGCACCGGTTTGAATTTCGGATCGGGCTTGAGCCCGAGCGCGAGCAGATGCCGGCCCAACATCAGCGGTTTCGGCGCGGAGTCGGAGAGAGCGAGCGCGTGCGCCTTCGCGACGAGTTCGTTGATGCGGGCGTGCGTGTCGGGCGAAGTGAGGGGAGGCCGGCCGTTGCTGTCCGCGCGCATGACCGCCGCGAGATCGTCAATCGTGGCCGGCGCCAGTTTGCGGGCGAGGCGGCGGACGGCGGTGTCGGTGAACTGCGTCTGGCCGTGATGATGCGCCAGATGGTGGACGACGAGGGCGTGCACCGGGGGATCGACGTCGAGCGGTGCACCGATCCGTCGGAGGAAACGGTCCGCGAGTGGCCCGCCCGCCGGCTCGTGGCCCGGACTGATCCAGCGGAGCGCGCCGCGGCGTTCGGCGCGCTGCGTCGTGGCGGGTTTGCCGAAGTCGTGTGCGAGCACGGCGAACATCAGCACGTGGCGGCGGGGCGCGGCGGAATCCTTCCAGTCGACGAGTGCGACGAGCGCGTCGAGGCAAAGCTGCGTGTGGGTGAAGACATCGCCTTCGGGATGCCACTCGGGTTCCTGTGGCGTGCCGCGCAGCACGGCGACTTCGGGGAAATGTTTCAGCCAGCCCGTCTCCTCGAGCACAGCGAGCCCGCGCGACGGCTTGAGCGACTTGGTCGCCCACTTTTCCCACTCATGCCAGACGCGTTCGACGGGCAGTTCGGCAAACGTGTCCGCGATGCGGCGGCACAGCGCGGCGGTTTCCGGCGCGAGTGAAAAATCGAACCGCGCCGCGAGCTGCATCGCGCGCAGCACGCGCAACGGATCTTCGACGAAGGCCGCACTCGTATGGCGCAGCACGCGGGCCGCCAAGTCCCGCTGCCCGCCGTGCGGATCAATGAGCTCGCCGGTGAACGGATCGCAGGCGATGGCGTTGACGGTGAAGTCGCGCCGCGCGGCCGCATCGGCGTCGCTCAGTGCCGGATCGGGCGCGACGGCGAATCCGCGATGGCCGGCGCCGGTTTTCGATTCGCGGCGCGGCAGCGAAAAATCGTATTCGGCGCCCGTCGCGGCGCTGCGAACTTTGATCACGCCAAAGCTGCGTCCGACCACATCGGTCGCGCCAAACGGCGCGAGCGCGCGATGGAGCGTCTCGAAATCCACCCCTGCCACCTCAAGATCGAAATCCTTGGGTTCAAGCCCGAGCAGCCAGTCGCGCACGCCGCCGCCGACCAGACGCGGCCGGCCGACACGCCGCACCGCGTCAAGCATCGCGCGGAGATCGCGGGGGAGTCGAAGTTCGCCGTTCACGTTTATTCGTCCTGCACGACCAGCGCGGCGGCGATGACCATCAGCCAGCCGGCGATCAGCATTACCCCACCGATCGGGGTGAGAAAAACCATGAAGTGGGGCCCGCCGACGGCATAAACATAGAGCGACCCGGAAAAGAGCACGAGGCCGGCGGTCCAGCACCGCGCGGCCCACAGCATCCGCCCCGTTCCCGGGCCGGCCCCGGCGCGCAGCCAGGCCGCGACACCGAGCAAGGCCATCGTGTGCAGGAGCTGGTAGCGCGCGGCGGTTTCCCACGATTGGGCCGTGCCGTGCTCGGCGAGCAGGGCCTGCAACCCGTGAGCGCCAAAGGCGCCTAGCGCCACGCCCAAGGTTCCAAACACCCCGGCGGCGAGGAGCGGAAAACGATGAGGATTTGCCATGATCGTCCACCTTCGCACAACTGGCCGGTGGCGGGCAAGCGGCGCGGCAAGGCAAATCAACGGTCCGTTGCCCGCCGAAAGGCCCGCCAGCGGGGGCTTTTTGCCCCGGAGAAAACAGGGGTTGACAGCCCTCCGCGAAACCCTAGCTGTTGACCCCTTTTCCCATGAAGACTTTCCTCGCAAGTAAGGAGACCATACAACCCAAGTGGCATTTGATCGATGCCGAAGGGGTTGTGCTCGGCCGTCTCGCCGTCAAGGCCGCCAATCTCATCCGCGGCCGCCACAAGGCGTCCTACACCCCGCAGTTTGACACTGGCGACTACGTCGTGGTGATCAACGCCGAGAAGGTCGCCCTCACCGGCAAGAAGGAAGTCCAGAACAAGTATATGTTCTTCTCGGGCTTCGTCGGCGGTGAGAGCTACCGCAAGATGAGTGAGCAGCGCGAGCGCCATCCCGAGTTCATCATCGAGCACGCCGTGAAAGGCATGCTGCCGAAGAACCGGATCGCCGCGCACATGCTGACCAAGCTCCGGGTGTTCGCCGGTCCGAAGCACACGCACGAGGCCAACAACCCGGTGAAGATCGCGGTTTGATTTTGACTAGCACCATGAGCACCACCGCCCCCGCCAACATTTTCCTCGGCACCGGCCGTCGCAAGACCTCGACCGCCCGCATCCGTCTCACCGAAGGCACCGGCAAGCTGACCGTCAACGGTCGCACCTTCGACAGCTACTTCTCCCACGAGAATTTTTCGAAGCAAGCCTACGCGCCGCTCCTGGTCGTTGATCTTCGCGAGAAGATCGACGTCACCGCGAATGTCGCGGGTGGCGGCGTCGCTGGCCAGGCCGGTGCGGTCGCGCACGGCATCGCCCGCGCGCTGCAGAAGATGAATGCCGAGCTGCGTTCGCCGCTCAAGAAAGCCGGTCACATCAAGCGCGACCCGCGCGAGAAAGAGCGCAAGAAGGCCGGCCAGCCCGGCGCCCGCAAGCGCTTCCAGTTCTCGAAGCGCTGAGTGCGTCAGGCCCGGCCCGACCGGGATATTACTCTCGACCGCCGACGGATTTCCGCCGGCGGTTTTTGTGTCATTAGGCGGACGCACGGGGGCATGAGAGGAACTTGGCAAGCCACCTGCTATCGCAGGGCATCCGGGTCTCTCCGGATCCTCACTGCTGCAACCTCACGCAACCAAATGAACAAGAAAATAACTGCCCTCGTCCTCAGCGCCCTGACCCTCGGGGCGCTTTCCGTCCGCGCCCAGACTCCTGCACCGGTTCTGGCGCCCGCGGCGCCCAGCTCGTCGTGGACCGTCACGCCGACGTTCGTCTCGCAATACATGTTGCGTGGCGCGCGCCTCGGCGGCCCATCGTTCGAGCCGAACATCGAGTTCGATTCCGGCCCGCTCGCGCTGGGCATGTGGACGAATTTCCCGATGCGCGACAAGGTCGCCGGCCAGTCCGACCCCGAGCTCGATCCTTACGGTTCCTACACGATCGAGCTTTCGAAAGAGCTCCAGATCGTGCCCGGCTTCATTTGGTATAATTATCCGAAAGCCGACAAAAAAGCCGGATTTTACAAAGCCACATTCGAGCCGAGCCTCGCGCTTAACTGGATGCCCGCCGAAGGCTTGAAGCTGCAGCCCAAAATCTACCAGGACGTCGTGCTCAAGCAGACGCTCCTCGAGTTCAATGCCTTCTACACCATTCCGTGGAAAGACGCCGGCACCGAACTCGATCTCCTCGGCACCGTCGGCACGTTCAAAGCGAAGGACGCCTTCGAGGACACCTCACCCACCGTAAAAAACTATGGCAACTACTGGCTGGTCGGCGTGACCGTGCCCTTCCAAATCGTGAAGGACACGCAAAAGCTACTGCTCGGCGTCGCCTACACCAAGGGCAGTGACAACTTCTTCAAACAGGGCTCGACGCCGAAATTCGCCAACACGGGCGCCGTCGGCCGGGGCGTGGTGACCATCAGCTACGCGATCACCTTCTGATTTCTTGGCGCTGCTTTTAGTGCCCAGTCCATCTCAGCAGCCCGCGCGATTTCGCGCGGGCTGTTTTGCTTTGTAGTTTGACGCAGCTTCGCACGCGGATGCATTGATGGCCTTCACATGAAAGTCGGCATCGTCGGTGCGTCCGGTTACTCGGGCGAAGTCCTGGTCAAACTCCTCCTCGGCCATCCGCGGGTCACGCTCGCGGCGGTGACCTCGCGCACCCACGCGGGCAAGCCCCTTGCGACCGTCATGCCCGCCGTCCGCGGCGTCGATCAAGGCCTGAAGTTCACCGATTCCGATCCTGCGGCGCTTGCCGCCGCTGACATCGACCTGTGGTTCCTCGCGTTGCCGCACGGCGCCGCCGCGACCTACGCCAAAGCGCTCGTCGCCGCCGGCAAACGCGTGATCGATCTCAGTGCCGACTTCCGCATCGCCGATCTCGCGACTTACACGAAATACTACGGGGAGCATCACGCGCCCGAGTTGCTACCTTCCGCGCGTTTCGTGCTGCCGGAACTCACGCCGCCGGCCTGGAAGAAAGAGGCGAAGCTCATCGCCGCGCCCGGTTGCTATCCGACCAGCATTCTCGTCCCGCTCGTCCCGCTGCTCAAAGCCGGCATCGTCACGCGCGAGCACATCGTCGTGAATTCCTTCAGCGGCGTCAGTGGCGCCGGCAAGAGAGTTGAAGAGGCCTTTCTCTACGTGGAGCGCACCGAGAGCGCCAAGGCCTACGGGCTCGTGAAGCACCGCCATCTCGCCGAAGTCGAAGAGCAGCTCGCGCTGCACACCGGCGCGCCGACGATCATCCAGTTCAATCCGCACCTCGCGCCGATGCGCCGCGGCATCGCGACGACGATCACGGTGCCCGCCACCCCCGGCGGCACGATCGAGCAGGTCTACGCGGCGTGGAAGTCCGCCTACGCGGGCAAGCCGTTCGTGCAAATTCTCCCGGCCGGCGACACGCCCGACACCGCGCACGTCGTCGGCACCAACCGCATCGACATCTCCGCCGTGCACGATCCGCGCACGGGAAATTTCATTCTGACTTCCGCTGAGGACAACCTCGTGAAGGGCGCGAGCGGCCAGGCCGTGCAGATCATGAACCTCTGGTGCGGCTTCGACGAGACCGCCGGGCTCGTCTAACTTTCGCCCGCGAATCGCGCGGGTTTCTCCGACGGTTCCGTCATGGAATCGTCGCGGAAAAACTCTTGTCACCGCGCGCGCGCGTCGCGCACAGTCACCCCTCATTCCACGTAACGCATCATGATCGAATTCAAAAACAAAGTCCTTTTCGTCGGCTACGGCGCGGTTGCCGAGTGCACGCTGCCGATTCTTTTCAAGCACGTCAAAGTGCCCGCCAAAAATGTCACGGTGATGGATTTTGAAAATCGCGCCGCGAAGCTGAAGCAGTGGACGTCGAAGGGCGTGCGTTTCGTCCGCGATCGCGTAACCGAGGAAAACATGGGCACGTTGCTGGCGAAGCACGTCGGCGCCGGTGACCTCCTCATCGATCTCGCGTGGAATATCGACGCGTGCGAGCTGCTCCAGTGGTGCCGCGATCACGGCGTGATGTATATCAACACGTCGACCGAGCTCTGGGATCCTTACGCCGCCGGCCCGAACGCGCACCCGACCACCAAGACGCTTTACTACCGCCACATGAACCTGCGTCGCATGATTGCGAAGTGGGATGGCAAGGGCGCCACCGCCGTCATCGAACATGGCGCCAACCCCGGCCTCATTTCGCATTTCGTGAAGCAGGGCCTCCTCGACATCGGTGAGAGCCTGATCGCCGACAAGAAGGTCAAGGGCCGCAAGGCCGAGAAGATCGCGCAGCTTTCATCCGATCTCAGTTTCAACCACCTCGCGCGCGAACTCGGCGTAAAGGTCATCCACTGCTCCGAGCGGGACACGCAGATCACCGATCAGCCGAAGCAGGTCGACGAGTTCGTGAACACGTGGAGCATCGAAGGCTTCCGCGAAGAAGGCACGACGACCGTCGAGATGGGCTGGGGCACGCACGAGAAGCAGTTGCCCCGCCTCGCCTACACGCACAAGGACGGCCCGCGGAATCAAATCTGTCTCGCGCGCATGGGCATCAACACCTGGGTTCGCACCTGGGTGCCGGACTACAACATCCACGGCATGGTCGTCCGCCACGGCGAAGCGTTCACGATTTCCGACAAGCTCACGGTGTGGGAAGGCAAAAAGGCCGTCTATCGCCCGACGATGCACTACGCCTACTGCCCGTGCGACGAGGCGATCGCCTCGTTGAACGAGATGCGCGGCTACAATTACCATCTCAACGAGAACCAGCGCATCATGAACGACGAGATCACGGGCGGCTCCGATATCCTCGGCGCGCTGATCATGGGTCACGACTACAACTCGTGGTGGGTCGGCTCCGATCTCAGCATCGAGCAGTCGCGCAAGCTCGTCCCGCATCAGAACGCCACGACGATGCAGGTCGCGATTTCGGTCGTTGCCGCATCGATGTGGATGATGGAAAACCCGGCCGAGGGCGTCCGCGTTCCCGACGAACTGCCGCACGACTTCATCCTCAAGATCGCGATGCCCTACATGGGCAAGTGGATCTCGAAGGCCAAGGATTGGACGCCGCTCCAGAATCGCGAGCAGGTCTTCAAGGGCTACAACAAGCCCGACCTCGACCACAAGGATCCATGGCAGTTCAAGAACTTCCTCCTCACGGAAGACGCGGGGTAACCGCTCCCTCTGATGATCGTGCGCGTGATTTTTGTAGGTCGGGCTTTACGCCCGACGTGTCGGGGATAAACCCCGATCTACGCATTGAGCATCCGCTTTCCGCCTATGATTCCACTCCCGCGCCTCCAGCAGCTCGCGAAGAAACACGGCACGCCGCTCTTCGTGATCGATCACGATGCTTTGCGGCAGGCCTACCGGCTGTTCCGCAAGCATCTGCCCCGCGTGCAGGCCTATTACGCGGTCAAGGCGAACCCTGACGCGGAGATCGTTCGCACCCTCTACAAGGAGGGCGCGAGCTTCGACGTCGCGTCGATGCCCGAGTTCAAGATCGTCTACCAGAACATCAAGTCGATGCCCGCGAAGCAGCGGCAGGACTGGATCTGGGACAAGATCATCTACGCGAACCCAACGAAGCCGACCGACACGCTCGAGGAGCTGAACAAATACAAGCCGCTCGTCACCTTCGATAACGTCGAGGAGATCTATAAAATCAAGAAGCACGCGCCCAACGCGGGTCTCGTGCTGCGCCTCAAGGTTCCGAACACCGGCGCGATGGTCGAGCTCTCGTCAAAGTTTGGCGCGAACCCCGGCGAAGCCGTCGATCTGATTCTCGCCGCCGACAAGGTCGGGCTCACGGTCGAGGGCATCAGCTTCCACGTCGGCAGCCAGACGACGAACTTCGACAACTACGTCCAGGCCCTCGCGCTCTCGGCGAACATCTTCCAGGAAGCGCGCGATCGCGGCTACACGAAGATGAACCTGCTCGACATCGGTGGCGGTTTCCCCGCGCCGTATGATGACTCGGTGAAACCGTTCCCGGTTCTCGCCAAGGTCATCAACAACGAACTCGAGCGGCTTTTCCCGAAGGAGATTCAGATTCTCGCGGAGCCCGGGCGCTTTCTGGCGGCGGTGTGCGGCACGTCAGTGGCCTCTGTGATTGGCAAGGCCGTGCGCGACGGCAAGACGAGCTACTACATCAACGACGGCGTCTATCACACCTACTCGGGCATCATCTTCGATCACTGCAAATATCCGGTGAAGGCGTTCAAGAAAGGCCCGACCTCGATCTGCTGCGTGTTCGGCCCGACCTGCGATGCGCTCGACGTCGTCTCGATGGCGGAAAATCTCCCCGACATGCAACGCGGCGATCTCGTTTATTCGGTGAACATCGGCGCCTACAGTCACGCCAGCGCCACCTACTTCAACGGCTTCCCGCCCGCGACGGTCGTGCACGTGAATCAGTAAGATATCTCGGCTTCCAGGAAGCCTCGTTAGAACAGCGGCTTCGTCGCGACGTAATGAGTCATCACAAAGAAGTTCGCGATTGGGACGAACGCGAGGCAAGTTCCACCAACCGTATAAGCAATAGTGGCCGCGAATCGCGCCACCGGCCGAGCGTTGTCGGCCGCATTTGCGGTTAAGTCGTAAACGTAGGGGCGTTGTGTTGGGGGACAAATGGTGCCCCAAAATTCATTCAGAAGTGCCGGCCCTGCTTTATCTCCTAACAACTCCGCGGCCTGTGCGGATGTGATGTTTTGACGTCCCTTTAGGATAGCCAAAAACTGTTGGATCATGCGCGGATTCACGCTTTGCCGATAGAGCAACGACACTTGGTGGAACCAGTTCTTGAGTTCCAAATCCGAGTGGCTACCGGTCAAAAACTGTCCGAAGGTGGGCGCAACCTTGATAACTGTCGGGCAGAACAGCTGGAATACCACCGACCCAATGGCGAAGAAGAACGCGCCGAAATACATGAAGACGAAATTTGCCGGAATGTGGAAAGACACCTTGGTGGTCTGCTCCAGCCACTCTGCCAATCGCGCGAGCACGGGAATGCTTAACACCCAGATAATCGAACTCTGAGCCACCTTACTGGTGCCCAAAGCATGCAGCTTGCGCCAGGAAATCGCAGGCTTTGCGCTCCACTCGTCAACAACGTTGCTGTCTTGGCTGGCCATTCCTCAAGCGTGCGTTCTACCGCTTCCAAGTCAACGCGGGCAGGCAGCCGAAGTCCCGCTAAACAGAATTAATTCTTTCGGGAGCCCGCGTTCTCGCTTACGTATTCGTGCATGAGGTCGCTGCCGAGCACGGTGACAACAGAGGCGCGGGTGTGGTTGCGAAAGATTTCCTGTCACCTCATCCGGCTTTTCGTGCCCTTGGATGACAGATGAAAGCTTTCTCCTTTGCTCCGATCGCCGTGACAAACGCGGTAGAAAATTCCATGCTCGCGGGCGTCATGCCGACCTCCGCTTTACTCGACGACGTCGCGCTCGTGGCCGCCAGCCTCGCGGGCGATCGCGACGCGTTTGCGCAAATCGTGGCGCGCTACCAGTCGCTGATCTGCTCCCTCGCTTACAACGCCACCGGCAGCGTCCGCGAAAGCGAGGATCTCGCGCAGGAGACATTCGTCGCCGCGTGGCGCGACCTCGGGCAGTTGCGGGAGACGGAGAAACTCCGCGGCTGGCTGTGCGGCATCGTTCGTCATCGGATCAGTCGCGCGTTCAGCCGCGCGGGGCGCGAGCCGGCGCATGCCGCGGAGCCGCTCGACGCGGCCGCTGAGCTGGCGGCGCCGGAGCCGGCGCCGTCCGATCAGGCGGTGACTCGCGAGGAGCAGGCGATTCTTTGGCGCTCGATCGAGCGGATTCCCGCGACCTACCGCGAGCCGCTGATTCTCTTCTACCGCGAGAATCAGTCCGTCGAACGAGTGGCCAGCGCGCTGGAGTTGTCGGAGGACGCGGTGAAGCAGCGGCTTTCGCGCGGCCGCAAGCTGCTGCAGGATCAGGTGGCCGCCTTTGTCGAAGGCGCGCTCCAGCGCACCGCGCCGGGCGCGGCGTTCACGACGAGCGTGCTGGCGGCGCTCCCCTTGGTGACGCTGCCCGCCGCGGCTACGGCGGTGGCAAAAGGCGGCTCGGCGGCGAAGGCCATGGGCGCGGGCGGGTTTGCCGTCGCGATTCTCGGACCGGTGGCCGGCATTTTCGGCGGCTGGCTGGGCTACCAGATCAGTTGCGAAAAACCGGAGTCGGCGCGCGAGCGCGAGTTCCTGCGCCAGCTCGCGTGGCGCGTGTGGCTCGCGTCGATCGTCTTCACGCTCGTGTTGTTCACCGGCGTTTATTTCGGGGTGTCCGGCCCGGAGAATCACGCCGAGCGATTGGTGGAGCCGTTCGCGATCTTTTGCGGCGGCTATGGCGTCGCGCTCATTCTGATCATTCTGTCTGCCAGCAAACGCGTGCACCGAATCCGGCGCGAGGAGGCCGCGAAAGCCCAACGCGAAAGCGCCGGGCTGGTCTCCGCGAGCGCGATGCGGGCGAGGCCGTGGTTTTTCCGCGACTTCGAGTATCGCAGTCGCGGAAGCCTGCTGGGGTTGCCGTTGATTCACATTCGGACGGGACGGAAAAGCGCGGCGGGCGCGACCTTGCCCGCCGTCGGTTGGATCGCGATCGGCAACATCGCCTGCGGCGGGCTGTTCGCGTGCGGTGGACTCGCCCTCGCGCCGATTTCGCTCGGCGGAGGAGCGGTGGGTCTGCTCGCGCTGGGCGGCGTGGGGCTCGGGGTGGGTTCGTTTGCGGGCGCCGCTTTTGGGTGGTGGGCCGTGGGCGGCTTGGCGGCAGGTTATCTTGCGTCGGGCGGCGCCGCCCTCGGGTGGCTCGCGTCGTGCGGCGGCGCGGCGGTGGCGCACGGGTTTGCGGTCGGCGGCCTGGCGGCGGCGCCGCACGTGAACGACGCGGCGGCGCGCGCCTTCGTGCAGCAGAGTGAATTTTTCCGCTGGGCCTTGGTGTTGAGCCAAAACGCCTTCGTTCTGCTGTGGCTCCCGCTCGGCGTGGTCGTCGGACAAGTCGTGGGAATGCTGCGGAAGCGGTGAACTCGCACGCCGCTCGCGGCGACGCGGCTGCTGGTCAGAGTGAAATTCTGGAGACTCCGAATGCCATTCGTCGCTCGCTCCAGCGGATTCAGCTCCGGTAGTCCGCGTTCTCGCTGACGTATTCGTGCGTGAGATCGCCGCCGAGCACCGTGGCGGAGGCGGCGCCGTTGCCGACTTCGATCTCGAGTTCGACACAACGTTCGTGCCGCGGAAAATCGATGGGGGCGGAGAACACGCCGTCCTTGGCCGGGGCGCTTTCATAGAGCTCGGCGCTCTTCAGGTGTTTCACCAGCGCGATTTCCTTTTCGGGGTTCAGTTGAAACACGCCGTTCGCGAAAATTTCCACGCCGCCCATCGTGGCACGCAGCTTCGAGAGATCGGTGCCGTGGGCGTGGGCGCCGACGTGCTTGCCGATCGCCTGCACGAGGCGGCCGACGTTCGGATCGTTGCCGGCGACGGCGCACTTGAAGAGCGGGGCGTTGACGATCGCTTTCCCCAGTGCGCGAGCGAGGGCAGGGCTGGCGGCCTTCGTGACCAGGACGCGAATCACGTGCCGGACACCTTCGCCATTGCGCACGACATCTTCCGCCAGATCGCGGCAGACAGAATGCAGGCCGCGTTCGAACGCACCAAAATCCGTGCACGGCACGCGACCCGACGAAACGATCGCGACGGTGTCCGACGTGCTCGTGTCGCTGTCGATGCTAATGGTGTTGAAACTCGCATCGACCGCCCGGGCGAGCATCACGCGTAATTCGGCGCGCGGCACTGCCAGATCGGTGAGAATATAGACGAGCATCGTGGCGAGGTTTGGCTCGATCATGCCGGCACCCTTCGCGATCCCGACGATGCTGCCGCCACCGGGCAAATCGGCGCGTCGAATCTTCGGATAGAGATCGGTCGTTACGATGCCCTCCGCCGCCGGCAGAATCGATCCCGCCGCGAGGGTCTGCGCGGCTTGTGGCAACGCACCGATCATCGCGTCAACGGGCAGGCCCCAGCCGATCACGCCGGTTGAGCTTGGCAGCACTTGCGTGGCATTGAGCCCGAGAAGTTTTGCGGTTTCGGCGCACACGCGCTCGCTCGCCTCGACGCCGCCGGGCGCGCAGACGTTCGAGATTTTGTTGTTCACCAGGATCGCGCCGAGCGTGGGCTCCTTGAGGCGCTTGCGACCGACGATAATCGGAGCGCCGGGAAAGGCGTTCTTCGTGAACATCGCGGCGAAGTGAGGTGTCGCCCGATCGAGCGCGATGAGCGTGAGCGTCATCTTTGCGGGCTTCGGCGCCTCGCGCGGAACGAAGTCGAAACGCGTCGTGCCCACGCGAAATCCCGCCGGCAACGCGGCCTGCGACGCGAGCCACGCGCGGTGTTCGTTGCGATTTTTAAATGTGAGATTCGTGCTCGGCACGCGTGAGAAGTGGCAGGCCGCGGCGCGGAGTGAAGAAGATTTTTTGAAGTCGCCGCGGGTGTGCGCGAGCGGACGCCGACCGTTCGCTCCCGCTCGTGACTCCCTTTCGCGAAAATTTTTGTGGAAATGCGCGGCACTCGTGCCTTATTCAGTCTCACCAAAATAAAAGTGAGCGCTGATTTCCGACCCTCCCACCACCGCGCGGCCGCGAGCCGCGATCCTTGATCGCTGATGAACGTCGCTGAAGTCACCGCCAAGGCGAAGGTCCTCCTCGAGGCCTTGCCCTACATCCAGGATTTTCGTGGCTCGATCTTCGTCGTGAAATACGGCGGCAGCTTCATGGACGATCCCGATCCGGCGGCGCGCACGCGGGTCGCCTTCGACATCGCGTTTCTCGCCGCCTGCGGGATCAACGTCGTCGTCGTGCACGGCGGCGGCAAGGCGATCACTAAAGCGATGGCGGAGTCGGGCCTGAAGGCGAATTTTGTGAACGGGCTGCGCGTCACCGACGAGGCGACGATCGCCGTCGTGAAAAAGACGCTCGACGAAATCGTGAACCAGGATGTGTGCGCCGCGATTATCACCGCGAAGGGCAAACCGCAGGGCATGCCGGGCGACACCGTGCTCGTCTGCGAGAAACTCACGGTCGATGACGACGGCAACAAGGTTGATCTCGGCTACGTTGGCGATGTGACCGAGGTGAAGGTGAAGCTGATCAAGAAAGAGATCGCCGATGGCTTCATCCCGGTAATTTCACCGGTGGCCGAGGGACTCGACAACAAACCCTACAACGTCAACGCCGACGTCGCCGCCGGCCGCGTGGCGAGTGCGTTGCGCGCGCGCCGGTTGGTTTACATGAGCGATGTGCCGGGTTTGCTCTCCGATCCGAAGAACCCGGAGTCGCTAATTTCGACGCTCAAGACTTCCCAAGTCGACGATCTCAAAAAGAAGGGCGTGATCGACAAGGGCATGCGGCCGAAGGTCGCGAGTGCCGTGCGCGCCTTACAGGAAGGCGTGCAGCGCGTGCACTTCATTGACGGCCGGCTGCCGCATTCGCTGCTGCTCGAAATTTTCACCGACAAGGGCATCGGCACTGAAATCGTGCAGGGCTGAACCCGCCGCATCGTCGTCGGTCCGGGGATAACTCCTTCAGGCAAGACCAATGGACGGCGGCAAATAATCCGCCGCGCTGACTTTGTCGGCCCTGGACAGTAACGCCGCAAAAAACCTCCGCAGTGATCGCCGGTTGTGATTTCAATTTTGCGGTGATTCGGATGAATTAACCGCCTTGCCATGAATCCGCCCTCGCTTGTCCGCACCAGCACCGCCGAGCTTTACGACGCGCACGTGATGAAAAATTACGGCCGCCCCGCCTTGACGCTCGTGCGCGGACGCGGTGCGCAGGTCTGGGACGACGCGGGCAACGCTTATCTCGATTTCACCTCGGGCATCGCGGTCAGCGCGCTCGGGCACTGCCATCCGCACTGGGTCGCCGCGGTGCAGCGGCAGGCTGGCGAACTGATTCACGTCAGTAATCTCTTTCGCAATCCGAACCAAGGCGAACTGGCCAAGCGCATTGTCGGCTACGCCGGCCCTGGCCGGGTGTTCTTCTGCAACAGTGGTGCCGAGGCTGACGAGGCGATGATTAAGCTCGCGCGGTTGCATGGGGTGAAGAAAGCCGGCGGCGACGAGGCGAAATGCTTCAAGATCGTCGCGGCGAAGAACGCATTTCACGGGCGGATGTTCGGCGGCATGAGCGCGACGCCGCAGGAAAAAATCCAAAAAGGTTTCCGGCCGCTCGTGCCGGGCTTCTCATTCGGCGAGCTCAACAACCTGGAATCGTTCGCGGCGCTCGTCGACGACCAGACGGCGGCGATTCTCGTCGAGTCGATTCAGGGCGAGAGCGGGATCAATCCGTGCACGCCGGAATTCCTGCGCGGGTTGCGGAAGCTGTGCGACGAAAAGAATCTGCTGCTCATGCTCGACGAAGTGCAGTGTGGCATCGGGCGCACGGGAAAATTCTACGCGTTCGAATTCGGGGGCATTCGCCCGGACGTCATTGCGATGGCCAAGGGCCTCGGCGGCGGCATGCCGATCGGCGCGGTGTGGGCTGGGGACAAAGCGGCGGAGCTTTTTCAGCCCGGCAACCACGGCACGACGTTCGGCGGCACGCCGCTCGCCTGCGCCGCCGCGCTCGCGACCCTCGACGTGATCGAGCGCGAGCAATTGCTGGCGCACGTGTCGCAGGTCAGCGTCGCCTGGCACGAAGCGCTGGGCCGGTTGGCGGTGGATTTCCCCACGCACCTCACGGCGGTGCGCGGTCGCGGGTTTCTCGTCGGCGTGCAGATGACGAGCGATCCGGGTCCGTGGATCGTTGCGTTGCGCGAACGTGGCCTGCTGGCCGTCAGTTCGGGCAACAACGTCATCCGCCTGCTACCACCGCTCGTCGCCACGCCACAGGAACTGGCGCGGTCCGTCGAAATCCTGCGCACAGTGCTGTCAGCCAAAAGCTGAAAACTGGGGCGATTTTTCACTCGGCGGCCGGGCAGCGGTCGCTCATAGCTTACCGTTTCCATGAAGCATTTCCTCAAGGAGACCGACTTCACAGCGTCCGAATTGCCGGCGTTGTTTGAACTCGCGCGCGAGTTCAAGGCGAAGCGCGGGAGCCACGCCAAGCCCCTCGCGGGCAAGACGTGGGCGATGATTTTTTCGAAGTCGTCGACGCGCACCCGCGTGTCCTTCGAGGTCGGGATTCATGAACTCGGCGGCAATCCGCTCTTCCTGAACAAAAACGACATCCAACTCGGCCGCGGCGAAACGATCGCCGACACGGCGCGGGTATTGTCGCGTTTCGTGCACGGGCTCGTCATCCGCACGTTTGACCACGCCGAGGTGCAGCAATTGGCGGACATCGGCACAATTCCGGTCATCAATGCGCTCACGGATCTGCTGCATCCCTGCCAGATTTTCGCGGACTTGTTCACGCTCGCGGAGCGGTGGTCGGGAAAAAATGGCGAGGATCTCGTCGGCTCGCTGAAAGGCCGGAAGATCGCGTTCGTGGGCGATCGGGGCTGCAACGTGGCCAACTCCTGGATCCTCGGCGCGAATCTGCTCGGGATGAAAATCTCGCTTGCGGGTCCGCCGGGCTTCGACGCGGCGCCGGAGTTCGATGCCTTGCTCACGCGCGAAGGTTTGGCCGGTGGCTACGAGTTCACCGAGGATCCCGACAAGGCGGTGCGCGATGCGGACGTGGTTTACACGGATGTTTGGGTCAGCATGGGCAAGGAGGAGGAGACGGCGGAACGCATCCGCGTGATGTCGCCATTTGCGGTGACGACTAAACTCATGGCGGCCGCGAAGCCCGACGCGTTTTTCATGCACTGCCTCCCGGCGCACGCTGGCCAGGAAGTCACGCAAGAGGTCTTGGACAGCCCGCGCTCGATCATTTTTGATCAGGCGGAGAACCGCCTCCACATGCAGAAGGCGATCCTCGCGACCCTGGCGCAGGCGGCGCGGCGCTGACGGTGGAGGCCCGGCCGATGGCCGGGCAGCCCGCCCACCGGGCGGGCCGACATCAACGGTCCCATTTAGCGTTCGAGGATATACGTGAAGCGCGTGCCGACCTTCTGAAAGTTGCCCGTCGACAGATCGCCGTCGTCGATTTTGGCATCGATGGCGGTCATTTGGGCATCGGAGGCCGTCACATTCACGCACGAGATGGAGGCGGTGAACCCGCTGTTATTGAAGTCCCAATTCCAGCGGCCGCCGACGGAATTTTTCGCCCTCGTCCAAGCCGAGTCCTTGATTTCGCCGGCCATGCCGATCGGCACGACGCCGCTGCCGGCGTTGGGCGGCCAGCCGCCATTTTTGGTGGCGTAGGTTTCAAACCCCTGTGCGAAGGTGCGCAGGTCGGAGACGAAGCGGCTGTTCCGGGAGCTTTCCTGAACCCGCTGGAAGGCGGGAATGGCCATCGCGGCGAGCAGGCCGATGATGACCACGACGATCATGATTTCAACGAGGGTGAACGCCGCGCGGCGGCACGGTGGCGGTCGGGGAGACGAGGTTTTCATGGGGGACGCAGGCATGGAATGAATGATAAATAATAATCGAATTCTGACGCCCTGAGGGAATCACGCCGCTGACATAGCTTCAAATCCCTACGGGTAAACGCCCCGTTAATTCAGGCATTTCACCGCGCGTCGGGCCGACACAGTGCGGTGGCGTCCGGCGCGGGCGCTGCGCGGAGGACGGCGTTTTTACTTTGCGCGATACCGGACGATGGCCTCCACTCGCCGTTCGCCATGAAAATCGTCCTCGCTTACTCGGGCGGACTCGACACGTCCGTCATCGTCAAATGGCTCCGCGAAACCTACGACGCGGAGATCGTTACGTTCGCCGCTGATATCGGCCAGGAAGAGGAGCTGAAGGGCTTGCCGCAGAAGGCGCGAGCGACCGGCGCGTCAAAGCACTACACGCTCGATCTCGTCGAGGAGTTCGCCCGCGACTTCATCTACCCGATGATTCGCGCCAACGCGATTTACGAGAGCCAGTATTATCTCGGCACCTCGATCGCGCGTCCGCTCATTGCCAAGGCGCAGGTCGATATCGCGAAGAAAGAAGGGGCCGACACGGTCGCGCACGGCGCCACCGGCAAAGGCAACGACCAGTGCCGCTTTGAGCTGACCTACATGGCGCTCAACCCGCGTCTCACGATTCTCGCCCCGTGGAAGATTGAGAAATTCCGCGACGAGTTTCCCGGCCGCGCCGAGATGATCGAGTATTGCCGCGCGAACAAGATCCCGGTCGAGGCTTCGCTCAAGAAGCCCTATTCGATGGATCGAAACCTTCTGCATATTTCCTACGAGGCGGGCATCCTTGAGGATCCGTGGTTCGATCCGACGACGAAGGAGAACAAGGGGATGTTCAAACTCTCCGTCTCGCCCGAGGACGCGCCGAACAAGGCGGAATACGTCGAACTCGATTTCGTGAAGGGCAACTGCGTCGCGGTGAACGGCCAGAAACTCTCCCCCGCGGGCGTGTTGAAGACCCTGAACAAACTCGGCGGCAAGCACGGCATCGGCCGCGTCGATCTCGTCGAGAATCGTTTCGTCGGGATGAAATCGCGCGGGGTCTACGAGACACCTGGCGGCACGATCCTGATGCAGGGCCACCGGCAGGTGGAGTCGCTCACGATGGATCGCGACGTCATGCATCTGCGCGACTCGCTCGTGCCGAAATACGCCGAGCTGGTTTACTACGGGTTCTGGTTCGCCCCCGAACGCGAGGCGCTCCAGGCGCTCGTCGACGAGAGCCAGCGCTACGTCACGGGCACCGTCCGGCTGAAGCTCTACAAGGGCAACATCATCACCTGCGGCCGAAAGTCGAAATACTCGCTCTACGACATGAACATCGCGTCGATGGAAGGCGTGAAGAGCTGGTATAACCAGACTGACGCGACCGGCTTTATCCGCCTCAACGGCCTGCGCCTGCGCGCGCGCAATCTCGCGCAAGGCGGACCGAAGGTCGGCGGCTGATTGGGCCTGGTCATTCTGAGGGGAGCGAAAAATCCAGCAGGATATTCGCTCCCCCTCAAAGCCGCTCGGAGATCCAATGGGATTCTTCGCTCTGCTCAGAATGACAGAGGGTGGGCCGGGCGCTCGGCTCAGTCAGCGCTTCGCAAGCGAACACACGCCGAACGAAATTCCGGTGGGATCGTGCAGCACGGCCATTGTGTCGCCGTCCGGCAGCACGGATTTCGGCACGAGCACTTTTGCGCCAAGCGAAAGTGCCTTCGCGATCGAGGCATCGACATCGGGCACCTCGACGAAGAGTTGCACGAAGCCGTTCACGCCTGGCGGCGCGGGCCACACGCCGCCGTCAGCGCCGGATTGCTCGCCGCTGATGAGTTCGCGGTAGCCGAGGGCATTGGCCTTCGAGAGTCTCCAGTCGAAGAGTTTTTGATAGAAGCCCGCGACCTTGTCGGGAGTGGGCGAGAGGATCTGCCAGCGAACAACGGGATTAGGCATAAGCGGGGCGGGTGGTGGTCCAGCGCTCGGCCGACTCCATCACGAGATCGCCGTGGCGGATGAGGTGATCGAGCGCGCTGTTGACGGCGTCGAGTGGCAGGCCGGTGCGCGTGGCGATCCAGCGCGAGTTGGGTCGAAACGATTTTGAGCAGGCGAGGCGCAGCACAGCCTCGGCGATTTGTTGCTGGCGCGCCGCGGCGACGAAGGCGGCACTGAGCCCAAGCTGCCGGCCGAGCCGCGACACCATGCGCGGCGAAAGGCTCCGGCGGTTGCGCAAAATCTGCGACAATGTCGCATGGTCGGTGCCGAGAAAACGCGCGAAGGCGCGCAGCGAATAGCGGGCGTTGCGCCGACGGCGCGCCGCCAATTCCGCGTGAAGGGCTTCGCGAAAATTCACGTTGCGGGTGTAGGGAGCGGGCTAGGTGCGGTCAATGCGCGGACCCGCGAAAGTGGGGCAAATCCCTCTGAAAAATCACCCGGCTGATCGCGCCTATTTCGGTGTTCGTCGCAAACGGCTCGCGACGGCCAGGGTGGTGTCATTGATTTTCGCGCATGAAAACCAAACTGCTTCTCGCCTTTGCGATGTTGGCGGGCACGGGCGCATTCGCGCAAACTCCACCGTCGCCTGCGCCGGTGAACCACGATTTCGATTTTTGGATCGGCGAGTGGATTGTCACCACGCCCGATGGCAAACCGGCGGGCACCAATCGCATCGAGCCGGTGGCCGGCGGGCGGGGCCTCTACGAAAATTGGGAGGGCGCGGCCCAACCGAACGGCCAGCCGGGCGGCAGTGGGAAAAGTTTAAACGCGTTTAATCCCGCGAAAAACCAGTGGCAGCAATTCTGGATCGGCAGCGGAGGCAATGTGCTCGAACTCGCCGGCGGTCTCGTCGAAGGCAAGATGGTGCTCGCGAGCGCCGAGCGCGTATTGCGCGATGGTCGCCATGTGACCAACCGGATCACGTGGACGCCGAACGCTGATGGCAGCGTGCGACAACATTGGGAGCAATCGTTCGACGCCGGGAAGACGTGGACGACGGTGTTCGACGGCCACTACGCGAAGAAGCGGTGAAGCTGCACCAGACGGGGCGCGTCCGCTATTCCGACCCGATCGCTTCGGCGAGGGAGGTGCCGATGCACCATTTACCGCGGAAGTAGAACAGATAGACCGGCTCGTTGGCGGAGCGCATGAGGGCGGTGATGGGGCCGATCGTCGAAATCGGGAAATGAATTTGATGCGGGCCGCCTGCCGGCTCCGGGCTTTTATGGCGGCCGGCGGGTTCGAAGCGCTCGGCATCGTGGAAATAAAGTTCGGCGAGCGCTGGCTCGCCCTGCGAGTAGCTCCACACGGTGATCTTGGCGCGATAGTCGGCGCCGTCCGCTTCATTGCCGGTCCCGGCCCAGATGTGGTTTACTTGGAAAACCCGGATGCGCAGCGCGAGGGCATGCGGATCGGTTTTGCCGTCCTTCACGAAGTCCGGCGGGCCGGTCAGCTCCTCTACACTGCGGCGACTGCAACCGCCGAGCACGGCCAAGGCGAGCAGTCCGAAGAGCGCGACGATACGTCGGTGGTGAAACGGGGTGGAAAGCATGGCGCGAATCGCCGGCCCGTGGGGTGGCGGCGACTCACGCTAGACGCCCCGGGCCGGTGAACGTTACGCGTTAGAACAGCGACTTCGCGACGAGACCCACGGCCGTGATCGGGCCGGAGTCGTCCAATCCGTCGAGGGCGGCGTTGGCTTTCTTCATCACGGCTTGGGCATCGCGGGCGAGGCTGTCGTCGTTAATCAACTTGCCGAGCGTGCCTTCGCCGCGGGCGATTTTGTCCGACATGTCCTTCAGATTCTTCGTGGTGGTGCGGAGGTCGTTGCCGATCTTGTCGTCAAACACCAGGGCGCCGAGCGTGCCTTTGCCCGATTTCACCTGGTCGACGATGGCCTGCGCGTTGGCCATGAAGTTTTTCGCATCGGTTGCGGCCGCCTTGATCTCGCTGACGCTCGCGAGGAGTTCGTCGTGCATCTTCGGATCGTTGATGAGACGGCCGAGCGTGCCCTCGCCCTTGTTCAGCTTGTCGGTGACGTCGCGGATGTTGGCGACGGTGGTGTGCACATTCTCGCCGTTGTCGTCGACGAGCTTGCCGAGTTTTTGAAAGAGGCCGGGATTTTTTTCATCGCCGTTGATCGTCGTGCTGATGCTGCCCAAAGCGTTCTCGAGCTTTTTGCCGAGCGCGCCGACCTCGCTCATGATGGTGTTCAGATCAGGCGTGACGGCGGTCTTGATTTCGGCGCCATCGCGCAGCGCGGGCGCGCCGGCGGTGCCGAGATCGATGCCGATGTAGTTGGTGCCGAT
This sequence comes from Opitutales bacterium, assembly GCA_038231575.1. Taxonomy (GTDB): domain Bacteria; phylum Verrucomicrobiota; class Verrucomicrobiia; order Opitutales; family Opitutaceae; genus CAITWF01. The sequence continues at coordinate 8,547 of JBBRLB010000006.1, read as the reverse complement.
CAGGCCGGCCATGACGATGGAAGCGGTGGCGTCGCTCTTGATCTCGATCTTGGGATCGATGCGGAGGAGGGCTTCGGCGCGGCGGCCGGCGAGGCGGGTGAGTTCGATGGAGCCGATTTTCACGCCGGCCATGCGGACTTCGTCGCCCTGCTTGAGCTCCTTCACGCTCTCGAAGCCGGCGATGAGCGTGTAGCCGGGATCCTTGAAGATCTTGCCGCCATTGAGGGTCTGGAACGTGACCCAGATGAGCGCGAGCCCGAGGAGGAAGAAGAGCCCGACGCGGGCGTTTTGTTGCGAGTTGTTCATGGTTTGGTCTCCAGGTTTTTAAAACGGGGATGCTGTAAATCGATTTTCGGGTAGAGGAATTCGGCGATGCGCGGGTCTGCCGGTTTTTTCAGATCGGCGGGCGGCCCGAGGCTGAGCAACTCGCCGCCCATGAGGATACCGACGCGATCGGCGATGTTGAGCGCGAGCTCGCGATCGTGCGACACGACGATGGTCGTGACGTGATATTCGTCTCTCAGCGTCGCGATGATTTCGCTGATGGTGGCGGACGTGACCGGATCGAGTTCGCTCGTCGGTTCATCATAGAGCATGAGCTGCGGCTCCATCACGAGTGCGCGGGCGATGGCGACGCGCTTCTTCATGCCGCCGGAAAGATCGGAGGGGGATTTGTCTTCCACGCCGTCCAGCGAGAGGATTTTCAACGCGTGCAGGACCTTCTCGCGGATGGCGGCCTCGTCGGCGACGCGGTGTTCGCGCGGGTAGAGCGCGAGGTTGTCGTAGACGCTGAGCGAGTTGAAGAGCGCGCCCGATTGAAACACCAACGCCATGCGCACCTGCTCGCGGGTGGCTTCGGACGTGGCGTCCTTGCCATCGACCAACACCCGGCCGGAGGTCGGCAGTTCGAGACCCACGATGTGTTTCAGGAGGACGCTCTTGCCGGAGCCGCTGGGCCCCATGAGCACAAAAATTTCGCCGGGCTCGACGTTGAACGAGACATCCTTGAGCACCTTGAGGCTGCCGAAATCCTTCGTCAGGTGCTCGATCGTCACGCCCACCGCGGGTGTCTCCACTTGGGTGAAGGGATTGCGCGTGGCGCCGGGAGGGCAGGGGGAGGAGGGCATGTTCAGATGAGGACCTGCGTGACGAAGTAATCGAGCACGAGGATGAGAATGAGCGAGACGACGACGGCGCGCGTGACGGAGGCGCCGATTTCGCGCGGGCCGCCGCGGGTGTTGAGGCCGATGTTGCAACAGACGAGCACGACGACGAAGCCGAAGAGTTCGGCCTTCATCAGCCCGTTCATCACGTCGTCAAAATGCGTGTAGTGGCGCAGCACGGAGAAATAGGATTCCGGCTCGATGCTGATAATCTTGGTATATTTCGCGACGATCGCGCCGCCGAACCAGCCGACGAGGTCGCCGATGATCGTGAGCACGGGCATCATCACGAGCACCGCCGCGAGGCGCGGCACGACGAGCATGCGGGCCGGCGGAATGTTCATGGTCACGAGCGCGTCGACTTCCTGATAAACCTTCATCGAGGCGAGTTCGGCCGCGATGGCCGAGCCCACGCGACCGGCGAGCAGGATCGCGACCATGACGGGGCCGAGTTCACGGGCCATCGAGAGGCCGACGAGCGAGCCGATGAATTGCTGCGTGCCGAAATCCTGCATGGAGCGTCCCGCCTGCAGTGCGAGCACGCTGCCGATGAAGAAACTCAGGATGGCGACGATCGGCAGGGTGGTGTAGCCGATGAGATAGCACTGCTCGACGAAGCGGCCGAACTGTCGGGGCAGGGTGCCCGCATACGAAATCGAGCGCACGAGCAACAGCCACGTGCTGCCGAAGCCTTCGAGGATGTTGTTGAGTTGTTTCATGTCAGGGAGCTGGCGGAACGGACACGTTAACGGGTTTCGAGCGAAAATCTAACCAGAAGAGTCGCCAGCCGCGGGCGGGGGTGCGGCGGAATCCCACGAGGCCGTTGCCGATCGCGATGCGGTTTTCGTCGCGGTGCGACTCGACGCTGAACAGCGGCCCGAGGTGAAACTCGCGGTGTTGCTCCGCCTCATGCCGCTCCCACGTGATGGCGTCCCACAGGATCGACGTGCGCACCTCGCCGGGCGCCTGCTGATCGCGGCGCACGAGGGAGAAGATGGGGCTCCACGCGGCGCGGACTTTTTCGTTGCCGGGGAAAAATACCTCCAGCGGGCTCGGGGCCTGCCATTGCCGCCGGCCGGCGCCGTTGTCCCAGATGCTGACGAACGGCCACACATGCGTGATCGAGGCGGCGGGGAGTTTCGGGTTGGTCGGGCTGCGCTGCACGCGTGACCAGTAGAGAAAATAGAGAACCTGTTGCTTCGTTTCCGCGACGCCTTCGGAGGTCCACTTCAGCTCCTTGAACACCGGCCACACGATCCACGTCTTGTCGTAGCCGTGAATGATCGAGTGCGTGTAGAACGGACCCCAACGGTTGACGTAGTGATCATCGCCGCGACCCTGCACGAGCAGGGGCCAGAGGTAACGCGACTCGTGATAAACCTTGGGCGCGGTGCGATCGGTGTAGCCGAAGAAAGGCCAGAGATACGTCTCGCCGCGATAGCCGGGTCCGGAGGCGTGCGCATAAAACGGCAGCGCGGCATACTCGCGCGTGGGCGGCGTGCCGGCGGGGGCTTCGGCCGCGGGCTGCGTGGTGTTGTTGTAGCCGAACGGCCAGAGATAAAATTCCTGCCGCGACACGCCCGGACGCTCCTGCCAGCCGAAGAGCGGCCACAAAGCAAAACCGTGCGCGGCGCCGTGAACGGTGCGAATGAACGGCCATGGGGTGGAGGTGGTGACCGCGTCGCGTTTCACATACTGGAAGTAAAGCGGCCACAGCACCCACGTCAGCCGGTCAAAACCGAGCCGGTGCTTTATCGTGCCGACCACCGGGAAGAGCGCGCGATAGCTCGACGCCGCGTCGCCGGTGTCACGCGAAAACCAAAACGGCCAAATGTCGAAGCCACGATAAATCTCGAGATCGCTCTGCCGGGCGGGAGCTCCGGCCCGGCGGCCGGTGCGGTTGATGAGATTGAGCACGCTCCACTGGTAGGTCTCGAGGTCGGTGGAATACCGGAAGACCGGATAGAGAAACAGGGTCGAACGAAAATCGCCGCGGTCGTTGCGCATTTGCACCCACAGGGGACGCAAGCCGGATTGCCGTCCACCGTCAGGCCCCGGTTTGGAAAACAACAGCGGCCCGACTGAATTCCACGACTCGGTCCTTCCGGCCGTGTCGGCGTGAGTGACGAGCACTGGCCAGCCGTTGTGCTCGCGTTCCGGCACTTGGGCGGGCGCGTCCGCGACCACGGCGGCGAGGCCGAGGAGGGCAGTGAAGCGCAGGAGATTCATGTTGCAGCAAGGAGAACGGTGCGTGCGAAACGCCCCGTGGCCGCCGGGCAAGGTCGGTTAAGCCCGGAGACGCACTAATTCAGAGTCAGAAGTTGGCGGGTTGGCGGGAAGGTGCAAATTTTATGTAGTTCATGTTGAACCGCATTTGGGGGCTGCGGTTCCTCCCGACAGCGACGTCCGCACCGTGCCGCCGGAGGCGATCAGGCGACCACGCTCGCTCCGGGTGCAATGACCCGAAACTCGTCGGCCGGCACCCGAGCATCCTGCAGCGCCACCGCGAGAGCCTGCACGGGCGCCTCGCGTGGCTCGTCGGTCAATTGAAACGTGCCCCAATGCATTGCCAGGCTGCGCTTGGCGCCGACGTCGCGGTGCGTGGCGACGGCCTCCGCGGGATTCAGGTGCATCGGCGCCATGAACCAACGCGGCTCGTAAGCCCCGATCGGGATGAGCGCAAGATCGGGCCGGCCGCTGCGTTGGGCGATGGCGCGGAATGTTTCCGCGTCATAACCGGAGTCACCGGCGAACCACACCCGCTTGGTTTTAGGCGCGGAGCCGAGGGTGAGAAAAAACCCACCCCAGAGCCGATGGTTGCGCCGCGTGCCGAAACGGTTGCTCCAATGCTGCGACGGCGTGAACGTGACCGTGAGATCGGCGGCGACGGCCTGCACGTCCCACCAATCGAGCTCCGCGATTTTCCGCGCGCCCGCCGCCGCGAGCAGATCGCGATGGCGCAGGGGCGCGATGAAAACTGGATCATGCGCGACGGCCAGGGAGCGCAGCGACGCGGTATCGCAATGATCGTAGTGGTCGTGGCTGAGCAGGACCGCCGCAATGGGCGGCAGGGCGTCGAGCGCGAGACCGGGCGGTTGGACGCGTTTCGGACCGGCCCATTGCACCGGGCTCGCGCGTTCGGAGAAAACCGGGTCGATCAGGAAATTACCGCGCGTGGTCTGCAGCAGCCACGTCGCATGGCCAATCCACGTGGCAACAATGTCGTCGCCGTGCGGGGCCGGTGGCGGTGGCTGAGGCGCGAGTGCCACCGCACTTGGCCAGGTCGCAGGCCGGCTGGAAAGTTTCCATTTCAACACCGCGCGAACTCCGCCCGCGCCGAGCGTGCGGGGGTGGAGAAAAGTTTTCCCGTTGAAGTGATCAGAGGACGGGAGTGTCATCGCGCGTTGTGCCTATGAATGAAAATTTCTCGCGAGTGCAAACTCCCCTGTCGGAGGCTGCGGCATGCGCATAAGCGGCGGAGGGGCGCGTGGCATCACGCTTGTGACACCCAAAGGCGATCTCACGCGGCCGGCGACGGACGGGATGCGCCAGTCGGTGTTTTCGAGCCTCGGCGCGATCGTGAATGGGGCGCGCTTCCTCGACCTGTTTGCGGGCAGCGGGGCCTATGGACTCGAAGCGGTGAGTCGAGGTGCGGCGGGCGGAGTATTCGTGGAGCAAAGTCCCAAAGCCGCCGCCTGTGTGCGCCAGAACATCGCCGCGGTCTGCAAGAGCGTCGGCCGCGATTCGAGCGCGCTCCTCGTGCGGCAGGCCGACGCCCGCACCGTTCCGCTGGCCGGCGGTGAGGTCCCCGATCTCGTCTTCATCGATCCGCCTTACGACCTTATTTCCGAAGTCGCGCCCGGGCTGTTCACGCGGCTGACCGAGTTGCTCGTGTTGAAGCCGGACGCGATCGTGGTTTTCGAAATGCCCGGCGAGATCGATCTCGCGCCGCCGGGCTGGGAATTGCTGAAGCGACTCGGCAAAGGCGCGCGGCAGCCAACGGTGGCGTTTTTCCGGCGGGTGCTGGCTATCCCTTCAAACGCGTGAGGAGCGTGGTGCGCAGGTCGTCGATGTCCCAGTAAGACTTCACGACTTTCGAAAACGCCGGCATGCCCATGTCGGCGATCAGACGGCCGCCGATATTTTTCACGTGGTAGCCGCCGATGAAGTCGCGATTGATGGGGCCCTTGCTGGCCTCCAGTTCGCCGAGCCGGCGGTCCTCGGCGAGCGCGGCCAGTTGATAGTAGCGATCGCCGACGAGATTTTGCGTCGCGCGCGGATTGACCACAATTCCGCCGAGCACGTGAACCACGCGCTGGAAAATTTTCCCCCCCGGCCCGCCCAGATTCTCCGCCGCGTCGCCTCCGACGAACATCGAAAGCATGGGTTGGAAAAGCGCATACTCGATCAGGATTAACCGCCGGGCGCCGGGCGGCCCGGAGGTGGCTGACGCAATTTCCGCGGCGAACGCCGCGCGACTGGCGGGCGACACGGTCGCGTGATCGAGCACGAAGCCGGCGGTTTGGAGCGCCATTTTCTGGATGACCTTGGCAATCATCCCGCGAACGAGCGTGCGGGAGTTGGGTTCGAGTTTTCGTCCGACGGTGTAGAGCCGCATGAGCGTGGCCATCGCCGCGTCGCCGTGACCGTCGAGCGCCTGCAAGCTCGCGACCGCGACGGCGTAATGCGAGTAGGTGCGGATCGGCTGGAACGCGGGGATCGGGGCGTCCAAGCTCGGTGGCGTAAGATCGCCGATGCGCGGGCTGGCGGCGAGTTCGTCCCACCACGCGCGCACCGGCGCGAGCGTGGCCCAGCCGGATTCGACCTCAGCACGGTGTTCACGGAGAAACGACGCCCATTTCTCCGGCTGGCTGACGATGTCGCCGGTGCCGCGCGCGACCGCCAGTTGGGCGTCGGGCGATTGGAAGGCCTTCGCGGCCGGGCGGTTTTTGGCGTAGCGCAGGAGAATATGATAGGACGGATCGTCGCCCGGAAGCGCCGGGGAAAGTTCGTCGACCGTGAGCGGACGGCGGACGGCCGCATCGTCCCACATGAGGTAGGCGAAGGTGAAGCCGACCAACGACCACAGCACGGTGAGCAGGGGCCAGCGCAACCAGCCGCGGCGATTGCAAAAACCCAGCGTCACGATCGGCACGAGCAGCGCGATCAGCAGGGTGACGACGAGCGCTGTCGTGGACGTGGCGCGATGCTCCCAGACCAGTGGCCCGAGGCTCTCGCGAATCAGCGGCACGCTCGTGGCCACGTTGAGCAAACCAAGGAAACTCAAGCAAAGCGCGAGCGCGACGATGCCGGTGGTGTGAAGGAAACGCGATCGGGACGCGGCCGAAGGCGGCGAAACGCCAGCCGGGGTGGGCACAGGATCGTTCATAAGGGGAAGCGGGAGCCGCGAGGTGTAGCGCTGCAATGCTTGCGAAGAAAGCGGAATCGGGTGCGGGTAGCCTGTCGGTTGTCCTCGCGCGCGGCGCATCCGGGCGGGCCCAGCGTGAATGACCGTGACGTCGGGCGCGAAGTGGGGCAGGAATTTTTGTCCTCTGACTCTTACCCCATGACCCCACTGCTCGCGGCCTTCGTGCCGCGCACCCTTGCGTGGCAGGACTATCTGCTGATCACAGTTTATTTCGCGGTAAACCTCGGTATCGGCTGGTGGTGCGCGCGGCGCCAGCAGACGTCGACGGGGGAGTTTTTTCTCGGTGGCAACCGCGTCGCGTGGTGGGCGATGTCGATCAGTTTTTTTGCGACATCGACGAGCAGCATCAGCTTCATGGCGCTCCCGGCGCGAACGTATGGCTCGGACTGGCGTTCGTTCGGCTCGGCGCCGGCGCAGGCATTCGCGGGCGTGTTGGTCGGGCTCGTGTTCGTCAACATGCTGCGGAAACTGAATCTCACCACGATTTTTGGTTACCTCGAACGCCGCTTCGATCGCCGCGTGCGGCTGCTCGGCGGCGGGCTCGGGATCTTGCTCAAGGTCGGCGGCCGGATGAGCGTCGTGATGCTGCTGCCGGCGCTGGCGCTCTCCACCGTGACGGGGCTCAACGTCTTCGTGAGTATCGGGCTCATGGGCATCGTGACGACGATCTACGCGATGGAGGGCGGATTTGAGGCGGTGATTTGGACGGATGTGATGCAGGTCGGCGTGACGATGGGCGGCGTGGCGATCGCGGCATATTATCTCACGAGCGGCGTGGAAGGAGGGGCGGCGGGCATCGTGCAAGCCGGTGAGGTGGCCGGAAAATTTCACATGGTCTCGTGGGCGCCGAACGTGACCGAACCGACCGGGTGGGTCTTCATCGGCATGTTCTTCGGCCACATCTTCACGCAGCTCGGCGATCAGCCGCAGATGCAGCGCATGCTCGCTTCGACCGACGCGAAGGCTGCGCGCCGCACCGTCGTCATGGGCAACCTGATCGGCTGCCTCGGCTCGTGCATTTTCTTTTCCGTGGGGACGTCCTTGTGGGCGTTCTACCGCGCCCATCCTGACCGGCTCGCCGAGGGCGTGCCGCAGGATGCGATCTTTCCCTACTTCATTGCGAACGAACTGCCGCACGGAATCGTCGGGCTGATCATCGCGGGACTGTTTGCGGCGGCGATGGGCGCGTTGAGCAGTGCGCTCAACGCGACCGCGGCGATCATCGTCAGCGATTTCCAAGGCGAACTAAAGCCGAACGCGACCCCAGCCGAGCAGGTGCGGCTCGCCCGCCGCGCCACGCTCACCTGCGGCTTGATCGCGACGGGCATGGCGTGCTGGCTGGCGGCGCGCGACGTGAAATCGCTCTGGGACGCTTATCTCAATCTCACCGCGCTGATCGGCGGCGGATTTCCAGGCGTGTTTGCGCTCGGCTTGCTGACGCGCCGCGCGAACGCCCCGGGGGTCATCGTCGGGGCGCTCGCGAGCATCGGCGTGACCTGGTGGGTGCAGGCGCACACGTCGACGAACGCGTTTCTCCAAGTGTTCGTCGCGATCAGCTCGTGCGTGATCGTCGGTTATGGGGCGAGCCTGCTGTGCTCCGCTTCCGCCGCAAAAAAAGACCTGCGCGGGCTGACGATGTGGGATCCGGCGTAGGCCGGAAGCAGTGCGTGGATTTGTGGTGGGCCGCGCGCGGAGCGCACGGCCCACCCTTCGATCGTCGCGACCGGTGGATGAATGGGGGCGGCTAGAGCAAACCCAGTCGCGCGCGGATGAGCGTCAGCGCGGCGATGCACGCGGTCTCGGTGCGCAGGACGCGGGAACCGAGGTGGGTAAAGTCAAAGCCGTGCGTGCGCAGCGTTACCCGGTCGGCGCCGGACCAGCCGCGCTCGGGTCCGAGGGCGAGTGCGACGGGCGGGGTGATGGTCGCGGCGGAGAGCTGCTTCGCCGACTCGTAGT
>JBBRLB010000005.1:0-77557 GCA_038231575.1 Opitutales bacterium | reverse complement strand
GCCGGGCGCCCTACGAGGCCACCGCGGAGAAGAACGGTCAGTCGGTGTTCGCCACGATCATGTCGGACTTCCTCAAGAACCCGATCATTCGTGACGTGAACACCGATGACTACCACGGCCATATCGGCGACGTGCTCGCGGTCTTGGCGCGCACGGACCTGAACCTCGCGACGGTGCACGTGACGCTCCGGCAAGCGGACGATACCGTGGTCGAGGAGGGTGACGCGGTCCTCGCCGCCGGCGAGTATCGTTACACCGCGACGCAGGAAGTGCCGGCCGGCGCGGCGCTGTTCGCGGATGTGACGGTGAGCGACACCGATGGCTTCGAGGTGAAGCGCAGCGTGCCGCTCGCGGTCCCGGGGTGATCGTAGAAAGAGTAGGATAACGAGGGCCGTCGGATTTGTTATGTTTTGCCGGCGGCCCTTTTTCTGAAACGGAATTTAGCGCGAAGACGCGAAGTGGGCAAAGGTTTGCCAAGTCTGACACAGTGACTTCGCAAAACTGGGCGCGCTTTGCTTCCTGGCGTTTGGTTCAAATTTCGACGCCTTTCCTTTTTTGCGCCTTCTGCGCCTTTTTGCGGCTAATGATACCGTTCGCTCGAAGGCGCGCCGTCGAGCGGCGGCCCTCCAGACTTTGATTGGCCGCACGGAGGCGCAAGAGGCGCAAAAATTTGGACGGAGCTGGGGTGAACTATCCTAATCTGCCGCTGCGGAGTATTCGCCCGGTCTGACGGCGCGCGGGGGATGACGCGCTCGACCTCGGAGTGGCAGGCTTAAAGCCTGCCCTACAATCCGGTTCGTTTTTTGGGCCTTCTGCGCCTCTTTGCGGCTAACGAGGTGAGCGGCGAAATTGCTTGTCAGCCCGCTTGCCCAACCCGTAAAACCCACCTCTCGTTTCGACGAGAACGTGCCGAGCTAGCTCAGTTGGTAGAGCAATGCTTTCGTAAAGCATGGGTCATCGGTTCAAATCCGATGCTCGGCTCCATTTTCTACCGAGGTAATGTCGGTGGGCGTCCTGCCAAATTCCACCCGGAATTTGGCGGGATCACGCCTCAATCTGCCCCGTGGTTGCACGTGGGGTCAGAAACGGCTGACTCCTCGATGTCCGAGGTAGGGTTTTACCTTATCGCCACAGGGGCGTGGGGTGTGTTAACTTTCGATTAGACGGACGTTTCGCCTTTTGACGATCCATTGCCCGTGTCGTGTAGCGTGTTGGAGAACGGGAATTGGCGGCCAGAATCAACATGGCAGACGGAAATTTGCAGTCAAAGAGAAGCCCTCGCGGGGCTTCGTCGGCGCGCCGCGCGAAAACCTCCACCGCTCGCGGTGGCTCGGCCTGTCCCATTGTCGGCGTCGGCGCCTCGGCGGGCGGCTTGGAAGCGTTCACGCAGTTGCTGAAGCACCTGCCGCTGGACACCGGCTTCGGGTTCGTGCTGGTGCAGCATCTCGATCCGCAGCATGAAAGCGCGCTCGCCCAATTGCTGGCGCGAGCCACGGCGATGCCGGTGCACGAGGTGACCAACAATCTGCGGGTGAAGGCCAATCGCGTTTACGTCATTCCGCCCAACACCCACCTGACGATCGTGCGCGGGGTGTTGAAGCTGCACCCGCGCCTGCCGCATCGCGTCGCACCACGTTCGATCGACAATTTCTTTGAAGCGCTCGCGAAGGATCAACGCGAGCGATCGGTCGGGGTGATTCTTTCCGGCAGCGCGACCGACGGCACCCTCGGCCTCGAGGCGATCAAGGTGGAGGGCGGGCTCACGTTCGCGCAGGACGATTCGGCGCGCTTCGAGTCCATGCCCCGCAGCGCAGTGGCGGCGGGGTGCGTCGATTTCGTGCTTTCCCCGGCCAACATCGCCAAGGAACTGGCGTGGATTGCCAAACATCCTTACGTCGCCGGCCAGGCTCCGCCGGAAACCCCGGCGGCGACCCGCGGGCGGACCAGCATGAAACTCAACGGCCGGGGCCGGGCCGCGTCCGGAGCCGCGGTGGAATTGGAGGAGGCGGCCGGGCCCGAGCAGAACGCCTACAAGCGAATCATCCTGCTGCTGCGCAATCACTGCGGCGTGGATTTCTCCCACTACAAATTCTCGACCATTCTCCGGCGCATGACGCGCCGCACGTTGCTGAACCGGCAGGATTCGCTGGCCCACTACGCCGATTTTCTGAAGGGCAATGCCAAGGAGCTCGACGCGCTTTACGCCGATGCGCTGATCAACGTGACGAGTTTCTTCCGCAACGAAGAGGCCTTCGCCGTGGTCAAGCAGCGCGTCCTTTCCCCGCTGCTCCATCAGCGGGGCGACGAGGCGGTGCGGGTTTGGGTGCTCGGCTGCTCCACGGGACAGGAGGCGTATTCGGTCGCCATGGTGTTTGCCGAGGCCGCGGAAAAAATCCCGCGCGCGCGTAAACTCCAGGTGTTCGCCACCGACCTCAACGAGGCGAACTTGGAAAAGGCGCGCCACGGACTTTACCCGAGGACCATCGCGCAGGATGTCACGCCGGAGCGCTTGCGGCGCTTTTTCGTCGAGGAGGAGGGCGGCTACCGCGTCATCAAGACCTTGCGCGAGTCGGTCGTCTTCTCGCGCCACAATCTCATCAGCGATCCGCCGTTCTCGCGGATGGATCTCATCTGCTGCCGCAACCTGATGATTTATCTCGAGCCGAGTCTGCAGAAGAAGGCGCTGCCGGCCTTTCACTACGCGCTCAAGCCGGACGGCCATCTGTTCCTCGGGGCGTCGGAGTCCGTCGGGGTGTTCACGCAGCTGTTCGCGGCGTTGGACAAGAAGCAGAAGATTTTCGCCAAAAAGGTCGGGAGCACGGCGCCGTTTCAACTTCCGCTCTGGCACGAGCGCAGCGCACGGTCGTCGCCGGGTTCGATGCCGTTGCCGGCGGCGAAGGGTGGGGCGTCGGAGGCCTATCGCAGCGAGCTGACCGCCGAACGCGAAGCGGATCGCGTGACGGTCAATCAGTTCGCGCCGCCGAGCGTGCTCATCGATGGCGAACTGCGCATCCTGCAATTTCGCGGACCGACGGGCGACTATCTCGAGGCGCCCACGGGCAAGCCCAGTTTCGATCTGTTGAAGATGGCGCGGGAAGGCCTGATGCTGCCGCTGCGTGCGGCAATCAACCGGGCTAAGAAGGAACGTAACACCGTCCGCCGCGAGGCCGTGCCGTTCCAGCTCAACGGCGCGACCTGCGTCGTGAACATGGAGGTCGTCCCGCTGAAGAATCTCAAGGAGAGCCGGTATCTGGTGTTGTTCGAGAAGCCGGTTGAGGGGGGGCGCGCCCCGCTCCCGGATTGGTCCACGGGCGCGGTGCCGCCCGCGAGCCCGGCCAGTAAAAAAGAAGAATCCACCCGCATCCACGGGCTGGAGCGGGATCTCGCGGAGACCCGCGATTACCTGCAGTCGGTGCAGGAGAATCAGGAAGCCGCCAACGAGGAACTGCAGGCCTCCAATGAGGAAGGCCAGTCCGCCAACGAGGAATTGCAGAGCCTCAATGAGGAACTGGAGACCTCCAAGGAGGAGCTTGAGTCCACCAATGAGGAACTGACGACCGTCAATGAGGAGATGGTGAGTCGGAATTCCGAGCTCAATCGGGTGAACAGCGATCTCACCAACCTCCAGACCTCGACCAAACTCGTCTTGGTGCTGCTCGGTCGTGACCTGACGATCCGCCGCTTCAGTTCGCAGGCGGAAAAGCAATTTCACCTCCACCAGAGCGATCTGGGGCGGCCGATTCACAGCATCCGGCACAATCTCGACCTGCCGGATTTGGACGCCGTCATTGCCGACGTCATCAAGCACGTGCGCGAATACGAATCCGAGGTCCAGTCCAAGGACGGGCGCTGGCATTCGCTGCGCATCCGGCCCTACCTCACCGTCGACAACAAGGTGGATGGCGCGGTCGTCGTGCTCGTCGATATCGACGAGCACAGGAAGGTCGAGCAAGAGGTCTCGCACGCCCTCGATTTTGCCGAGGCCGTCATCAGCACCGTGCGCGAGCCGCTCTTGATCTTGGACAGCGAGCTGCGCGTGCACAAAGTCAACGAGGCCTTCCTCACCCTCTTTAAGATTTCCGCTGCGGAGGTCTTGGAACGCCTGCTGCCCGAGATCGATCACGGGCGCTGGGATAATCCGAAGCTGCGCTCGCGGCTGCGCGGCATCCTCCCCGGCCGCACCTTTTTCGCGAATTTCGAACTCACCCATGAATCGAAAAGCGGCGGCCGCCGCACTTTTCTCCTCAACGCCCGGCGGCTGATTCAGGACGCGGGTCACCGGGAAAAAATCCTGCTGGGCATCGAAGACGTTACCGAAATGCTTGCCACCCAAGCCCGGCTGCGGGACTCGGAGCTGCGCTTCCGCCGGCTCTTCGAGACCGCCCAGGACGGCATCCTGATCCTTGATCCGGTCACGTGCAAAATCACCGACGCCAATCCGTATATCATTGGGCTTCTGGGTTACTCGCGGAAGCAGCTCCTCCAAAAAGAACTGTGGGAAATCGGGCTGCTCAAGGACGAGGCGGAGAGTCAGCAAGCCTTTCGCGCATTGAAACGGACGAGATTCATCCGCTACGAAGATCTCCCGCTGAAAACCAAGGATGGCCGGCGGCTCGCAGTGGAGTTCGTCAGCAATCTCTACTTTGAGGGCGGTCAGGCGGTCATCCAGTGCAACGTGCGCGACATTACGGAGCGCAAGCGGGTGGCACTCGTGTCCAACCGGCTGGCGGCCATTGTGGAATTCTCGCGCGACGCCATCATCGGCAAAGATCTGAACGGGATCATCACCAGTTGGAATCGGGGGGCGGAGAAGGTTTTCGGCTACACCGCCCGCGAGATTGTGGGCACGTCCATCTTGCGGCTGATTCCCGCCGACCGGCACCCGGAGGAAACAACCATTCTGCGTCAGATTCGGCGGGGCGGCAGTATCGAGCACTTTGAAACCCAGCGTCTCAGGAAGGACAAACGGCTCATCGATGTCTCGGTGACCGTGTCGCCGATCCTGGATGCCGCCGGCCAAGTCGTGGGAGTTTCGAAAGTGGCGCGCGACATTAGCGAAAGAAAAATCGGCGAGGTCGCCTTGCTCGAGGCGCGGACGAAGCTGGCGGCCTACGCGGCGCAGCTTGAGACCATGGTGACCACCCGCACCGCCCAACTCACGGCGACGAACCGGCGCCTCGGCACCGCTGTCCGCTTCGCCCAAAAATCCAAGGACGAATTCCGCTTACTCTTCCTGGAGTCGCAAGTGATGCAGAAGAAAATCCGGCTGGTGACGCATCAGGTCCTCACCGCGCAGGAAGAGGAGCGAAAGAAGATCAGCCGCGAGTTGCACGACGTCGTCGTGCAAACGCTGGTGGGTATCAACGTCGAGCTGACCGCCCTCGTGCACCGGACCCCGGCGCAGATGTCGAAGTTGAAGGACAAGCTCCTCCAAACGCAGCGCCTGGTGGAAAGCTCCGTCGATGCCGTGCACAGCTTTGCCCGCGAATTGCGTCCGTCCGTGCTGGACGACCTCGGGCTGATCCCGGCGCTGCATGCGTTTTGCCGCAATCTGGCGGAGCGGAAAAAAATCAAGATCAACCTGACGGCGTTTGGCGGCGTGGAAGCGCTGGAAGCGGAGAAACGGACCGTGATGTTCCGCGTGGCGCAGGAGGCGCTCGGCAACGTCGCCCGGCACGCGCGGGCCTCGCGCGTCGACCTGACCATCAGCAAAATCCCGGGCGCGATTCGGATGGAGATCACTGACAACGGTCAGGCGTTTGCGGTGAAAAAAATACTGGAGGCCAAAAATCCCAAGCGGCTCGGTCTCGTCGGCATGAAAGAGCGCATCGAGATGATCGGCGGCCGCTTCTCCATCGTGTCCCAGCCCGGCGTGGGCACAACGGTCTGCGCCGACATTCCCTTTAACCCTGAGCCTTTAAAAAAATGACCCACTCCAAACAAATCACCGTGATGCTCGCCGAGGATCACGCCATCGTGCGGCAGGGCCTGTCGTCACTGCTCAAGGCCGACGGCAACTTCACGATGGTCGGAGAGGCGCGCAACGGCCGGGAGGCCGTGGAGATGGCGCTCCGGCTCCGTCCGGCAATCATCCTCATGGACATCGCGATGCCGGAGCTGAACGGGCTCGAGGCCACGCGGCAGATTCTGGCCGTGCATCCCGCCGCCAAGATCATCATCCTCTCCGCGCACCGCGATGCCGAGTATGTCGAGCGCACGACCGAGGTGGGCGTGATGGGTTTTCTCGAAAAGCAGACGTCGGCCGAAGTCCTGACCCAGGCGATCCGCGAGGTGGCGGCGGGCAAGAAGTTTTTCAGCCCTTCGATCGCCAAGCGCCTGCCCAACGATCCCAACAAACCGCGCGGCCGCGATGGCCAGATCAAGGCCAAGGGCACCAAGCTGACCTCCCGCGAAACCGAGGTGCTGCAACTCGTGGCCGAGGGCTCGGCGAACAAGCAGGTGGCCGCGGCGCTCGGCATCAGCATCAAGACGGTGGAGAAGCACCGGCAGCATTTGATGGACAAGCTCAACATCCACGAGACCGCCGGCCTCACGCGCTATGCGATCGCCGCGGGCGTGATTGAGAGCAGCGTCCAGTTGACGGTGGTGTAGGCGCCGCGTTTTCGCCCGGCGCCAGGCCGACCCGCTGGACGGAAAATCACTCCTGGCCCCGTCCGGCTTGTTTTTACCACCCCGCGACACGCCCGAATCGCAACGGCGAGATGCGGAAACGCGCCGGCTGGTAAGCGACCCCGTGAAGCGCGATGCGCCGGCCGGCCGGCGTCAATACGCCCGCGAGAGCGTGAGGGAGCCGAAGTTATTGTAGCGGCCGCTCTCCGTGGTGAATTCCGGTGTGCGCCACACCTGCGTGTAGGTGAGCTGCCAGCGTCCCACGATGACGCCGGCGCCGGTGCTGAGGTCGGCGACGAACGGCTTTTTGGTGACGGAGCGGCTGGCGCGAAACGTATTCCCATCGAGGAAAATATCGCGCGCCACCGCGCGGCCATCGGCCGCGCCGAAGATGAACACGCTGAAATTCCGATCGAGCGCCACGCGCGGATCGTGATCGTCGGTGGGTGTGCTGCCGACGCTGCCGGGACTCGCGAGGTCCACGCCGAAATCGCTGGGCAGGTTGATCCCGAGCCGGACAGTGCCGCCGGCATTGGCGTAGGTTTGCACGTTGCCGAGGCTCACGCCGGCGTGGGGCACGAGGTCGGCGCCGAACGTCTCGAGCAGCGAACGGGCGAAGAGCCGCCAGTGGCGTTGGTAGACGAGATTCGCCCCCATTTCGTCGCGCAATTGATAGTCCCAACCCTGCGGCTTCGGGCTGCGGATCCAGCCGTGCACGATGCGCTGGCAGTCTTCGGCCAGGCTGTGCGGGCCGACGATCCCCATTTGAATCGCGATGGTATCGGAGACCGCCGTGGTCTTGCTGACGAAAGCGAATTCGAGATAGGCCCAGCCCGCATACGGCCGATCGGCCGGATCGGGGTTGCGCGCCGCGATGTCGCGGGGCGTGTAGATGCTTTGTCCGAGGGCGAAGCCGAGATTTTTCTGGCCTTCGGGCCGGTTCACGAAGGGCAGCCACTCGATGCAGGTTTTCCGCCAGCCCACCTGCCCCCATTCGACGAGATCGGCGGACAGCCAGGAAAATTTCACGCCATTGGTGTAGTGCTGATCCGTGCCGGTGAAGGAATCGTTTTCGGCATACATCGTGAACACCGGCGCCGAGCGCGCGCGGGCCGTGGCTTCCGGACCGGCGGCCGGGCGGGCGAAGAGGCTCGCACCCGTGACGACCGAAATTGCGACGCTCCGGGACAGGCCCCGGAAAAACGGGATCATTGCGGGAGAATTAAATAAAAAGCCGGGGGAATTTTTGAAATTCCTCCCGGCGGCAAAGTGCGCAGTCGGCGTCCGTTACTTGGTCATGACCGGCTTTCCGACGGAGATTTGGTTGTCGACCAGCTCGACGCTGGACGCGGCAATCGCGATTTCGCCGATGCGGCGTTTGTCATCCTCGGCGTGAACCCAGCCGCGCAAGGTCACCCGGCCGTTGATCGTGCCGATCTGCACGTTGCGGCCATTGATTTTCGCAGCGCGGATTTGCTGGTTGATCTGCACCGTCCGATCGACGTCGCGGTAGCTCCGGCCCTGCTCGAGCGCGATCGTCGTGTGCGGGCCCTGGTAGGCTTCCTCTTTGGAATGAGGCCCGTTGCCGAAGGCCGCCTCGGTGAACTGGTAGCGCGGCTCGTCCGCGTATTCCATCTTGGTGTCGTCAAGCAGCAGCCCGTTGCGCGCGGCGTTGAAGCTGAGGGCCGTCGCGGGGATGATGCTCTTGGTTTTGAAATTGCCCGGGGCGAGCACGATGACGGAGAGAATCCGGCCCTGCGGGATGTCCAGCGTCACGGACCAGACTTTGCCAAATTTTTGGCCTTCGAGATTACCGACCGGCAGATCGATCAGCTTGTCGCAGCGCTCGACGTAACCGAGCGAAACCTTGGGCCGGCCCGCCATCTTGCTGGCGGTGGCGCCTTCTTCCAGGAAATACGGTTCCTGCCCGAAGAGGTGATAAGCCGCGGCGACGCGCAGACTCCGGCCGCCTTCTTCCCAATGCTTGAGCGTGACGGCAGGGGCGGACTTGAACACCTCGGTGCTGACATCGACCCGGTAAACTTCGTTGGCGGCGTCGGGTAGCAACACGAGCGGTGGCATCGCGATGATTTTCTTTTTGCCGACGTCGAGGGAGCTGTCGCACTCCACCAGCACCTCGACGATGCGGCCGTTGACCAAATCGACGCCAAGATCCCGGATGCGACCCAAGCTCTCGTCCTGAAAATTCTTGATCAGGATGTTATTGAAAAACGTGATCTCTTTTTCTTTGCCGAGCGGCGTC
This sequence comes from Opitutales bacterium, assembly GCA_038231575.1. Lineage (GTDB taxonomy): Bacteria > Verrucomicrobiota > Verrucomicrobiia > Opitutales > Opitutaceae > CAITWF01. The sequence continues at coordinate 68,664 of JBBRLB010000005.1, read as the reverse complement.
GGGTTGGGGTCACCGGGGGCCATGGTTTTCTTGGAGGCGACGATTTCGGCCTCCGAGGTAACCTTAGCGGGCTGCGCCCACGTTGAGAATGAAGGGACAGCCGCGATGAGCGCGGCGGCGAGGAGATGAAGATTTGGTTTCATGGGAAATCCGAGGATAGCGACCCTGCGAATTGCAACCATGGGGTGTAACCCGAAGATGATTTTCCGGACGGCCGCACGTCGACGCTCGCGGCGCAAGGCCTCGCTCCCGAGATTTCCGGAGTGGTGGGCAGGTCATCGCGCGAAGTTCGCACCGCGGGCAACGAAGCCATTCAGCTCGCGGGATCGCTCGGCGCGGGGGCGCCGGTGAACGATGATCCGACCAACAACCGCGCCCCGAACGTCTCGTCAGGGCACCGCGTAAAGCTCAATCAGGCCGACGCCGGTGGTGTTGGCGACGCCCGTGATCTGAGCGGTGTAAGCGCCGGGTGGCAGCGTCAGGAGCAACGCAGCATCACGGCTGCCGGTGGGCAGCGCGAACGCTCCCACCGACTGGGCGGTCGCCGTGATGGTCGTGGGATCGGTATCGCCCCAATTGTCATTCGCGGCGATGACGGTGCCGACGGAATTGAAAATCTTGAGCTGAGGATCGGCGAGGAGATCGCCGACGCCAAACTGGGCCAGCGCCGGGCCGATGCCGCGGATGAGCACCTTGACGGGAAGTTCGCCGCCGACGACAAAGCCGGCGATCAGGATGCTCGCGTCGGTGCCGACCTGGGTGCGCAGCGAAAAATTTCGCAGCACGGTCGCCGTCGAGGACGGGTTGGCGTCGTAAACTTCGGCGAGGGCGACGCCGCTCGTGGCGTTGACGCCGGTGAGCTGGGCGGTGTAGGCGCCGGGATAGAGCGTGATGAGCGTGGCGGCATCCCGGCTGCCCGCGGGCAAGGCAAAGGCGCCGAGGCTGGCGGCCGTCGCCGAGATCGGCGCGGCGTTTCCGCCGTCGCCCCAATTGTCGTTCACGAGGACGGTCGAACCCTGCGAGTTCAGGACCTTGAGGGAGGTGTCCAGCAACGCATCGCGCAGTCCGAACGCCAGCAAGGCCGGACCGATCCCGCGGACGAGGAGCGTTTTCGAATCGGAACCGCCGACGACGAATCCGGCGGTGAGCGTTTGATTGCCGGTGCCCGCGATGGCACGGCCGGAAATGTTGGTGAGATGCCCGGGCACCTGGCCCACGGGATCGGTGCTCAGGTGGGTGATGAAGTCCAACAGGAGCGCGACCGCCGAATCGTCGATGAGATTGCGTCCGATCGGCGGCATCCGATCGACGCCGGTGGAATGCATCTTCAGGTAAAGCATCGAACGGGCAGGATTGCCCGGCACCACGATGCGCGCATCGGCGAGCCCCAGGTTGTTCAAGAGTGGACCATTGACGATGCCCTGCGCTTCGAGCGGCGTATCGAAACGCGCGTCCCAAAAAGTCTGGCCGCCATTCGGGCGGTGGCACTGCGCGCAGTTGGCGTCGAGATAGGAGCGCAGTCGTGTGGCGATCGAGGCGGACGTGTCCGTCGCCGGGACCAGTTTCGAATAGGTGGCCATGCCGCTCTCGCTGACCGCGGGATCAAAGAAGCCAATGTGGCTAAGCGTGCGGAGCTGATTGTCGGTCACGCCGGTCGCCGGATAAGTGAAGGTCCCGTTGAGCTGGCGCGTCTTCACCCCGAGGATGGATTTGGCATTGGGATTGTGGCAGACGAGGCAGTCACGCGGAGAAGGGTAGTCCCACGTCTGGGTTCGCGTGCCGGTCGCGGTGGCGATCGTGATGGTTTCGCTCAGGCCGCCGGGCAGCAAATCCGCGTCGCTGTTGTCCGCGCGCCATTTGTAGGTGGCCGCATAAATTTCGTTGCCGGCATCGCGCACAATCAGCCGCGTCTCGAGCCGCCGCTTGATCGCCGGGTTGCGATCGTCGACGGGCAGCTCGAAGTGTTTGATGAAAACCGTGCCCGGCGGAAAGACCCACTCGCCGGTCGGCGAAAACGAGATCGTCGTGCCCGTCGGCACCGCCATCCAGCGGGTCTTCGCGGCGGCGTCGGACCAGAACGGGACGTTGACGGTGTAGGGAATGACGCCGGGCGCTGGCGTAAGGGTCCTCACGTCCGAGAACGCGCCGGTTTGCGACAGCAGCAGTGGCATCGGCTGGGTGGGTGGACCCGAATACTGCAGCTTGTAGATGGAAGCGCTCTGGCCGGTCGTGCACATGTAGAGCTCGTTGTTGCGATCGAGTCCGAAGGAAGAGAGGCCACCGACATATTCCACGCCGGGCGGAAGCGTCGCGAACTCGGTGGCGATCTGCGTGGGCGGGCCGTAGGGGTCCAAAGCCCAGATGCGGTTGGAAATGTTGTCGCCGAAAATGTAGCGGCCGGTGAGCTGCGCGGCAAATTGCGCGCCGCGATAGACGTAGCCACCGATGATACAGTTGTTCCCCTTGTCGTGGGAGTAATTATAAAATGGCGCCGTGCTGGTGCCGATGACGGCCGCGGGCAGGGGCTTGAAGCCGGGATGGTCACCCTCGCGCCACGGCCATTGGTAGTTGGCGCCCTTTTGAATGAGATCGAGTTCCTCCCAACCGCCATTGCCGACGTCCCCGAGCCAGATCTGGCCGCTGAGAGGATCCTGGGTCATGCGATGCGGGCTGCGCAGCCCGATGCACCAGAACTCCTCGAGATTGCCGCCGCTGGGATCGAGGAACGGATTGTCGTTGGGAATCGAATAGCCGGAGCTGTAGGTGGCGGGCCAGCCGGCGGGCGGGATCAAGGCACTGCGGGGTTGCCGGCGGATCGGATGGCTGCGGCTCGGAATGTTATCCACGTCGATCCGTAACACGCCGCCGAAGAGCCCGAGATCAACGCGCTGGCTCTGGCCGTATTCGTCGGCCTGTCCGCCCTCATCGCCGACGGTCACCCAGAGGAATCCGTCCGGCCCGAAAAACATGCCGCCGCCGCCGTGCCACAGATCGCGATCGAATTGGTTGAACAGGACAAACTCGGACGACAGATCGGCGGTGAAGTAGCCGTCCTGCACCCAGAAGCGCGAGAGGCGCATATAAGAAGGCGTCGTGTAATTATCGGGGAGCGCACTCGGTGAACCTTTCACCGGGCCGGGCGTGTATTGATAGAAGACGTAAAGGAAGCCGCGATTCGGCGAGCCGGCCTTGCCGTATTCTGGATGGAAGGCGAGGCCGAGCAGGCCCGACCCGTTGAAGCCCTGGCAGTGCGCGGTGAGATCGAGATAGACGCTCTTGCTCGTGGTGTTGGGGTTGTTGTCGAAGGCCCAGATGATGCCTTGGTCGCCGCCGACGAGGAGGCGGTTGCTGTTCGGCTCCGCGACCAGAAACGTCGGGGTCTGGAACGTCAGATTCGGAAATGCCTTCACGGTCTGCCAAGCGCCGGCGGCCACGGGCGCACCGGAGGGCAGGGCACTGTTCAGATAGGGACCGATGGTCGGCCGCGTCGCGACCCCGTAAGGCTGCGCGTGCGCAGAGGGCAGGGCAAAGGCCGCGCCCAGCAGGAGCAGGACAAACCGGAGCGTCGCGCGCAGACAGAATGAGAAGGAGATAGGCAGAAACTGGGGAGAGGCCACCGAGACGGAGACACGCGGTCTCAGAAATCGTGCATGGGGCAATCAGCCCATCCTGGAAGGGCGGGCCCGCCGACGCCACCAGGCGAAACCCGCCGTCACGACGCCGGCCAGAAGAGCGGCGGTGGCCGGCTCGGGGATGGCGGAGGTCAACGCGAGTTGATCCAGGGTCATGCGAAACACGGGGCCGGTGGTGGCGAAGTTGCCCCCGCCGATGGTCCAGCCGTTGAGTTGGGTGGGATCGATGCCCGACCAAGCTCCAATGGGAATGTTGACCGTCGTCATGCTGGACGTAAACGCGGACGAGGAAATTGAGAAAGCCTGGGTGGCGGAAAACACGTCGACGAACTCGACGTTGAACGACGTGGCGGCGTTAGTCGGATCGAACAGGCCGGTGACGGTGATGAATTGCATCGCCGAGGCGTCGAAGGAGGTGAGGCCGCTCGCGCGCCAGCCGTTGTCGTCGCGCGCCGTGCCACCGATGGTGATCGTCGTGGCGGATTGGGTCACCTGACCTACCCAGGTGGATCCACCAATCACCGAACCTTCGCCGGCTTGGACGCCGGTGGTGAAATCATCCAGCACGATGGTCTGCGCGGCGGCTTTGGCCGCCAGCAGAGCGAGGAGGAGAGGGAAAACGCGGCAGTATTTTTTCACAAGGTGGGTGGGGCGAGACCGCCGGGACGGAGGCTCGCCGGTTGATAGTCGCATGCGGGTCTCGTCGGCGCTATGGGGTTTCAACCCCTCTGCACGCTTGAGCGGAGCGCTGGGCGGCCGTGCGTTCGCGGGGTTCATTGCGCGATGGAATAAGGTTTGGCGAGATTCAGGAGCGTCGTGCCGGAGGTGAGCCGGCGAATCATCATCGGCCGGCCGGCGGGAACCGCGAAGGTGTTTCGACTCAGGCTGGCGGGCACGTCGGTCGTATTGCGCCAGTAGCCGAGCGTCGAATCGTAGTAGAAATAAAGCCATGATCCGCCACCCCAGATCTGCACGAGATCGGCGGTCGTGGTTGCGGCCGCGGGGGTCGCCGCCGTCTGCCAACCGGCCTGCGTTTGCAGGGCCAGTGTTCCGAGGGTGACGTCGGCCGGCACACCGGCGCTCGCGAAGGTATTGCCGGGCCGCGAATGGAAGATCCGCGGCGCGATCTCCGGCACGCGACCGGTCACATACATTTTCAGGGCGGTCGCCGCGCGCCGCGTGAGCATGACGCCGCGGTCGGGTCGCAGCACGAAATTATCCCGCGTCAGACTCGCGGCGGTGTCGGTGCTGTTCTCCCAGCGGAGCCGCGTGGTGTTGTAATAAAAAATAATCCAGGAGCCCCCGCCCCACACTTGCACGGTGTCAGCCGCGGTGTCGGTCGCGCCCCCTTGGAGCGTGCTGCTGCCGAAGAGCGAACTGAGCGTGTCGGCGAGGACGAGTTCGAACGCATCGCCCTGCGCGCCCGTCACGACGCCCGCCGCCGTGAGATCGGTGCCGTCGGTGCTGAGGAACAGGCGCGTCGCGGTATTGGCGGTGGACGCCACGAGCATCACGCGGCCGGCGAGCGCACCCGTGCGGAAGCGCACATAATAGGGGTTCGCGGACTTGGAGAGTCCGCCCGGAGTCCAACCGGCCGCCGTCACATCGAGGTAATTCACGCCCACGGCGCCGATGCGGCCCAGCATCGTGCCCGCGCCCACCGAAGCGTGCAGCAGCGGCAACGACACCGACGTGGACTGCGCGGCGGGGGCGTTGATCGTGAGGCCGCCGACGGGAGGAGCGTAAGCGGTGTCGGTGGCGCGCACGATTTTCAACCGGAAGAAAAGGTTGGTCGCGGAGGCGAGGGCGTAACGCGCCCGCCACGTCTCGATGCTGCCGGCGGTCGAGACGAACTCGTGGATCACTCCCGTGGTCGTCCACGTCGCGAGATTCGTCGAGACCTCGACGGTGTAGACCACATCGCCGAGCGCGCTCGGGCGGGTGTAGGTCTCGACCCAGTCTGTGCCCTGCACGCTGACCTCGGGGAGGCCGGCGACAATGTCCTGCTTCGGCTCGAGGCCGAGCGCGTATTTCACGAGATTCGGAAAACCATCGAGGCCGAAGACGGCGTTGGGCCCGCTCTTGGCGGGATCGAGCAACTCGGGGCCGGTGAATTTTCCCGACGCCCACGACGCGAAATTCGGGGTGACGGTGAGTGTCGTCGTGCGCGTGGCGGTGGTGTAGTTGGCGGTGTCGGTGGGCGTGAACGTGACGGCGAGCGTCTGTCCGGCGCCCGCGGCGAGCACGACGCCCGCGAGCGGGTTGTAGACGAACGCACCGGGCACGCTCGCCGTGGCGTTGAGTTGCGTCGCGGACAACGCCACGCCGTAAGCGATCGCACTTGGCGTGCCCCACGCGAGGGTCGGAGTGGCTTTGCCGATCGCGAGGATCGCGGTCGCGCTGGTGACGGTGCTGACGGAGTTCGTCACGAGCACATCGTAATTGCCCGCGTCGGCGACGACGACTGCCGCGATCGTGAAGCTCGCGTTGGTCGCGCCGACGATCGGGGTGCCGTTCTTGCGCCACTGCAGAGTCGGAGCCGGCGTGCCGGTCACCACGACGGAAAATGTGACGGACTGCGTGGCGAGCACCGACTGCCCGACGGGCTGGGTGGTGATGACGGGCAGGAGGCGGGCGTCGCGCAGCGCGATCGTATGATCGCCGCCGGCCGCGAGACGGAGAACGTTGCTCGTGTTGGCCGGCACGGTGAGCTGACCGGAGCTGTTGTCGCCCCACGTGACGACGGAACCATCGAGTTTTTGCGCGGCGGTGTGCGAGCCACCGGCACTGATGCCGGCGATCAAATTCAAACTCACCGGCACGCTCGTCTGGCCGTAGCCGTTCCAGCCCCAGGCGACGACGGTGCCGTCGGTCTTGAGCGCGACGGTGTGATAAGAGCCGGCGGAGATGCCCGCGACGCTGGTCAGCGCGGCCGGCACGATGGCCTGGCCTGAGCCGTTGTAACCCCACGCGACGACGGTGCCGTCGTTCTTCAACGCCACGGTGTGGGCGCCACCCGCCGAGATGGCGATGATGCTGGCGAGCGCGACGGGGATGGCGGTTTGGCCCGAGCCGTTGTCGCCCCAAGCGACGAGCGTGCCGTCGGCTTTGAGCGCGACGGTGTGATAGCCGCCCGCGGCGATGCTCACGACATTGCTCAATCCTCCGGGAACGCTCGACTGCCCATGGTCATTCGAGCCCCAGGCGACGACGCTGCCGTCGCTTTTCAACGCGACCGTGTGGGCGTTGCCGGCGGCGAGGCCGACGACATTGCTCAAGCCGCCGGGCACGGTGGTCTGTCCCTCCACGTTGCGCCCCCAGGCGACGACGGTGCCGTTCGCGCGCAACGCCACCGCGTGCGCGCCACCCGCGGCAATCGACACGGCATCGATTAACCCGCCCGGCACCGTGGTTTCTCCCTCGGTGTTTCCGCCCCACGCCACGATTTGCGTCGGCCCGGCCGCGACGTTCACGAATGCCGTCGCGCTGACCGCCGCGCCGCTGCCGTTGGTGGCGACCAGTTGATACCAGCCATTGTCGCGCACGGGCGCGGCACTCGTGATCGTGTAACTCGCGGACGTCGCGCCGGCGATGGGCAGGCCGTTGCGTTTCCATTGATAAGTGAGGGGCGGCGCGCCGACGGCCGCCGAGGTGAGGGTGGCGTTCGAGCCGGCCGCGATGACTTGCGATAGCGGTTGGGTCGTGAACGCCGGCGTCACGGTGAGTTGGGCGACGACGGAAGTCGCGGTCCCGGCGGTGTTCGTCACGACACAGTCGAAATTCGCGGCGTCGGTGGTCTGCGCGCTCGCGAGGGTGAAGGTCGCGCTCGTCGCGCCGGAAATCACGACGCTGTTCTTGCGCCACTGAAACGTTGGCGTCGGGCTGCCCGTGGCCGTGAGGACGAAGGACACCGCTTGTCCGACTGCGATCGCCTGGCTCACGGGTTGCAGCGAAATGACGGGTGCACCTGACGCCGCGCTCACGGTGAGAATCGCGGCGGTCGACGGCGTGATGCCGGCGCTGTTGGAAACCTCGACGGCGTAGCTGCCGGCGTTGGCGGCGGAAACGGCCGTGAGCAAGAGCGTCGCGGCGGTCGCGCCCGGAATGGTGACGGTGTTTCGCGTCCACCGATAGACGAGCGGAGCGGTGCCGGTCGCCGCGACGGTGAAGGTGGCGTTGGCGCCGGCGACGACCGTTTGCGCCTGGGGCTGCGTGGTGATGGCTGGCGCGGTGGCGACGACGGACACGATGCCCGCGGTGTCCCACGTCGCCCGCCCGTCGACGAGCGAGAAGCCCATGCCCGAGACTGTGCTGCCTTCGAGACCGACGGCGCTGGCTGCGACGCTCAGCCGCACCCATTGCCCCACAGCGGGCAGCGCGCCGACGTAGCGGCGTCCGGCGGAATTATTGGTGCCCCACGTGATCGTGTTGTCGCCCCAATACGCGCGGTGCTCGGCCGAGCCGTCGTCCCACGAGAGCAGGATCTCCGTCGGCGGGTTGACCGGATCGAGATAGACCCACGCAAACATCTTGTCGCCGACGCCAACCGTGACGGTCGCGGTCGCGCCTTGAAACCAGTGGGAGTGTTCGCCGGCGGCGAGGTTGCTGCGATGACCGGGACGGCCGGAAGGCGTGGAGAACGCGCCCCACGTCCAGGCATCGCCGCCGCTGGAAAACTCCGCCGCCCCGAGCGGCACGTCGCCGTTGACCCAGTTCACGGTGGCGCTGTTCGCGTTGAACGTGCTCGCGGAAAAAAGCCGGCGGCCGTCGGGCAGCGCGATCTCGGCCTCGACCCATTGGGTGCCGTTGTTCTTCGGCGAGATGGTGTAGGTCGGTCCGAACGCAGGCTCCTGATCGCGCGCTTCCCACACGATGCGCGCGCCGCTCAGATCGAAGCCCGGGGCGGACACGCTGAGCGTGGTGGGCGCATCGAGCGGCGCGGTGAGGACGGGGGTGAGGATTTGCGCGACGCCGGATTTCCACACCTGCGTCTGCGTCGTCGTGCGCGTGGCGAGCACGGTGAGCGCGAGGAGGCTGCGCGCTTGGTTTACCCCGATGTATTCCGTCGTGACGTTGAAACTGTCCGCCCAGCGGTCGTAGAATTCAAACGGCGCGATCGTCGCGCCGTCCGAGGGAAACACCAGGTCGCGCAACTCGCTGCCATAGGGATCGAGGAAGGCGAACGTGGTCTGGATATTACCGAGCGGGATGCCGGTAGGCGGCAGCACGCGGCGATCGTTCAGCGCATACTGGCTGACGATTTCGCGCTGACGTTTCTGGCCGAGGCCGGTGAGGTAGGAGACGTTCACCGGATTAGTGCCGGCTTCGTAGTTCATGTTGCCCACGAGCGCGTCGAGGTAGGCGGCCTTCGGGATGATCTGGTAAGCGGTCGCCATGTCCGAGGCCTGATCGAGCGAGAAATACCAGCCGGCGGAGAGCACGTGCTTGGTCTCCTCGGGAAAACTCGTGGCGTAGGAATTCTGGTTTGACCAGCGCAGCGCATCGTCGCCTGCCGCGACAATCTGCGCCTCGCACTTCGCGAGGTAGGCGGCGTCGAGCTGGCCGGCGGTCAGCCGACCGGTGCGCACGGCGAACGCGTAGCTGCGAATCGCATTGCCCCACGACTCGGACATTCGCCACCAGCCCCAGCGGAACGTGGTCGAGTCGCTCGGGTCGGGAAACCATTCGAACAGCTTCTGCCGATACTGCACGTCGCCCGTCGCCACAAACATCTCGCACGCGGCCCACGCGAGTTCGTCGTCATGCATGTAGTTGTCCCCGTAAAACGTGATCTTCTGGTAGGAACCGTCTTTGCCATGCGCGGCGATGGCGTTGATCAGAAACTGCCAGCCGAGTTTTGCTTTTTTGAGGTAGAGCGCGGCGACGGCGGGGTAGGCGGCCTTGAATTTCGGCGAGGAGGCAGCTTGCGCGAGTGCGGCGACGGCCGCGGCACTGGCGGAGGTATTTTTCGGCCAGACGACCTGCGTGTCGCCGTTTTCCGGCAGCACATTGGATTCATATTCGCGGGTCTTCGGATAGACAATGAAGTAGAAACCGCCGTCGGCGTCCTGCAGTTTCGCCAGGTAATCGGTCTCCTGTTTCGCTTCCTGCAAAATATCGCTGATGCCATCGCCGCTTTGCGGCAGACCGAGATTGTCGAGGGCGCTCGCGCCGGGAATCGCATCAGCGGTGAACATCAGCAGGTGCGCGAGCGCCGCGCTGTTGATCGTATATTTGCTGTAGTCGCCGGCGTCGTGATGGCCGCCCGCGACATCGACGAGGCCGTGAGTGACGAACGGATAGAGCGAGGTCGCGTCGCTCGTGAGCTGGGGCGCGGTGTGGCGGGGGTTGGTCGCGATATCGCCATTCTTGCCGGCGATCGTGGACCACGTGAACGAATAATTGCCCATCGGCCACGGCACTTCCGCGGGCGCGATGTGACACGCGTCGTGCACAAAACGCGTGAACGGCATCACGTTGTCGGTGCCGCAGCGTTGCTCGTAGAGCCCGAGCGCGTAGGTCCGCAGAAAACTCATCGCGACGCCCTCGTCGATCGCGAACGGCAGCGAAGCACCGAGGCCCGGCACGACGAGCTGGTATTTTCCGGGCGTGGTGACGCTGCTGAAATCCGCTTCGAGCACTTTCTGGTAAGGCGTGGGTGAGTAGACGTAGCCGACGTCCGGTCGCAACGTGAGCGTCCCTTGCAACGCGATCGTGCCGGTGCCGACTGCGACGATCTTGAAGCCGAGCGCGGCGGAGACGTTCAATTCACCGAAACTGCCCAGGTAGAAACCGATCATCGCCTTCTTCGGCAGGCCGGGGACGTAGCCTTCCTGATTGACGTGAATCGCCGGGCTGTAGCGCAGCGGATCCGTGGTCGCCGTGTAGATCTCGCCCGCGGACCAAAGCGCGCCACCGGGATTGGTGACGGCAACGACATGGCCGTCTGCGATCGGGGCCGAGAGCTGGAGATAGAGACTGTTTTCGATCCGCAGATCGCGCATTAGCACCGGCGCGTAGAGGGGGCGGCGTTTGAAGCCGACGGCGGTCACCGTGGCCGCGACGCCGTCGACCGTGACCGCGAATTGGGAGAGCGCCGGCGCGTGAAACACGGCACTTGCGTCCACGAAGTCCCAACTGTCCACCGGCGCCGCACCGGGCGGCTTTGAATTGAGCCGCACCACCTCGAGCAGCGTGGGCGTGATCACGTGCAACGTGTGATCGCCGAGCACGGGCAACGTCAGATTCAAATAGTCGATCTCACTGCCGCGAGCAGCGCTCAGCGCGGCCAGCAAAGGTGCGAACAGCAGCGGGAGGTGGCGCAGGAACCGACTCATCCCGTTTCCGGTGTTAGCAGGCGCGCACCTGCGCGCGGAATCACGTGAAAAATTGAGAGCATGGAGTTGAAGCGGAATAATGCGCTGGAGCGCAAACGATGTCGACTTATGGTGGATGTAAAGTTCGGTTAAAATGCGGGGGTGATTCGATTAGCGGACACGGGCCCAGAGATCGCGGTAGGCCGCGAGGGCTTCGACGGGGTGGGAGGCGGGAGCGTTTAACTCTATTTCCAACCGGCGGCGCAGCGCGGGGTCGGTGAAGGTCGCGGGTTCCCACAGCAGCAGGGTGAGGGCGCGGAAAACGCGCTGCCGCGGGTGCCACCACGGGCTCGGGCGCGCGCGAAACTGGAAGTGATTGGCCCGCCAGTTGAGGAGAAAATTGCGGAGCCGGGGCAAGTCGGGGAGCTTGTCGTGCGCGTCTTCGGCATACGCACGCGCCGTAGGAAAGGCGCGGCCGCCCCGGCGCGCTTCGAGCGCGAGCCAACACTGGAGCGCGAGCACCGTGACCTCACGCTGCAGGGTGGTGAGCGCCTCGCGCGAGAGTTCGCCGGCGGTGGGATGAAGTTTGAATTCGACGCCGATCGCATGGTGCCGGAGCACAGCATCGATCCACGGCGAGGGTTCGCTCACGGCGACGAGTTGCAGGCGGTGGTGGCGCTCGCGGCATCGCCAGTGGTAGCGACCGCACGCGGTCAGGACGGCATCACCACAGGCGAGTTGGACCTTCGCGATGTTGCGGCGGACGAAATCCGCGTCGGCCACCGTGAGCGTCGCTTGCTCGAGTTTGGTGCGACCGAACAGTAAACCGGAACAACGGTTCATCAGCAGACGTGTAGCTTCGGTCGGCGGAATATTTTCCGCGTTCCCGTGGGCGGAGGAACCAGTCAGGTGCGGCACGGGGCCGCGGCTGCGGAGCAGGCGATGTCCGGCCGCCAGATCGTAGGAGAACATGCTGACCGGCTGCGTGGCCATCTCGGCCAGCGAGGTGATTTTGAATTCGATTTCGACGTCCGCGAGCTGCGTCAGAATTTCGCCCAGGACCTCGAGCCGGCGATGGTAGCGCAATGCGTTCACGTGGCGGTTGCCCGCGATCGCGACATAAAATTCGAGATCATTATACGGGCGGTCACCCTCCGGCCCGCGCAGGACGCCGCCTTCGCCGCGACCGTAGCCGCCGCCGAGCAAGATGGCGTCGAGTTTCGCGTCGGGAATCAGTCCGCGCAGGCCGCTGACGACGCGCGCGCAGGTGCGCTCCAAGTGGCGCTCGAGGGCGTCGTCGCCATCGAGCGTGAAACGCCGTCCCGCCGTGCGGAGGGCGGACGCTGCCACCGGGGCAACCGCGGGGGGCACGACGCCAGTCTCGGCGGCGATCATACCGCGGAATCGACGCGGTGCATTTGCCAGCCGGCGTGAAACCCGTGGAGCCGGCCGAGCCGCTGCTGCCAGCGGGTCGCGAGCGCCTGCGGCCATTGGCGGAGTTGGGCATGCTGCCGGCAGTAGCGCAGATCGCCCCACGCATCGCGCAGCCAGCCGAGCAGGACGGTGCGGGGCACATTGAAATCTTTCGGCCCGCCTTTCCACACATCGGCCAGCGCCCACGCTTCGCCGAAGCTGCGCTTGTAGGCCTGGCGCGGGGTGTAGTTGTGCGAGTGCATCACCACCGACTCGGGGCAGTAGGAGATTTTGTAGCCCTGCGCGCGGCACCAGCGCGTGTATTCGTCGTCCTCGGAATACTGCATCGCTTCGCGGAAACCGCGCTTCGCCCACACGTCGCGGCGCAGCCCGCTGCTGACCATGCTGAAAAAATGGTCCCAGCCGGCGGACTCGCGGGGTTCGCCGAAGCACCGCTGATAATCGTGCGCGAACGCCGCGGCGCAATGGGGCCGCGCAATCTGCCGGCCGAACACCGCCGCCACCTGCGGATCGTCAAGCGCGGACACGAGCGGCCCAAGCCAATCGGCGTTTTGCGGCGTGGCGTCGGCATTCAGAAAAATCACGCGCGCGGAGCCGGCGAGGGTCATGCCCTGGTTGAGGACGCGGCCCGGCCGGTATTCGTGCGGGAGCAGTTGCACGAAATGTTTTGGCTGCACCGCGCGGATCAAATCCACCGATCCGTCCGAGGAGCCGGAGTCGAAGACGATGAGTTCCCAGTGGCGAAAATTCTGCGCGGCGAGCGCGGGCAGCGTGTCACGCAGCGCCCACGCCTCGTTGAACGAGCGCAGGATGATGCTGACGGGCGGTTCGACCATGGCCCCGAGTGTCGCTGAGGTGCGACTTCGCGCCAATGGGGTGATGCCCTGCCCCGGTCGAAGGGAGGTGAAGACCCACTAACCGCCGGCGCGCCAATCAGTCAGAATGGCTTCCGCTCCAGTTTATCGCCGCATGACCATCTCCGCTTCTCCGACCCCACCGCCGATTGTCCTCTCGATCGGCATCATGGCGTGGAATGAGGAGGCGTCGATCGGGCCGATGCTGGCGTCGCTGTTCGGGCAATCCCTTTTTGCGCATCTCGCCGCGCGCGGCGAACGCTGCGAGGTCGTCTGCCTCGCGAACGGCTGCAGCGATCGCACCGTGCCGGTGGCGGCGGAAATTTTTGCCCGGATGGAACGCGACCATCCCGCGCGCCGCGGACTCACCGCGCGCGTGGAAGACATCACGACGCCGGGCCGCAACAACGCGTGGAATCGTTTCGTCCACGAATATTCGGCGCGCGAGACCCGTTTCATTTGTCTCATGGATGCGGACATTGAGTTCAACCGCCCCGACACCTTGGAACTCGTCCTCACCGAACTGGAGCGCAACGCGCATCTCGGCGGCGCATCGGACACGCCGGTCAAGCGGATCGCCAACGCCGCGCAGCCCACGCTGCGGGAGCGCCTCTCGCTCGCGACCTCCGAGATGACGGGCACGATCGCCGGCCGGTTGAACGGGATGCTCTACTGCCTGCGCGCCGATATCGCGCGGAATCTTTATTTGCCGCGGGACGTGCTCGCCAACGACGACGGCTTTTTCAAAGCCGCGATCTGCACCAATTTTTTCCAGACGCCCCTCGACCCCACCAAGGTGGTCTCGGTGCGCGAAGCCACGCATCTCTACGATCCCTATCTGGCGTGGCGCGACGTGTTGAACAACCAGAAGCGCCAGATGATCGGCCAGGCGACGGTGCACGTGATTATCGAGCATGTGATGACGCTGCCCGCTCCCGAGCGCGCGCGGCTCGCCGCGACCTTGCAGCGCTTCGAAGCGCAAGACCCGGACTGGCTGAAGAAACTGATCGATGCGCACGTGGCGCGGACTTTTTTCTTCTGGCAGTTGTTTCCTGGCATCCTCGGATTTCGTTGGCGGCGGCTCGGCCAGATGCCCGGCTGGCAGCGCGTCACCCATTTCCCGGCGGCCCTGGCTGGCTTTGGCGTGACGCTGGTCGCGTGCTGGCAGGCCGCGCGGTTTTTGCGCCGCGGCGTCACGAATTACTGGCCGAAACTCGCGCGCCAAACGATCTCCGCCACTCCCGTCAGCGCCGCCAAGTAATCCCGCCGCCGTAAAAAATTTCCATGAGCGACACCGATACCGTCACACAAAACAAAAAATATTATGAGACTTACTGGGCCGCCGGTAAGCACACGTTCTCCGGCTCCAATCAGGGCTACGCGCCCAATTTGCGCCGCTGGATGACCGACGAGCTCCGCGATCTGTCGAATAACGTGCCGGTCCTGGAGGTCGGCTGCGGCGACGCCTCCTTTACCGCCGATCTCGCCAACCATTTCTCCCGCGTCACGGCGATCGACATCTCGGCCGGGCAGATCGCGGAGAATGCCAAGAAATTTCCCGGGATCACCTTCAAGCAGCATGACGTGTCCGAGCGCTTTCCCTTTGCGGACGGCACGTTTGAGGTCGTCTGGTGCTCCGAGGTCCTGGAGCATCTCTTCGATCCGTCGTTCGCACTGCGCGAAATGCACCGGATTCTGAAGCCGAACGGCCGGCTGATGGTCACCGTGCCGTATCACGGGCGGTTCAAAAACATCCTGATCGCGCTGTTCAACTGGGACGAGCACTTCGTGCCGTCGAGCCCCCACATTCGCTTCTATACCAACCGCAGCTTGTCGCGCATCACCGCCGCGGCGGGTTTTCATTCGATCAAGGTCAAGACGTGCGGCATGGGCCGTCCGCTGCGCGATCTTCTGGTCGCGACGAACATTTTGCTGCGCGCGACGAAATAAACGGTGGCGAAAGCGCGAACCCGCCATGCCAGCGCTGCCCGAGGGGAACCGTGGTGGTCCGTGCGCCTCGCGCGCGGCCAGGGATGCGGCGTTCAGCGTTAAGGCCAACCGCTCCGGCCAGGCGCGGCGCGTCCGGCCCACGTCGTCCACATGAAACCATCGCACGCGCTGGCGCTGGCGTTGATTCCCTTTTTCACGCTGGCCTGTGCCGTGGCGGCGACGTGGTCGCGTCGTGTGCGCGACGGGTTCTTTTTCGTGATGGTGAGCTGCGCGGTGTTCTCGGAGCGGATGGAGGTGAATTTCTTCAGCCAGGCGTGGTATCGCGGGACGACGCGTGGGCTGCAGGTGACGCTGCTTGAGATTCTCGCCTTCGGATTGCTCATGGGTTGCTGGATCGGGCGGCGGGACGAGTCGCGGCGCTGGTTCTGGCCCGCGAGCTTTGGCGTGATGCTCGCCTATTTTATTTACGCCGTCGTGTCGGTGGTGACGTCGGACCCGAGACAGTTCGGCGCCTTCGAACTCTCGAAGATGTTCGGCGCGATCGTGGTGTTCCTGGCGGCGGCGGCTTATGTGCGCACGAAACGCGAGTGGGCGCTGCTGCTGATTGCGCTCGGGTGCGCGGTGGGGTTCGAGGGGATCTGGGCGGTGAAGCAGCGTTTCATCAGCCGGCTCGATCGCGTCGCGGGCACGCTGGACCACGCGAACAGTCTCTCGATGTATCTCTGCCTCACGGTGCCGCCGCTGGTGGCGGCGGCGTTTGCGGGGTGGTCGCGAGCATTGCGGTGGTTTTGCGCGGTGGCGGGCGGGCTGGGCACGATCGGACTCATCTTCACGTTTTCGCGCGCGGGCATTCCCGTGCTGGCCGTGGTGCTCATGGGGACGATTATCACGTGCGCCTCGTGGCAAGTGACCGCCAGCCGAATCGTGGTGCGCGGAATTCTCGCCGCCGCCGCGCTGGCACTGGTCGCCGGATCGTGGAGCAAGATGCAGGAGCGCTACGCGGCGGCGTCGCTGCAGGAGGAATATTTTGATCCGACGGTCGATGGGCGCGGGATTTATCTGCGCCTCGCCAACCTGATCATCACGGATCATTTTTTTGGGGTCGGACTCAACAACTGGTCGTATCACGTGAGCCGCACCTACGGCCAGCGACTGGGTTTTCGGTTTATAGAGTATGATTATCTCACGTCGATCTATGGCACGGAGGACGATGAGGTTTACGCCAACTCCTATCTCGCGGCGCCGGCGCACAATCTCGCGGCACTGACGCTGGGCGAACTCGGCATCCCGGGCCTCGCGTTGTTCGCGTTGCTGTGGGGGCGCTGGTTTTGGATGGGCGCGGCGTTCCTCCGGCTGCCGCGGGCGGATCCGATGCGGGTGATGGGCGTCGGGTTGTTCTTCGGCGTGTGCGGAATTTTCGGCCAGAGTCTCACCGAGTGGGTTTATCGGCAGACGCCCATTCTCTACACGTTCTACATTTTGCTCGGCGCGCTGGCGAGTCTGACCGCGCTCCGGCGCCAGACGGCCCGCGTGGCGTCGGGGCGCGCGACCGAAGCCGAACCCACGGGGGCGGGGCGCGAAGAAATGCTCGTGGCGGAAAGCGGGTAGCCGATGCGCGTCGCTCATCTTTTACGCAAATACGATCCCACGGAGTGGGGCGGCACCGAGACGGCCATCGAGCGGCTGGCCGCGGGTTTGGTCGGGCGGGAGGTCGCGTCGATCGTGTATGCGCCGCGGCTGAGCGCCGCGGTCACGACGACGGATCCGCTCGTGGCGATCGGTTGCACGGTGCGACGGTTCCGGGCGTTCGTGCCGGTGTGGGGAATATCGGCGGAGCGCAAACGCCAGATGATCGCCGTGGGCGGCAACGTGCTCTCGTTCGATCTGATGCTCGCGTTGTGGCGCGAGCCGGGGCTCGACGTGATCCATTCGCATGCGTTGGGCCGCCTCGGGGCGATCGGACGCGCGGTGGCGCGCAAGCGGCGGCTGCCGTTCGTGCTGAGCGTGCACGGCGGGGCCTACGATCTGCCGGCGGCGGTGCGGGAGGAATTGCACCGGCCGGCCGGGGGCTGGGACTGGGGCCGGCCGCTGGGGATGATGCTGCGGGCACGGCATCTCTTCGGGGAGTCCGACGCGATCGTGACGGTGAACGAGCGCGAGGCGGCGTTGATTCGTGAGCGGCATCCGGGCCGGCGCGTGTTTGTGCAGCCGCACGGCGTGCCGGCCGCGCGGTTCGCGCCCGATCAACGCGCGGCGGCGCGCGCGGCGTTTCCGACCATCGGCGATCGGGCGGTCCTGCTCGTGCCCGGCCGGATCGATCCGGTGAAGAATCAAGACTGGCTGGTCGCGCAGGCGGCGGAACTCGTGCGGCGGCATCCGCGCGTGCTGCTGGTCTTGGTCGGCGCGTGCACGCATCGCGAGTATGGCGAGGCGTTGCAGCAGCGCATCACGCGCGAAGGGCTGCAAGGCGCCGTGCTGCTGACCGGCAAATTGCCGCCCGGCGATCCGCGGCTGATTGGACTTTTTCAGGAGGCGCGGGCGGTCGTGCTGCCGTCGCTGTCCGAGACGTTCGGGCTCGTGATCCTCGAGGCGTGGGCGGCGGGCACACCCGTGATCTCAAGCCGCACGTCGGGGGCGACGGCGCTCGTGACCGAAGGCGTGAACGGATCGCTGTTCGATCTCGCGCGGCCGGAAACGTTACACGCGGCGGTCGAGCAGTTATGGTCGAAGCCGGAACGCAGCGCGGAGTGGGGCGGGGCCGGCCGCGCGAAGGTGATTGCGGAATTCGACACGGCCGTGCTCGCGGGCCGGATGGAACGATTTTATGCGGAGCTCATCGCGGAAAAAAATGCACACGGTCATTCTGCGCGACGATGACACGTGCGCGTTCACGCCGCGCGCCAGTCTCGAGCGTCTCTACCGTCCCTTTCTCGACCGGGGGTTGCCCGTGAATCTGGCGGTGATCCCGGAGGTGCGCACCACCATGCGGACCCCCGATGGGAAGCTCGAAGGTTTTCTCACCGCGGGTCACGGGCCGGCGGACGCATTGGCGTCGATGGCGAACAACCGCGAACTCACGGACTATCTCCGCGCCGAACGCGGCTATCACATCGTCCAACACGGGTGTAATCACGACTACCTCGAGTTTGGCAGCGTGAATCGGCTTGAACTCTCCCGCCGGCTGGATCGCGGCGCGAATGGCCTGCGCGAGGCGGGTTTCGCGCGGCCGGCGGCATTCGTGGCGCCCTACGATCGGATGTCGCGTGCGGCGTATCTCGAGGTGGCGGCGCGATTCCCGGTGATTTCCACGGGGTGGTTTGAGGCCGGCCGGATGCCGCTGCGGTGGTGGCCGGAGTATGCGTTGAAAAAAATTTCCCGGCGTCCGCACTGGCGCGCGGGGAAGACGACGCTGCTCAGCCATCCCGGCTGCCTGCTGTCGTTTCACCGGCCGTATGCGGAAATGTTTGCGGCCGTGCGCCGAGATATCGAGAGCCGCGCGCTGACGGTGGTGGTCACGCATTGGTGGGAATACTTTCGCGACGGGACGCCCGACGACGCTTTCATCGACGTGCTGCACGAAGTCGCCGCGTGGCTCGCGAGCCGGCCGGACATCCGCGTGGTGGCTTTCCGTGACGTGGCCAATGGCGACGTGCCGCTCCACGAATAAACGGAGGCCGAAAAAGGTCGGGCGCGTTATCCTAAACGCTCCGCTCAGGACGGTCGCACGCTCGACGACGGCGGATTAAGGATCATCCGACCTCCCTTTAAGCAGATCTTTTGGACGCTCGCAAAACGACTTCGGCGGCCAGGGAATTTCCGACGATATCACTGACGGGCACAGGAATGCGGACGTCGATCTCCGTGCCTGCGCGGCGGACGGATTTGATGTCGAGCACGCCGCCAACATAGGTCGCGCGTTCGCGCATGCCGAGGAGGCCGAGGTCGCCGCTCTTTTTCCGGCGCTCGGGAAGGTGTTCCAAGTCGAAGCCGATGCCATCGTCCTTGATTGAAAGGCACACGCTGTCGACCTGCTTCGTCAGCGTGACGATCACGTGACGGGCGCGGGCGTGCCTTTCGATGTTCTTCAGGGCCTCCTGTAAAATTCGGTAGAGCGCGAGCTCGGTGTCGGCCGGCAGGCGCGACGTGAGCAGCGCGCACGTCAGCTTCACCGACACGCCGGTGCGATCGGCGAAGGCGGTGCTCGTCGCGCTGAGCAGGGCGCCCAAGCCGAGTTGATCCAAGACGCTCGGTCGCAGCGTGCGTGAGATGCGGTCCACCTCCTGGGCGGTCTGGCCCAGCATGTCGCGCAGGCGCATGGCCTCGATCAGCGACGGACCTTTACTCGTGGACAGTTCGTCCACCAGCGCCTGGCACCGAAAAAGAATGGCGCAGAGCAATTGGGTGATGTGGTCATGCAGTTCCACGGCGACGTCCGCCCGTTCGGCTTCCTGCACGTCCACCACGCGGCGGGTCAGCGACCGCATCAATTCCTCGGTGCGCTTGGACTCGGACATATCGGTGACGACGAGGCCGACGATGACGTGGCCGAGACCATCCTCGGCGAGGGCGCGAACGGAGATCTGCACCGGCAGGCTCGATCCGTCACCGACCTTGAGCTGCATTTGGATTTTGGCGCCGGCCTTGCCCGCTTTCTCCAGGAGCGAGCGCAGGGCCGCTTGATCCTCAGCGGAAATAAAGCGCAGGAATGAGCTGCCGGTCACTTTCTCCAGCGGGGATTTGACCATGCGCGCGAAACACGAATTGGCGTAGAGAATTTTTTTGTCGACCGTGAGCGTCAGCGCGCCCTCGTTCATCGTTTCGATCAGTTCGCGATAGGCGTGGTCGATGCCTTCGAGGGTAAAGATCTTGGCGCCGCGATTGCGCGTGATGACGACGGCGTCGACTTCGCCCGAGCGGATGGCCCGGATGGTTTCCTCCGCCTCGCGGACGCGCCGGTGGAGCGCGGCGAGTTCGCCGGCTTCCGGGGCAGCGTCCGCACTCGGCCCCAGCGTGCGGAAAGGGGAGGCGGAAGTTTTTTTCACTGAGCGGCTTTACCGGTTGGGAGCAGTTCGGGCCGCTCGAACAGGCCGGCGGTGTTCAACAGATTGCCGATGAAACGGCGCACCGGACGGGGAAATTCCTTCACGAGCGTCGGCGTCGCGACGATCTGGTGTTCCCGGGCGAGTTCGGGCTGCTGGTAGACATCGATGACCTCCAGTTCGTAATTCCCCTTTAACTCGGCTTCGCAGATTTGATAAACGCGCCGGAGAGCCTGGCGCGAACGGGCGGTGGCACCGGCCACGTAGAGCCGGAGGAAATATTTTTCCACGGGGCGGGTGGCCAGAGCCTTTTCAAAGGCAGCCGTCGCGTGACTCATTTTTTTATTTTTCAGGGGAATGTTCGGTTAGCCCGTGGCGCGTAAATCGAGGCCGACGAGCACGCGTTCGGTATCGGAGAGATTGCCGATGATCGTGCGCACGGGGATGGGCAGGCGGCGCACCACCGTCGGGACCGCCAAAATTTGATCGCCCCGGGCGAGCTGGGGATGCTTCAGCAAATCGATCACCTGGATGCGATAGCGGCCCTTGAGGTGGGTTTCGCAGATCTGTTTGAGGTTTCTGAAGGCGGTCTGCGATTTGAGCGTCTGATCGGTGACATAGAGCCGCAGTTGCCAGATTGGGTGGACCGTCCGCGGGGGCGAAGGGAGGGAGGCAGCGCGTTTCCTCGTTTTGGCTTTCATCCGTGCTTCCTCCCGTGCTTCGGCTTACTCCGTTTGTGGGCGGCCACGTTGGCGGCATCGGCCTGACGCAACCGGCCGGACGCAGCCCGTTCGGTTGTCAACATAAGGGTGCTTGTGCCCACCTGTTCGGCGATGCGCCGCAATTCGGCGGCTTCGGTCTCATACTCGGAGCGCAGGCTGCTGATTTGCCGTTCGAGGGAACCACGTTTGCGTTCCACTTCGCGTTTGAGGCGGGCGGCCTCCTGCTGGCTGGTGAGCACGGCGGCCTTCTCGAGATCGCCCTGGGCCACGCGGGCGGAGCCGGTCAAGACGCCGCTGGCGCCGATGTAGGCGTCCACGACGTCGATGCCGTGATTGGAAATGAGAAACTCGCGGACTTGGTTGGAGTGCGCCATGCCGCGCGCCTTGAGCACGTAGAGCACGCGGTTGCGTTCGCCGTTGCCCTCGAAGTCCTGCAGCAGCAGCCAGGCGTCCATCAGTGACGACATGATGGCTTCGCTTTGCTGGGGGGCCTGGCCGCCGGGAGTGAGGCTGGTGAAGAGCGAAGTGATCTGGCCGGCTTTCAGATAGTCGATGAGCCGCGTCACCATGCCCTTGCCCTCGGAGTCGATGCCGAGATCCATCAGGCTCGTGATGGGATCGATGATCACGACATGGGGTTTAAAGGTCGCGATCTCCTTGAACATCGTGGCCAGATGCATCTCGAGGCCGTAGAGCGAAGGCCGGGCCGAGTGAAACCGCAGGAGATCCTTTTTGACCAACGGCTCCAGCCGCAGCCCGATGGAATGCATGTTGCGGATGATCTGGTTGGGCGATTCCTCGAACGAGAAGAACAGCGTGCGTTCCCCGCGGCGGCCGGCGGCGTGGGCAAAGTTGGCGGAGATGATCGTCTTGCCGGTGCCGGAGGTGCCCGAGAGCAGGATGCTGCTGCCGCGGAAAAAACCCAGGCCGCCGAGCATCGCGTCGAGCCGGGGGATGCCGGTCGCAATGCGCTCGCTGGACACCTCGTGATTCAGCGCGAGGGACGTGATCGGCAGCACGCTGATGCCCTCCTCGCCGATCAGAAACGGAAATTCATTGGTGCCGTGCAGCGCGCCGCGATACTTTACCACCCGCAGATGGCGCGTCGCGATCTGATCGTTGACGCGGTGATCGAGCAGGATGACGCAGTCGGAAACATATTCTTCCAGGCCGTGACGGGTGAGATTTTCGCGCCCGCGTTCGGCGGTGATGACGGCGGTCACGCCCTTGTCCTTGAGCCAACGGAAGAGCCGGCGCAGTTCGGCGCGGAGCATCGCCTCGTTGGGCAGGCTGGCGAACAACACTTCGAGCGTATCGAGCACCACGCGTTTGGCGCCAATCGAATCGATTGCATAGCCGAGGCGGACGAACAACCCTTCCAGATCATAGTCGCCGGTCTCCTGAACTTCCGTGCGATCGATGTGGACGTAATCGACCACGATTTTTTTGCGGCGGACCAAGCCCGCCAAATCGAACCCCAGCGAGGAGACGTTGGCCTTCAATTCACTTTCCGTTTCCTCGAATGCCATCAACACGCCCGGCTCGTCGAACTGGGTGGCGCCGCGCACGAGAAATTCCGCCGAGAGAAGCGTCTTGCCGCAACCCGCGCCGCCGCAGACCAGCGTGGGCCGGCCGCGCGGCAAGCCACCGCCGGTGATTTCATCGAGGCCTTGGATGCCGGTCGGACACTTGGGCAGCATGAGTGAAACCGCGCCCAGCTTGGCGCGGCGTTTTCGACTGAGGCGGGAGGCACGTGGCTTCATGAGGGTGGGAGTGAGCGAAGCTGGGGAAGGCGGCAGGGACAAGGGAAGTTTTTTTGAATAAAGGGACTCTGACGATTTTCGAACTGGGTCGGAATCCGGGGACTCACGGGGAAACCAAGTGCGCCGTTTTACGCAGGAAAACACCCGCATGTTTCCACCAGCCAAGGTGCACTGAACGGGCGCGGTGGACTATGGGGTGTAACCCACCTAACCGGGCGGAGTCGGAGAAAATCATGCGGGAAAGGCGTGGAAAGACGGGATGGCATCGAGCACCCATTTTCATTTTTGGCGCTCGGGATCGGTCTCGCAGGTGAGTTCGCGTTTGGCCTGTGCGTGGTTCGCTTGGATCACGTGCGGCGAAACGTGACCGGCAAGCACGGCGAATTCGTGGGCGCGGGCATCGACCATCGTGCGCGTCACGTCGCCAGCGCGAAGCCGGCCGGAACCGACAGGATGAATTTTTATCCCCATGGGAGAAGCGCCCGAAAGCCCGCCGGGCGCGCGGGCGTTAGTTTTTCGAGCGCCAGCCGCCCATGAAGAAAATAATCAGGCAAATCAGGAGCACGAGGCCGAGACCTCCGCCGCCGTAAGAGGGACCGCCGACATAAAATCCGCCGCCGCCGAAGAGGAGAATCAGAACAATGATCAACAGGAGTGGGTTCATTCATGAAAAAATAACACATCGCGCCCGCGACTCATATGGGGCGTTACCCGGTCGTCGCGCGGGCCTCGCATCGGTTCCAGACGCGCCCCCGGTCGCTTGAGTTCGTCTGTGTCGTGCCCGTGCAAAACGGATTCACACGGGACGATCCTTGCAGCGGTGTCCGAAACGAGCCGGCCTCCCGCAACACCAGCGGAAGGCGATCGCTTCAAACGCCTCCGGGTCGGCGCGAAAGAGTGCCGACTGCTGCCCGCGCGCGATCACGATGGATTTCGCCGCATTACCCGTCGAGGCGGGAGGAATGGGAGCGTCCGAAAACTGGCGATCCGGTCGGCGCATGCGGAGGATTTGCGGGGAGTGGCGGGGCGGCCGGCGCGGCACCTCCTCGTTCGTCAGGATTACTTGCAAGGCGCGTTTCCGGTCCGCGTTGCCGAAGGTGTCGTCGGCCTACAGGAGCTCCGCGAGTGTGAAGCGGTGCGTGACGAGTTGCTTGGGCTCGAGCCGGCCCGCCCTCGCGTTCGTGAACCGCAACGGCGTGGTGACCGCGTTCATGAGGCGCGGGGTGATGGTTGATAATTTCCGCGACCGCCCCGCGGGGGGTGGGTTCAAATGAAGCGGGTATTTTCGGTCGCGCTGAATTTTTCGATCGCGGTGACCACGGTTTCGCGAGTTTCGCCGGTGGCCTCCTGAATGCGGCCGAATAATTTCTCCTGATGGCCCTCGACGTAGTGGAGATCAGCGTCCGTGAGCGTGCCCCACTTTTGTTTTAGTTTCGCTTTGGTGATGTTCCAGTTGCCCTTGAATTCGAGCGTTGGCATGTTCGTGGTGAATTTTTGGTTTTCGGATTTGCCGCCAATTGACGGCTGGATCCTCCCCACCGAGAGGGGGAGTGCTGCCAGCCTACGCGCTTCGCTGGGCGCTGCCCATGGGGCCTTACCCGGCGCGTGAGCAGCCCAGACACGTGACGCGGCGCGCGGCCGCGAGCGGCCTGTCCGGGTTACACCCCATAGGCCGGTTTCAACTTTGGGCGCATCTTTGCGCAGCTCTATATAAATCATGAATTCCACTGCACCGCTCACGGGTTCGCATTTGCGCACGTATAACACGATTTTTCAGCATCCGCTTTCGCACAATCTGGCGTGGCACGATGTGCACGCGTTGTTTCGCCACCTCGGCCAGGTGGACGTCGAACCCAACGGCAACCTCAAGGTCACCGTCAATGGCCACGTCCTGATTTTGCACGCCCCCCGCCACAAAGACGTGTCGGAGACGGACGATCTCATGGCGCTGCGCCGGTTTCTCGAGCGCTCCGCCACGGTGGCCCCCGCCCCGACCGAAAAAGAAACGCAGTGGCTCGTCGTGATCGATCATCGGGAGGCGCGCATTTATCGCTCGTTTGAACCCGGCGCCGCGCCGCAGCAGATTCGGCCGCATACGCGGGCGGATTCTTCCCGCCACGGGCCCCATGCCAAGGAGTTTTCGCGCGGCCAGGAAAAGCCGGATCCGCAAAGTTTCTTCGAGCCGGTGGCGGGCGTGCTGAACGGCGCGGGGAAAATCCTGCTCTTCGGCAGCGGCAAGGGCACCAGCAGCGAGATGACTCAATTTTCAGCGTGGTTGAAACAACACCACCCGGAACTCGCCAAACGCGTCGTCGGCTCCGTGGTGGTCGACGAGCATCACCTGACCGAGGCGCAATTGCTCGCACAGGCGCGGGAATTCTACGCGAGCCACTAGCCCCTTGTTAGCGCCGCCCTCCGGCCGGGAAATTTTCACCCGCCGCCGGCCGATGCCCCCGTTATGAAAAACCGCGCGCTCCGGGAAGATTAAGCAGCGAACGACGACCATGGCCCGCATCCTGATCATCGAAGATGACGATGCCGTCCGGACGATGCTACATCGCATCCTGACGCGATATGGCCACGCCGTGATCGAGGCGCGCAACGGCCACGAGGGGCTGGAGCTTTATCCCAAGGTCAACGCCGATCTGTTGATCACGGATCTCATGATGCCGGGAAAAGGCGGGCTCGAGGTGCTGGCGGAGCTGAAGGAGAAATATCCCCCCGTGAAGGCCATCGCGATCACCGGCGGCTCGCTGCATGACGAGCGAAACGTCCTGCACCTCGCGAAATCCCTGGGCGCGGCGACCGTGCTCGCCAAACCGTTTTCGTGCGAAGTCCTCATGACCGCCGTCAACGAGCTGCTCCCGGCCGGTGAATCGGACGCGTTTGATCGCGTCCGATAGCGACCGCGGGGGCAGGGGATTGGCTGTGCCTTCCATTTCGGCGCGGACGGCGCGTCGGGTCGAATCGACCCGCGCGATTTCCCACCCCGTCGTAATCCTCCGACCATCGCCCTTCCTCATTCGGTTGCGGGATGTGGCATCGGCATCCAGCCTGTGTCGGCCAAACCATGGGCGAGACGCCGTGGCGCCTGTTCGATTCGTGGCGGGCCCGCCCTCCTTCTTTAGCCACCGTGAGGCATAGACCTACTGGCACAATGGTATTTCGTCATCTAGAGTCGCGCCGTGGCGCCGGCTTCGGCGTCGCGTCTCATGGCCATTAAATTTCAAGACTACTACGAAACTCTCGGGGTCGCCCGCACCGCGAGCGTCGACGAGATCAAACTGGCGTTTCGCAAACTCGCGCGCGTCCACCATCCCGACGTCGCGAAAAACAAAATCGCGGGAGAAGCGAAGTTCAAGGAGATCAACGAGGCCTACGAAGTGTTGAGCGACCCGGAAAAGCGCCGGCGCTACGACGAACTCGGCGCGAACTGGCAGGACGATGGCCGCAGCGCCGCCGCGGCCGGTGGCCATCGCGGCCGGACGCGCACGCACGCGGGCGAGTCGGAATTTGAATTTGGCGGCACCGGGTTCAGCGACTTCTTCGAATCTTTTTTCGGCGGCGGGTCGAGCGGCGCGGCCTTTGCGCAGGAAGGGCGGGACGTCGAGGCGGATTTGCTGGTGCCACTCGAGGAAGCGCTGCGCGGCTCGGCCCGGAAGCTGACGCTGCGACGACCCGGCGGCCACGGCGCGCCGGATCGCACGGACACGTATCAGGTCCGCATCCCGCCGGGGGTGCGTGAGGGCCAGCGCATCCGGCTCGCTGGTCAGGGCGGGAAAGGCTCGGGGAGCGGCTCGGCGGGCGATCTCTATTTGCGCGTGCGGCTCGCGCGCCATCCGGATTTCAGCGTGCAGGGCGCCGATTTGCACTGCGATCTCGACCTGGCGCCGTGGGAAGCGGTGCTCGGCGTGCAGGCGAAAATTCCCACGCTGGACGGCACCACGTCCCTGCGCGTGCCACCCGGCACTGCGCCCGGCAGCCAGTTGCGCTTGCGTGGGCTCGGCCTGCCACAAGAGGACGGCACGCGCGGCGATCTGCATGCGACCGTGCGGATTCGCCTGCCGGACACGGTGGCGGCGGAAGAGCGCGCGCTGTGGGAGCAACTCGCCAAAGTCTCCCCCTTCAAACCCCGAGGTGAATCATGAATGAGCCCGCCGTCCCGGAAAGCTATTCGCTCACGCGGGTGCAGGTGATCACCGCGAGCCCGACGATCTACGCGCTGGAGGCCGCGGCGCGCCTGGGCGGCGTGCATCCGGAGATGCTCCGGTATTATTGCCAGTTGGGATTGCTGGGCGACGCGCGGGCGCGGCCTGGGGCCGAATTGACGTTCGACGACGACGCCCTCTACGAATTGCGCCGCTTCGAAAATTATCGACGCGAGCACCACCTCGATCGCCAGACTCTCCGGCTGATCGCCGGGCTCTGGCGCGAGGTCGATCGCCTGCAGGCGGAAGTCCGCGTCTTGCGGGGCCTCTGACGACGGCGGGGCGCCACTCAAGCGGCCGCCAGCCCGCTGGGATTTTCTCCGGTGTGGAAACACCCCATGGCACCCGGAGAGGCCTCCGCTTACTGTGGAGATGACCAACCTGATGAAGCCCTACGAGCAGACGATCGCGCTGAACGAGGCACGCATGCTCGCGGCGAGGCGGGACCATGAACTCACCGCGGCCGCGGCCTTGGCCAATGCCCGGCTGCAGGCGGAGATCAGGGCGCACGAGGAAACCGAGGACGAGCTGCGGCTGGCGCAGGCGCAATTGGATGAACGGGCGGTAAAACTCGAACGCGTTGTCGCCGTGCGCACGGCAGAACTGATCGCGACCAACCGGCAGTTGGAAGCGTTTGTTTATTCCGTCGCGCACGACTTGCGGGCGCCACTGCGATCCATGCAGGGCTTTGCCACGTTGCTGACGGAGGACACGGAGAGCACGCTGAGCGCCACGGGCCGGGACTACGCGGACCGCATCAATCGCTCGGCCCAGTTCATGGATGCCCTCTTGAGCGACCTGCTGGCCTTCAGTCGCATCAGCCAGCAGGCGGTGGAAATGTCCACCGCCAGTCTCAGTGCGATTGTGGAGTCACTGCAGACGCGGTTGCAAAAAGAGCTGGAGGAGAGTCACGGGCGCCTCGAGTGCCCCGGCCCGTGGCCGGCGGTGCGGGCGCACGAGTCGATGCTGGCCCAAGTGCTGTTTAATCTCGTGAGCAACGGCCTGAAATTTTCCCGACCGGGCGTGCCGCCGATCGTCGGGTTGCGCACCGAGGAGCGAGCCGGGGTGGTTCGCGTGTGGGTCGAAGACAACGGCCTGGGCATCGCCGCCGAACACCACCAACAGATCTTCGGGTTGTTCACCCGCCTCCATGGGGAGAAATATCCGGGCACGGGCATCGGCCTCGCCATTGTGCAGAAAGGCATCGAGCGCATGGGCGGGCGGGTCGGCGTGGAATCGACGCCTGGCCGTGGCAGTCGCTTCTGGATCGAGTTGGCCAAGGCCCCGCCGGAAATCACCGGCCGCGCGCGCACCTCGACCCGGCCACCGGCGCCGAACGCCGCGGACAACACCCCATAGTTTCCGGCCGCCTTCCGCCGCACACTCGCCCTCGACCCTTTTCCGCCATGAAAAACTATCATTCCACCATCGTGGTCATCGATGATGACCCGAACGATTTGATCCTGATCGAGAAAGCCTTTCGGTCGATCGGGGTGAAAGAGCCGATTCACACGCTCAACGGCGGGGCGGAGGCCATCGCCTACATGATGGGCGAGGGAAAATATTCCGATCGCACGGTGTTTGAATATCCCACGTTCATCACCACGGATTTGAAAATGCCGGGCATCGACGGTTTCGCCGTGCTGGAACATCTCCGGAGCCACCCGGAGTGCGCGGTCACTCCCACCGTGGTTTTGACGGCCTCCCGCGATTTGGATGACATCAAACGGGCCTACCTGCTCGGGGCCACCTCGTATCACGTGAAGCCCAACTCACTCGCGGGACTCTGCCAGCAGTTGAAAGTGCTGCACGACTATTGGGTGACCTGCGAAGTCCCGCAGGTGGATCGCACGGGCCGCCAATTGCCCACGAACAGCATCGGAAAACTCGGGGAGAGATTTTCGAAAATTTGATTCGGACCGCCCGGGCGCCGGCGAAACGCGACGAAGCGACGCGGCGTCGACGCGGGCCGGCCGGCCAAGCGGCACCAAAATTATTTATGCTCCATAACATCAAGGAACTCTACGGTAACAAACTCGCGGCCGCGGACGGCGTGCTCGGCCATGTGAACGATTTTTATTTCGACGATAAAACGTGGGTGATTCGCTACCTCGTGGCCGACACGGGCTCATGGCTAACGGGCCGGCTGGTGCTGATTTCGCCGCACGCGTTCGGCACGTGGGAGCAGTCGGAAAAGACCCTCCATGTGAAGCTGCACAAACAGCAGATCGAAAACAGCCCGTCGATCGAGTCGCACAAGCCGGTGTCCCGGCAATACGAGGTCGACTACTATCGCTACTACGGCTGGCCGGTTTACTGGGATGGCGGCGGCATGTGGGGTCTCGGTGGCTTTCCCACGATCATTCCACCGTCGAAAGACGAACTGGCGGGGCTGCAACAGCATCATCACCGCGACGACAAACACCTCCGCAGCGCACATGCCGTGCACGGCTATGCGATCCAGGCGACGGATGGCGAGATCGGCACCGTGAGCAGTTTCTTGGTGGATGCCCGGAGCTGGGCGATTCGCGGCCTCGTGGTCGAAGCCGGCCACTGGTATGCCGGCAAGGAAATCTTCATCGCCGCCACCAAGGTCGAACGCATCAGCTACGAGGAATCGAAAGTGTTCGTGAACCTCTCCCAGACGGACATTCAGCGCACGCCGGAAAACCACGTCGTGAACGCCGCCTGAGACGGCGGGACGATTTTTGTCGAAGCCGATGAGTCTCTCCGCGAATAACGCGGTCCGTTCGAAGCGCGAACACCTCGATGGCCTCACCGACTACCTGGCGCTGCCACGCCCGGGGATCCTGCTCGCGTAGCGGGCTGAGCAGGAGAACGGTTTTGGACAGAAAGGCAGGGGAGATACCCCGGGTGGGGCATCATGCTCTAGCATCGTAGTCGGGGTGGTGCGCCCGTTCCGTCGGGCCGTGGGATTGTCCCCGCGTGCGCCGCGCCGGCGGATTAATGCCATCGGCCCGCGAACCAACCGGCCGCCCGCCTGACTAAGAGTGGTTCCAGTTCCTTGCGTGGCCGGGTTGAATCCGTCTGCGCTTCACCGTTAGTGCGGGTTCTCCCCCTATCTCCCAGCTACCATGACGATCCCGACCGAGCCCATCGGTAGCATTCCGCGTCCGCCTGCATTACTCGCGGCACTCACCCAAACCGCGGGCACCGACCCGAGCCTGACTCCGCTCTACGAGGAAGCGATTCGGGACACGCTTCGGCAGTTCGAGGCGACGGGTTCGCCGGTCATCACCGACGGTGAGCAGCGAAAATATCACAACTTCGGCACGTATTGCGTGGATGGACTTCCGAACATCGCGCCGGACGGATTCAAGCTCCCGTTTGTCAGTCATACCCGCCGCTGGCCGCGCCTGACCGCGGGGCCGTTCCGCTATGCGAGGTATGCGAGTGAGTTTCTCGATTTCGCCCAGCGCCATACGCGCGTCGCGCTCAAGCAGGCGGTGATCTCCCCCTCCGCGCTGAGCCTGATGTATCCGGCGGAGGGAATTCCCGGCTATTCGCGCGACACCTTCCTCGAGGATTTGCTGCGCGAGCACGAAACCGAGGTGCGCCTCTGCCTGAGGAAAGGCGCGCACAAGGTGCAGGTCGACTTCACGGAAGGCCGGCTCGCCATCAAACTCGATCCCACGGGCAACCTGCTCAACAGCTTCATCGAGTTGAACAATCTGGCGCTGTCCCGCTTCTCCGCCGAGGAACGCCAGCGCATCGGTGTGCACACCTGCCCCGGCGCCGATCGCGATTCGACGCACAGCGCCGACGTCGATTACTCCGAACTGCTCCCGAGCCTGTTTGAATTGAAGGCGGGAAATTTCTATGTCGCCCTCACCGGCGAAAAAGACCCGGTCCATGTGTTGAAAATCATCCGGGATTACCTGAAGCCGGATCAGCGGGTTTTTGTCGGCGTCGTGGAAACGATCGATCCGCGGATCGACACGCCGGAGGAGGTGCGCGATCGCGTGCTCCAGGCGGCCAATTACATCCCCCTCTCGCAACTCGGCACGACGGACGATTGCGGGTTCGCGCCGTTCTGCGATGACGCGTCCACCACCCGGGAAACCGCGTTTGCGAAGATTCGTGCGCGCGTGCTTGGCACCGCGCTGGCGGCGGAAATCATCGGAGGCCGTTGATGGCCACTCCGGAAGACGAAGAGAAGCTGCTGCGGTCGGCGGCGCTGCAGAACGCCAACAGCGTCCTGCTCACGCGGCGGCGCGCGGAGGACGCGCTGCGGCGCAAATCGGAGGCGCTGGCGGAATCGCTGGCCATGATGCGGGCCACGCTGGAAGCCACCACCGATGGAATTCTGGTGACGAACGAGCGGGGTGAGGTGACGGACTTCAACGCCAACTTTACGGAAATCTGGCGGCTGCCGTCGGCGATCGTGGCGGCACGCGCGCACCAGCAGGTGCTGGCGTTCATCGCCCAACAACTCGCGGACCCGGTGCGGTTCACGGCGACATTGGGGGAGATCGCTTTTTCCGCCCCCTCGGAAAGTTTTCACACCCTGGTGTGCAAGGACGGGCGCGTCTTCGAGCGCTACTCGCGAATTCAACGCGTGGAGGGGCGCGCGGTGGGGCGCGTCTGGAGCTTTCGCGACGTCACGGAACGCCGGCGGACCGAGCAGGAGCTGCGGTTGCAGCAAGAGTGGTTCAAGGTGACGCTCTCCAGCATTGGCGACTCGGTCATCACGACCGATACCGAGGCTCGCGTGACGTTCATCAATCCGATTGCGCAAAAGATGACGGGGTGGACGGCGGTCGAGGCGCGGGGCCAGCCACTCGAAACCGTGTTCAACATCGTCAACGAGACGAGCCGGCAGCCCGTGCCCAATCCCATCCGCCGGGTGTTGCGGGAAGGAAGCATCGTCGGACTCGCCGATCATACCGCGTTGCTGGCCCGGGATGGATCGGAAGTGGCGATCGAGGACAGCGCCGCCCCGATTAAGGATGCGGCCGGGAAAATCACGGGCGCCGTGATGGTCTTCCACGACGTCACGGTGCGGCGGGCGGCGGATCGCGTGGTGCAGCAGGCGCGGGCGGCCGCCGAGTTGGCGAACAAGACCAAGGATGATTTTCTCGCGGCGCTCAGCCATGAACTGCGCACGCCGTTGACGCCCGTGCTCGCGATTCTTTCGAGCGTGGCGGAAGATAATGCGCTGTCCGCGGCGCTCGCCGCCGACCTCGAGACGGTGCGCCGCAACGTCGAATTGGAAACGCGTTTGATCGACGATCTGCTGGACCTCACCCGGATCACGCGGGGCAAGCTCGAGCTGCACTGCGAGCGCGTCGCCATCAGCCAGATCATCGAAGACGCCATCGCCACCTGCCTGCCCGATCTTCACGCCAAGCAGCTGACGCTGGTCCGCGACCTCGCGGTGCCGCGACAGACGATTCTGGCCGACCGGGCGCGCATGACCCAGGTGCTGTGGAACCTGTTGAAGAATTCGATCAAGTTCACGCCGGCTGGCGGAACGATCACGGTGCGCTCGCGCACCACCACGACCGCCGGGAAGGCCGAGCTGATCGTGAGGGTGGAAGACACGGGCCTCGGCATCCCGGCCGGCCAACTGCGCGAGGTGTTCGATGCCTTCGAGCAGGGCGGGCGCAAAATTACGCAGCAGTTCGGCGGTCTCGGCCTCGGGCTCGCCATCGCGAAAGCGATCATCGATTCCCATCATGGCGTCATTGCGGCGGTGAGCGACGGTCCCGGCCGCGGCAGCGTGTTCACCGTCGCGCTCCCCTGCGAAAGCGGCGAGGAAATGGCGACGGTCAGCGCGCCCGCGGTCACGCTCCCGGTCGCAGCGGATCAGAAACCGATAGTGATGGCGCGGCCACTGCGCATCCTCCTCGTGGAGGATCACGCCGACACCGCCGAGATCATCGCGCGGCTGCTCCGTCGCTCCGGGCATGACGTCATTCACGCCGGCTCCATCGCCGCCGCGCGGCGGACGGCGGAGAAGGAAATGCGGATCGCGCGCTTCGATCTCGTCGTCAGCGATTTGGGGCTGCCCGACGGCAGCGGGCTGGAGCTCATGCGGGAACTTTCGACCGAATATGGCTTGCGCGGGGTCGCCCTCAGCGGCTTTGGGATGGACTCGGATCGCGCGCAAAGCGCTGCGGCAGGATTTTCCCGCCACCTCACCAAGCCAATCGACATCGCCGCGCTGCGCAGCGTGATCGCGGAATTAACGCAGGGCGCGTGAACGCGCCGGGCCGGCCGGGGGCGCTTGCTGCCCGGCGCGACCGGCGCCCGGGAAGCGCTCAGTCCATCGCGCGGCTTTCCTGGGCGTTCAGCGCAGGAGCCGGGGTGTGATTGATCTTAAAGGCCCGCTCGGACTGCGTGGTCATCAACTCGTAAACGTGTGGGATCGCGGTGATGTTTGCCGGCACGTCGGAATAATTCGTCAGCAGGCTCGCGTAGCTGTGCGGCGCGTCCGGGTGATAGCCGTGCATCGCGCGGATGGGACGCTCGCCCATGTGGCTTGGCACGATGAGCACGCCTTCGTCGGTGAGAAAAATCAGTTCGCCGAAATAACGGTCGGGGAAAAGCGCGCCGAGTTTTTCGAGTTCGGCATCGGGGAGGATCCGGCCGCCGGGGATTTTGCGCAGGCGGTCGGTGACGAGCGTGCGGGCGCGCTCGTTGAAAAACCAGAAGCGGCCCATCGTGGAATCGTAGACGACGGCGAAGTCCACGCCCATCTTCAGACCGAGTGGTTCGATTTTCGCGCGCAGGTCGAGCAGCACGTCGCAGTTCGCCATCCCATGATCGCTGAAGATCGTGAGTGACACCTTTTCGTAGTGCTGGAGCGCCTTGGTCATGAGCTCGGCGAGCCACGGTTCGTAGGCGTTCAGCTTGGCGGGGACCTCGGGTGATTGGTTGCCGACCCGATGGAGCACGCCGTCGAGGTCGGGCCAGTAAAGCCACGCCAAATCGATTGATTCCCGATCGAGGTCGGTCAGGAGCGCGTCGAGATTCTGGCGCTCCGTGCGGGTGGGGTCGCTGACATGGTAGGGGATGCCGCGGTCCTGCAGATGATCGAAAATGTTGGGGCCGACGTTGAGGCCGCCGGGCTGGAGCGGGTTCTTCTTTTCCGAGAAATCGAAGAGCGAAATAAACTCGAACGGAATGTTATAGAGATCGAAGTAGCCGCGGAATTTGAGATGGACCTTGAGCAGCTTCGACAGCCGGTGCCGGAAAAAACGCCGGCTGGTCAGCGCCCGCGGCAGCCAGCGCAGGTGACGCAGGAAGCGGAACGGCGAATTGATGGGGTCATAGACGAAGTAGCACCAGTTGCGGTGCGACACCGGCCAGCGGCCCGAGAGGATCGAGGGAATGCACGCCGAGCTGAAGCCGAAGACAGAGGTGAGCTTGCGGCGATGCGGTGCGAGCGTCTTTGCGAAGGGGTGGTCCTTGATGATTTCCCAGCCGCAGGCGTCGACGAACACGAAGAGCGGGAGGAAGGGTTTCATCGGCGGAACTACGCTCGGGCGGGAAATAAAAACTGTCCGCGCTGAAATTGGATGTGCGGGCCGCGACTCCCATCGGAGCGGATGGCGCCGCCGGAAGCTTCGGTGAGCAGGAGAAACGCCTGATCGTCATCCATCGGGGCGGTGCCGCGGAAACGGTTGAGTTCCGTGGCGAGTCGATCGCGGAGCTCGTTCGCGGGGTGGCCGGCGATGGCGTTGGCGCTCAACCAGCCCATCAGGCGGTTCTGGCCGAACGGTCTCCCATCGGCGTTGCGCGTGTCGGTGAGGCCGTCCGTGTGGAGCAGCAGCGTCGTGGGGTCGCCGAGGAAGGCGGTCACGGAGCGATAGACCGTGTCCGGCATCACACCGATCGGCATCCCGTGCGTCGGCAAGGGGACGACGGTATGGTGGCCCGGCGGAACATAGAGGGCCGGGGGATGCCCGGCGCTCGCCGCCGTGATTTTCCGCGTCGCCAAATCCACGTGCACGACCTGCGCGGTGATGAACATGTTGACCGCCGACAACTCGGGATAGAGGAGGCGGTTCAAGCCGCTGAGAATCTCGGCGGGATCGTCGCTACGGGCGGCGAGACCGCGCAAGAGGCCGCGCATGGTCGCGGCGAACAACGCGGCCGGCACGCCCTTGCCCATGACGTCGGCCACCATGAGAAAAAGGGACTGCTCGCCCACCGCGAGCGCATCATAGAAGTCGCCGCCCACTTCATCCGCGCTCTGCCAGCCGCCCGCGAGGCCGAAGCCTTCGAGTTGCGGGAGGGTGCGCGGCAGGAGGAGCTGTTGGATTTCCTGGGCGATTTCGAGTTCGCGCGCGACGACTTTGCGGCGCACCTCGTCCTTGTGATGGCGGAGATTGACCGTCTGGGTCGCCAGGAGTTCGGCAAACACGTGCACGACCTCGTCCTGGAGTTTGCCGAGTGGAAAATCCCCGCCGCGGCGTCCGACCGCGATGGTGCCGACGAGTTTGCCGCCAAAAACGAGCGGACAGACGAGACCCGTGGCTTCGGGACCGACGGCGCGCAGCGGTTCGGCGCGATCAGAGTCCTCGCGCAGATCGAAGCGCGCGGCGGTCAGGCTGGCCGCGACGGTCGCCTCGATGCCGTCGGGCGTTTCGCCGGCGAGCGGGAGCTGGATCGCTTCGGAGGCCAGCTCGGCGTCGGAAGCGGCGGCGACCGCCAGCGTCCGATTGTCCGGGGAGAGCAGGCGCAGCACGCACCAGTCCGCGGTGGTGAGATGAAACAGATCGACGAGGAGGCGCTTGCCAAAACCTTCCGCAACGTCGTCGCTGCGGCCGAGCTCAGCGCAGCAGCGAAAAATCGCGGAGAGCGTTTCGGAGCGGAACGAAAGCTCGCCCGCCATGCTGGCGTGGGCGCTTTTGGATTCGGTCAACTGGCGGTGGCTCTCCTCGAGCGAGAGGCCGCTCGCGGAATCCGACTTGCGAGCCGCGGACGGCGGCTGGTGGGCGCGGCGCCGCTTGCGCATAATCAAGATGTTTTCCTTGGCGCCGCGGAGGTAGCGCACTTCGTCCATCACGGACTGGATCAGGAAAAGGCCCCGGCCGCTGTCGCCCAGCACGGAAGGCTGCGGGACTTTTTCCTGCAGCACGAAGCCCGGCGTGTGATCGGTCATCCGCAATTCAATCCGATCGGGCGTGAAGAGCGCCTCGGCGACAGGTTGGAGTTCGCGGGCGGGTCCGACCGCGTATTTGATCGCGTTGTTGCTGGCTTCGGCGATGCACAGTTCGTAGGAAAAAAGTTCTTTTTCCGGCACGCCCTGCTCGGCGAGAAAAGTGCGGATCGCCTCGGCGACCGCTCGGGCGGACGGTGCGTCCGGCGCGAAGGCCAGGCGCAGCGTGGTCGGGCGGGCCGGCTGGAGCGAAGGGACGGACATGAACTCAGCGCTGAACGATTTCGAAGAGCTGCTGCATTTGGGTGAGTTCGAGCAACTGGCGGATTTCGGGGCGCGGGTTGACGATCCGCAGGACCACGCCGTTGCGCTGGGCGGTGGCACGATAGAGCGCAAACAGTGCGCCGAGCCCGCTGCTGTCCACGAAGCGCGTGCTCGACAGATCGATCTCGATCACGCCGAGTTCGGCGGGGAGGACGGCGCTGACTTGGTCGCGAAAGCTGGCGGAGTTCACTGCCGTCAGCTCCGGAATTTCGGAGATGGTCAGGCTGGTGCCAAGGTTTTCAATTTTCATAAGGACGAGGCCGAGCTAACCGGCGGATTGGAGGGGGCGGGACGCGGAATCGACGCCGGCCACGACGGCAGCCAGCTCGTCAGCGGTCGCGTGGCGGTCGCGCGCGTCCGGCGATCGAACGGCTCGAACGCCGGAGTGAGGGCGGCGGACGACAGCGAACACATCAAGAACGGATCGGGCACCTGCAGCGCGGAGTCCGTGCGCCAGTTGGTCAGGGTGCGGCCCCACGCGAGCGAGGAGACCACGGAGGTCATCGGGCCGACGAAGGTGTCCGGTCCGACCCAACTATGCACCACGCGGGCCTCGTTCTCGATGACCGAGCGATCCTCGATGATCGCGCCGGGGCCGACGATGGCACCGGGCTCGATGAAAACCTGATCGCCGATCCAGCAAGGGGCGATCAACTGGGCGGTCGGGGAAATATGCGCCCGACGACCGACCCAGATTTCCGGGCTGATCTCGCTCACGCGGATGCGGGCCGGCGTCATGGCCCGCGGCATCCAGGCGAGCAACGCGGCGAACCACGTGGCGTAACTGGAGAACAGCGGCACGCCTTCGCAACCGGGCAGATGATTCATGAACACGATCTCGTGGGGCGCGGGCAGCCAGCCAGCTTCGCCGGTGGGGCGATAGCGCGCGGTGGCCTCGGCGAGCGTCGGCTCGACGCTGACCGCGAGCACCTCGAGGCGCACACCCCAGCGGGCGCCGTCACCGAGCGTGGCGCGAACTTGGTCCGCGCGATCGGCGGCGACGATCTGCACGTGCGTGGCGCCCAGCCCGGCCAGATATTCAATCCAGTGGCTGGCGACGCATTCGCCCAGAATCGGCGCGATGGCGAGCGGGCCATGCTCGACCAGTTGCGGCAGGGCGAAGCGATAAGAAGGACAGATGAGGAGAGTTTTCATCAATAGGCACCCGGGCCGAAGACCACGGCTTTGGGGGTCTTCGCGAGAATTTTGACATCCTGACCAAGGCTCTGGCTTTCGATGTAGTCCACGTCGAGCTGAACTTGTTCGGGAAAATCGAGATTGGAGCGGCCGCCGACCTGCCAGGTGCAGGTGATCCCCGGCTTGACCGACAACCGGCGGCGATCCGCAATCGAATAGAGGGCGACTTCGCGCGGCACGGGCGGGCGCGGCCCGACGAGCGACATGTCGCCGATCAGGACGTTGTAGAACTGGGGCAGCTCATCGATCGAGAAGCGGCGCAGGTAATGGCCGATGCGCGTGACGCGGGGATCGTTTTTGATTTTAAAGGTGATGCCGCCACTGTGCTGGTTGGCGGCGAGCAGGGCCGCGAGAAGTTTTTCGGCGTCGGGGCGCATCGAGCGGAATTTATACATCTTGAACGTGCAGCCGAAACGGCCGACGCGCACCTGGGGAAACATGACCGGGCCGCCATCGAGGCGCACGAGCAAGGCGACGGGAATCAACAGCGGGCTCAGGCAAAGCAACGCGGCGGCGCTGCCCACGATGTCGAGGGTGCGTTTCAAGACATCGGCCCCTTCCACGAACCAGCGCCACGCGAGCCGGCGCAGGGCGAGCCGGCGTTTGAGCTTCCATAAGCCGAGACCGCTCTGAAATAGGGCGAAGCGCTCCAGCAGGCGCGGGCTGATCGGGTGGGACGGGTGGTTTTTCATCGGGTGGCTCCCTGAAGTTGGGGGCGGACGGCGGGCGGGGTGGCGGCGGTGCGAACGAAAAGATCCTCGAGGCCATCGACGTAGCTGGAAAAATTGAAACGCTCGTTGGCGAGCGTGCGGCCGCTGTCGCCGAGGCGGCGGGCGAGCGGTTTGTAGAGGAGAAGTTGATCGACGCGCGCGGCGAATTTCGGGCGGTCCATCCACGGCACCAGAAAACCGTTCACACCATCGAGGAGCCATTCCTTGATGCCGCCGGCATCAAACGCCACGACCGGCAGCCCGCAGCGCATGGCCTCGAGGCCCGTGGCGCCGAACGGCTCGGGCCAGAGGGAACTCATGACCGCGAGCGAAGCCTGGCGATAATAGCTGGCGATGCGTGCCTGAGGCACGAAGCCCTCAAACATGACTTTGCGCTCGAGGCCGAGGCGCGCGCTGAGCCGCTCGCACTCGGCGCGCTGGCTGCCGTCGCCGAGAATCACGCATTCGAACGGCACGGTGACCTGCGCGAGCGACTCGAGCAAAACATCGACGCCCTTGCCGCGGATGATCTGGCCCGCGTAGACGATCAGGTTGCGGTCGCCGAAGGTCGGCGTGTCCGCCGCCGCGACCGCGCGCGGCACCGGCGCGTGGATCTCGATCTGCTCCGGGGAAAAGCCGTTGCGCAGCAGTTCCTGGCGCATGTAGTCCGAGGCCACGATCAGGCGGCCGAAATTTTTGTTGAGATCGATTTCGCGGCGTTTGTCGCCGTAGCTGACCCAGCGGAGCGGGAAGCCGCCGGTGGAATTGCGCGCGACCGAGGCGCCGCAGGGAAACACGCAATAGGCGGACGCGGCGCGATGGCAGACGCGGCGGGTGAAATAATTATATTTGTAGCCGCGCATGCAGTAGAGGTCGTGGTCGTGGACCATGCGGACGACGGGCCGATCGGAGGCGAGCAGCGTGGCGAGCACCGTCGGATCGGAGAATTTATGGAGATAAACGACGTCGGGCTGAAATTCCGCGAGCGCTTGTTGCAACCCGGCGCCGCCGGTCGCCGCCTCAAGGGCGAAGCGCTGCGGGAAAATTTCCTGCCACTCGGCTTCGCCCTGACCCGTGCTGCGACCGTGCGCCAGGCCGACCGAATGTCCGCGGCGGCGCAGCTCGCCGGCCGTCACAAGCACGTTGGCTTCGGCGCCGCCGAGGGCGCCGATTCGTTCGTGAACAAAGAGCAGTCTCATCGCTGGAAAATCGAACGTGGGAGGGAAGAGGGAGGAGCCGGGCAACGACCGGGAAACTGTTGGCGTCGGGTTAAGCGCAGGCGATTTCGAGCTGGCCGGTGTGGCGTTGAGTGGTGAACCACTCGTTGGGTGAAGCATCGGCGGGAAATTCCGGGCAGGCCTTGGCGAGGAGCACGCGGAGATTATTGCGCGCGCGCGCGATTCGGCTTTTCACGGTGCCGATGCTGATGCCGAAGGATTTCGCGATCTCCTCGTAGGACAAATTCAGGACGTTGCGCCGCGTGAGGATTTCGCGATGACCGGCCCCGAGGCGCGTCATGCATTCGGCCACGAGTTCCGTGAACTCAGAGGTGGCGGCTTCCTGCACGGGGCTGGGCGCCTCGCAGGCGATCAGGCTCGCCAGGGTGGAGGTGTTGTCGGCGCTCATCGCGCAGTCGAGCGACTGCGTGTTGTGCCGGCTGCGGCGGAAAAAATACCAATAGCGATTGCGGGAAAGATTGAGGGTGATGCGATGGAGCCAGGTGGAGAGCGCCGAATCGCCGCGGAAACGCGCGAGTCCGCGATGCGCGCGGATAAAGGTGTCCTGGGCAATTTCCTCGGCGTCGGCGGTGTTGTGCAGCACCGAGAGCGCGATGACATACATTTTCTCGCGATAGCGGGTGATGATTTCGACGAAGGCGGTTTCGTCGCCAGCGTTGAAACGGCGCACGAGCTCAGCGTCGTGCAGCGCCTCAGTGCGCGAGGCATTCGCCCGCGCGACGCGATCGGGAGTGGAGCGGACCGCACGGACGGTGCGTGAGAACGAGTTGGAGGCCACCATGCCGCAGATTACCGCAGGGTCCTCGCGGCGAATATGGGGTGAAGTCCTACACTCAACGGAAGCCGGAGCCCGCAGGTCGCTCGCCGCTGCCCGCCCGGGCAATTTGCCCGATGTCTGGATCTGAGAGGCCGTCGAAAACCCTGTTCCGCGGTGGGGGTGGCTCTCGGAACCGCCCTGAGTTTGAGTGGCGAATCACCGTGAAACTCAGACTGGCTCGCAGAGCCAGTCCCACGGTTTCGACGCCCTCGGAGAGCGGGACGCGCTCACTACGGCGAGATATTCACGCCGACGCCGATGGGGGCGGCGTTGCCCGTGATAATCCGGGCGCCCGCATTCACGCCGACGGTGCGCGCAAACGTGTCGAGGATCAGATTCACATAGCGCGTGAGCACGCGCTCGGGCGCGTAGGGCACGAACACGATGTCGCTCGGCTCCAGGCGGACATCCGGCGCCTGGCCGCGCAAAATTTGATCGACGGCGACGATCGCGATTTGCGGATGCGCGAGCGAACCGCGGACGATGGCGACATTGGTGAGGCACGCGTCGCGCTCGGTCCCACCGGACAACGCGATGGCTTGGACCACCGTGAGCGCGCCGCTCATTCTTTCCGAGTGCGGCTGGACGACCGCGCCCAGAATGTGGACTTGCGGCGTGCGGGCGGAAGGCAGGAAAATAAAATCGTCCGGCTGCAGATAGACGTTTTGCGAAAGGGCACCGTCGTGCAGGAGTTGCTGGAAGTCCACCGGGAGCACGCGGCCCTGCCGGATGATGAAGCTGTGTGACAAGTCCGCGTTGCCGGCGGAGTTTCCCCCGGCCTGCGCGACGGCGTCGAGCAACGTCGTCGGGCCGCCCAGTGTGTAGATCCCGGGACTGTTGACCCGCCCAAGCACCCAGACGCGGCGACTCGTGACGACACGCAGCGTGAGCGAGACCACGGGTTTTTCGCGGATGTATTTCCCCAAACCATCGGCGAGGCGGGCGCGGGTTTCCGACAGCGTGAGCCCCCAGACGTCGAGGCCGGGCAGCATGTAGTAATAAATTTTTCCGTCCGGGCCGACCGTGACGGTGGCGCGGGTCGAGTTGTCGCCCATGATTTCAAGGTCGAGTTGGTCGCCCGGACCGAGGCGGAAGGTCGAGTCACCCGGCCGCAGCAGTGCGGGATCGAGCGGGGCGGTCGGGGCGGCTTGGACCGAGGCGAAGGCCGCGACGGACGCGACCGGGTCGCCCGTGCGCGCCGCGGGGAGCGGGAGAATTTCACAGCCGGAGAAGAACGCGGCCAGGCCCGCGAGCGTGAGCGCGGCGGAGAGGGGAAAGAAATTTTTCATGGCACGATGACAGGTCCGGTCCCGCCGAGGCCGATATGCACGCCAGTCCAGGAAATGACGGCGGCCTCGACGAACGCGGAGGTCGCGCGGTCGAGCAGCTCCTCGACGCGAATCCACGGACGGTTGCTGACGTAGACGAGATCGCCAGGTTGGAGGGCGAGATTTGCGGCGTTGCCGGTCAGTGCGCCCTGCGCATCGACCTTGAACGCCTCGGGGTGGTCGCGCGAACCGCGCACGACGAGGACGTGTTTTTTCCACGCGCGTTGGGTGAAGCCGCCGCGCGTCGCGATGGCGGAGAGGACATTGGTGTCCGCGTCGAAGACCACCGAGCCAGGCGTGCGGACTTCACCGAGGACATAGATCGCGCCGGAGGCGGCGGGGGGGAAGTAGAGATAGTCGCCGGGCTCGAGCGCGATGTTCTGCGAGAGGTCACCGCGCAGGAAAAGTTTTTCGAAATTCACGGGCAGATGCTGGCCGTCGCGAGCGATGAAGCTTTTCGCGAAATCGGTTGTTTCCATTACGTCGCCCCGGGACGTGCCGGTCTCGAAACCATGCGCGCGCGCGACGGCCTCGAGAATGGTAATGGGCCGGTCGAGTGGGAAAAACCCCTTCAGCACCACGGTGCCCAGCACGTAGTAGCGTTTGCTGTTATAGGACTGCGGCGTGACGAAGACCTGTGGCGTGCGGCGAAATTTTCCGAGCTCGTCATTCAGGTGTTCGCGAAGTTCGTCCACGGTGAGCCCGGCCGCTGCGATGTTTTCGGCCTCGAGATAAGAGACGCGCCCATCGGGACCGATCGGCACTTCGTTGCGGGTGAGTTC
The DNA here is from genome assembly GCA_038231575.1 of Opitutales bacterium. GTDB lineage: Bacteria > Verrucomicrobiota > Verrucomicrobiia > Opitutales > Opitutaceae > CAITWF01. Next base: position 26,220 of record JBBRLB010000005.1, on the reverse strand, counting down.
GGGCGAACCGAAGAGATAAAAATTCAGCACATCGCCGGCGCCGAGCGTCAGGCGCTTCTGCCAGTTCGCCCGCACGCTGGGATCGACGACACCGAACGCGGCGGGTGCGGCGGGAGCCGTATCGGCCATCACAATGGCGGGCTCCGCGACGGCGGCCGAGGCCTTGGGCGGAGTGAAGGCGAGACCCAGCCCGAGGAAGAACAACACGGCACTGCTGCCGAACCAGCGGCTGAAGCGGCCGCGCAACGGCGCGACGCGCTCGCGGTTGAGCACGGCGCCGACGAGATTGCAGCGGGCGTCGCGCAGCGTTTCCAAATCGCTGTGGGTCTCGGTGGCGTCGGAGCGGTTGCTGTCCACGAGCCAGAGGAGATTCGGGACGTTTTCCGCCAGCAGCACGGTCTCGGCAACCGACGCCGGCGGCAGCTCGACAAAAATCACCACGTGATCAATCGCGCGCCAGGCTTCGAGCGCGGCGTGCCACTGGGTGCGACGGTCGAGGTTCCACACCCAGCCGGGCAGGGGAATGTCGACGCGTGGCAGGCTGTTCGCCCCCGACAACTGGGCGACGATCTGACTGGGCGTGGAAAGCACGCTGGCGGTCAACGCCACGCTCTCCGCCGAGGGCGGCAGCGCGAGCGGCGCAGTGCGCTTGTCGCGCCGCGCGAGTTCGGCGGCGATTTCCGGCGACGGTTGCGCGGTGATGGTGAGCACGCGAAACCCGCAGGCGCTGGCCGCCCCCGCGAGCAGATTGATCCACGTCGAGCGGCCGTCGCCGCTGTGCGCGGAGGTGATGCCGCAGACGACGCCGTGGTTCGGCGAAAGACTCAGCTTGCTCTGCAACGCGGTCCACGCCCGGAAGGCCCACTGGTCGCGGTCCGCCGGCGTCATGCGCTTCAAGTCGCCGAGGGTGGCGAGCAGCGGCAGGCCGGTGACGCGGCGCACGTCGGCCCGCGTCTTCACGCGGTTGTCGAGAAATTCGCCCAACAAGATCTGGCCGGCGGATCCGACGAGGCCAAAAAAGGCGCCGAGGCAGGCGCACAGCACGATTTCCAAACGATGATTGTGCTGCAGGGTGGGATTGGCGCCGGCCGAAAGGAGAACGCGAAAATAGCCGGGCGGATCCTCGCGGAAGGGCTGAATCGCCCGCTGGCGGCCGATGAGGATCGCGCGGTTGGTTTCCAACGCGCGGAAGCGTTCGCCCATCGCGACTTCCTCGGGCGTGATGCGGCCGTAGAAGGCGGCGGACGCCGCGGGGGAAGCCGCCGCGCGCATCGCGGCGGTGGGCGTGCCGGCCGCGGGCGCGGTGCGGCGCTGCTCGTCTTCGAGGGCGGTGACGCGCGTGCGTTGTTCGCGCACGAGCGGGTGAATGTCCGTGAAGCGCGCCCGCAAATCGTCGAGCTGACTGCGCGCCGTTTGCAGGCGGCCCGGAAGATCGCTGGCGATGGGCGCGGGCGCTTCCGGCACCGAAGCGAAGGCGGTCACGGCCGCGACACTCTCGGCGGGAATCGCCGTCCGCGCCGCGGCGATCTCGGCTTCGACCTGGGCGAGTTGGTGGGTGACGCTCTCGCTGGCCTCGGTCGCTTCGAGGCGTTGCATCGTTTTCGTGTAAGCGATGGCGGCGTCGCAGAACCGTTTGACGAGATTAGTCGTTTCCTCCGCGGAGCTCCCGATCGCGGTGACCGTGGCGACGTCGTTGTTGCGATCGAGCGTGAGGGAAAGCCGCAGGGCCAAATCTTTCGCGGCGACGCGCGGCTCGAGGTGCGAACCGACTTCCTCGAACAAGCTGGGCGCCTGGAGCATCACGACGAGGCTCGGCGTCGCGAGGGCCCGCGGATGAAACGTATCGTCGACCGCGGACGGCTCGTAGTGGATTAATTGCGCGGTCGAGGTGAACGAGCGGCCCCATTTCAGGCGGGCGAGCACGCCGCCCGCGACCGCGAGGATCACGGTCCAGCACGCGAGCCAGCGCCAGCGGCGCAGCCAGAAATCGAAAACCGCCCACGCGTCGAAGGGCGCGGGCTCAAGATGTTTGCCGTTGGTTACATTCATAAAAGCTGCAGCGGGGCGGGAAAATTGGAGGAAGACCCGGTGGCCGGGGTCCCACAAACCACATGGGGTGTCATCCTACCCGGCCGGCGCCGGCGGAGCCGGATCCGGCGAGTGATGCTCCACGAGATTATTTTGAAACGCGTAGCGGAGGAGCTGCGCGTTATTGGTCATGCTCATTTTCTCGAGCAGGCGGGTGCGATAGGTGCTGACGGTCTTCACGCTGAGCGACAGCTCGGCGGCGATGATGCTGACGGATTTGCCGGAGGCGATTAGGCGCAGGATGAGAAACTCGCGGTCGGAAAGATTTTCGTGCGGCGCGACCTGCACGTCGTGCACGAGGAACGACGCCATTTTTTCCGCGAGCGCCGCACTGACGTAACGGCCGCCGGCGACCGCTTTTTTCACGGCGCCGACGAGTTCTTCCGGCGCGCTTTCCTTCGTCATGTAGCCGGCCGCGCCCGCCTTGAGCAACCGCACCGCAAATTGATCCTCCGGGTGCATGCTGAGGATCAGGACGGGCAGCTTGGGGTGCAGCTGCTTGATTTCCTTGAGCACCTCGAGGCCGCTGAGCCCCGGCATCGTCAGATCGAGGATCACGATGTCCCACATTTCCTTCCGGACCCGCTCGAGCGTGCCCTGCGAGTTCGCGGCCTCGCCGAAGGAGGCGCGCTTGAAGGCCTCCGCCAGAATCTGCTTCAGGCCCTGGCGCACCACGGCGTGGTCATCGGCGATGAGAATTCTCATGCGGCCCCCGTTCGGATCGCCGCCGTGGGCAACGGCACACACAGCGTGACCGTGGTGCCCGCGTCGGGCCGGCCGGTGAAAGAAACGGTGCCACCCACCTGGGTCGCGCGCTCCTTCATGCCGGTGAGCCCGAGCGAACGGGCCTGGGCGATTTCCTTTTCGGTGATGCCGCGGCCGTTGTCCCGCACGATGAGCGTCAACTCGTGCTCGTCCTGCAGGAGGCGAACCTCGACATGCGTGGCCTTCGCATGGCGGATGATGTTGGTGAGCATTTCCTGGAAAACGCGGAAGCAGGCGTTGCTGAAATTCCGCTCCCAAATCATTTCGGGCACTTCGATCTTCATCTCGCAGCGGATGCCGGTGCGTTCCTGGAAATCGGCGGCCTGCCACTCGATCGCGGCGGCGAGGCCGAGGCTGTCGAGCACGCCGGGCCGCAGCTCCGTCGCGATTCGGCGCACGGCGTGGATCGTTTCGTCCACCTGGCCGATCATCGTCTTGATTTTCCGCTGCAGCACGCGCGCGACGCTGCGCTTCCCGGCGAGCCACGACAGATCGAGTTTCAGGCCGGTGAGGGCCTGCCCGAGTTCATCGTGCACCTCGCGCGCGATGCGCGTGCGCTCTTCTTCCCGCACAAATTGCAAATGCCCGGTGAGCGCGCGCAACTGATCGTGCGAGCGGCGGAATTTTTCCTCGGCGAGATCGCGCGCCCGGCGCTGTTCCGTTTCGGACAGCGCCCGGCTCACGGCGGGCGTCAGGCGCGTCAGCCGGTTTTTCAAGACGTAGTCGGTCGCGCCCAGCTTCAGCATGTCGATCGCGACTTCCTCGCCGAGCGTGCCCGTGACAAAAATAAACGGCACCTGCGGCACGATCCGCTTGGCGATTTCCAGCGCCGCGCTGCCGTCAAAGGTCGGCAGCGAGTAATCGGACAGGATCAGATGGGGCGGGCGGGAGGTGAGCTCGGTCTCAAACGCCACGCGGGTCTCGACGTTGACGACCGAGATTTCTCGGCCCGACGTGTTCAGCATGTGTTTGATCAGCGCGACATCGGGCGCGCTGTCCTCGACGAGAAGAATGCGGAGCACGCCGGTGGTGGGCAGCGCCGGGGTTTTTTCTTCGCTGGCGACGACCGGGTCGTCCTTCTCGGGTAGCACGCGCGTCGGGCTCGCGTCGCCGGTGGAAACCGAGCGTCGGAGATCGGCTTCGGCGTTGTTCAGGTTCGTCCGTGCCCGCGCGACGATTTCGATGAGCATCCGCTCGAGCTGGCCGGCCGAATCGATGATCGTCTGGAGATATTCGCGGCCCTTGTCGTCGAGCTGGCCGCGAGCATGGGCCAACAACAAATCGGCGAAACCGCCGATGTGCATGAGCGGCCCGCGCAGGTCGTGGGCGATGGCGTGGACGAACTGATCCATTTCGGCGTGGGCGGTGCTCAGCTGCGCCGTGCGCTGCTCCAGGCGTTTCGCGTTCTGGAGATTGGGCCGGCGAGCTTCGTCGGCGGAGAAAGTGTCGGGGGGCTTGCTCATGGGCAGGCGGGCACCGGCGACGCCAGCGGAGAAAATGCGGCGGTCGGAACTGGGCGGCGGTCTGCGACGGAGCGGCGAGGTTCGCGTTTGCCGGACGGGGGCGTCGCAGCGCCGGCGCGCTCATAAACCGCGAGCGTGGCGGCGGCGGTTTGCCGCCAGGTGAATTCCTGCGCGCGAATCAAACCCGCGGCGCGCAATTGATCACACCACCCGAGGTCGGTGGCGGCGTGGGTGAGCTGGGCTTGCAGCTGGGGGACGTCCTCGGGTTCCAACCGACCGGCAGCCTCGCCGACCGTCTCAGCGAGCGCGCCACGCATGGACGAAAGCACCGGGCAACCGCAGGCCATGGCCTCGAGCGGGGGCAGCCCGAAGCCTTCGAAGAGCGACGGGAAAACAAAAACATCGGCGGCGCGATACCAGTTGGGCAAATCACCGGACGGCACGAAGCCGAGCGCATGAATCTCGCGCGCGAAGGGCGAGGAGCGGATCAGCGCGTGAATGGTCTCGGCGCCGTGCCAGTCGCTGCCGGCGAAGACCAGTTGCCACGGCGAGCCGGTGGCGGCCTTGAACGCGTTGAAGGCGGCGATGAGCCGCGCGTGATTTTTTGCCGGATGCTCGAGTCGCGCGACGTAGAGGAAAAATGGCCCGGTCACCTCGCGGGGCGTCACGACCGCGGCGCGGGCCTCGGCTCGGTCACCCGGTTTGAACTGATCGTGGTCGAGGCCGTTGGGGACGACGGTGACAAGCCGCGGGGAAACGCCGAAATACGTGCCGATGTCGCGCGCGGTCAGGCCGCTGACCGCGATGACCTCGTGCTGGCGTTGGGCGAGGCACCGCGCGATCACGCGACCGTAGAACATGCGCGCCCAATCGTATTTTCCTGCGAGATGAAACGGGGCGAGGTCGTGAATCGTGGCGACCAGCGCACACGGGTGGGACCAGAGCATCCGCCGGTAGCTCGGGATGTGCAGGACATCGAGCCCGGCGTGCCGGGCGAGGCGCGGCAGCACTGCCTGGTGCCAGAGAATGTTTCGCACCGGCGGCCGGTGCCGCTCGGCGACCACGTGGAGGCGCATCCGGCGCGCCGCGAAGGCGAACAACGGCAGGTCCTGCTCGAGGACGAAGAGGGTGAACTCGTGCTGGGTCGCGGCAGGCAGCAGCGCGCGCACGAGCGAAAGCACGTATTGGCCAACGCCGGACTGGCCGCGTTGGATGACGGAAGTGGACAGGCCGATTTTCAAGACGCGCCGTTCGCCGAGGGTGGAGCGGGCGGGCCCGCGTTCGCGCCATCGGTGATGACGAACTTTTCGGTCAGGTGCATTCGCGCCAACGCCGCGCGAACCGCCGCACTCGGCCGGAACAGAATGAGATTGCGCTGCACTCGCGCCAGACGGCGTTGCCAATGGGCGAGAAACGCGAGCCCCGTGCTGTCGATCGAAGTCACGGTGGACAGGTCGATCAGGCAGTGGCCCTGCTGATCCACGGCGTGCGCCCAGAAGGCGGGGGCGCCTTGCAGGCCCTCGTGATGAAACTGAGCACCGGCCTGCACTTTCAGGCCATACGCCATCGGGGTGGAAAAAAGCACATTGCGCGACGAATTCTTCTTCGCGGTGCGCGCCGGCGCGTGCCAGAGCTGCGCGAACAGCGCGGGCGCGAACTTGAACAAATCGCCGGCGTAGCGCTTGAACAGGCGGCGGGGCTCCTGCCACAGCCGGAAGAAACTTTCGAGGCCGCCGCGTCGCATCCAGTGCGGCGCGCGCTTTAACCGCCCCGCGAGAAAGTCCACCGTGCCGCCCGCCCCAATCATGACGGGCACGCCGGCGGCGCGATAATTCTGAAAGATCCATTTTTCCTGCTTGGGGCAGCCGAAACAAACGAGCACGAGATCCGGTTTCGCCGCCTGCACTCGCGCGACGATTTCCTCGTGGTTCATCTGCGCCAGCGTGCGGAGCGGCGGCGAATAGTGCGCGACGGTGGACAACGCGGGATAATCCGCCGCGATGCGGCGGGCTGCCTCCGCGCCCACGCCCTCGGCCCCACCGAGCAAAAATATTTTCCACCCCCGCTCGGCGGCACGCTGCAACAACAGCGGCACGAGATCGGAACCGGCGACGCGGCCGGGAAGGGCGTTGCCCAGCCACTGCGACGCCCACACAAGCGGTTTGCCATCGCAAAGCACGAGATCGGCGTTGACCAAAATCTGATGCAGCTCCGCGTCCTGCTGGGCCTGCACGAGAAAATCGACGTTCGGCGTGACGACGAAGTGCGGGCTGCGCGCCGCGATCATCGCCGCGATGCGATCGACGGCGCCGGCGAGCGTCATCGGATCGAACGACACCCCCAGGATCGCGATCGGCAGTTCCCGCGGCGGGGAGGGCGCGACGACGGTCGAGGGCTCTTCTGACGACTCCGCTGCCGCGGCGAACGAGAGCAGCCGGGGAGGGAAGAGCGTGGGCGCGGAGAATGACATCTGCGTTTGCGACAGCGCCACCCGGGCCGGGGTTGTTGGGGTGGACACCCCCTTACCCGATTCGCGCGCGGCCGGTATGCTGTCGCGGTTTTTTTTCACCGCCACCATGACTCTCCTGCGCTTTCTCGTCCGCTACTCGCCCGCCATGGTCGTCTGGACCTCCATCGCCGCGCTGCTCAGCGGCGCGTGCAACGCCGGCCTGATCGCGATGATCAACTCGGCGTTGAATCACCGCGGCAGCCCCGGGTTGACCCTGATCGTGGGATTCGCGGCGCTGGGGTTGGGCCGAATCCTGACCAATGCGCTCGCGCAAATCACGCTGTCGCATTTTTCGCAGGCGACCACCGCGCGTCTGCGACAGGACCTCGTGAAGAAAATTCTCGCGGTGCCGCTGCGCCAGCTCGAGGAACTCGGCACCCCGAAACTCATGGTCGCGCTGACCGAAGATATTTTGGAAATCACCCAGGCGACGCTGAGCATCCCGATTTTTGCCGTGAACTTCGCCGTGCTGCTCGGCGGCGCGGTCTATCTTGCGTGGCTGTCGCTGCCGGTGCTGATCGCGATGGCCGCGTTCGCGATCATCGGTGCCGTCACCTATCGGCTGATGATCCGCAGTGGTTTTGGCCATCTAACCGCCGCGCGCGAAGGCCAGGACCGGCTCTTCCGTCATTTTCGCTCGCTGACGGAAGGCATCAAGGAATTGAAACTCCATCGGGTGCGCCGCTCCGCGTTTCTCGAGGGGGACGTCGCGGCGGCCGCGGCCGTCTGCCAGAAGCACAATGTCGCCGCGGAACTACGCTTCATCATCGCGCAAAACTGGAACCAGCTGCTCTTCCTCATCGTGATTGGGCTGATTCTTTTTCTGCTGCCGCGGATGGAGAACGTCAGCCCGCAGGCGCTGACCGGCTACATCATCGCCACGCTTTATCTGATGGGACCGCTCGCGGGACTGCTCGGCAGCTTGTCGGTTTTCAGCCGCGCGAATGTTTCACTCCGCAAAGTCGAGGAACTCGGCCTCGCGCTCTCGACGCAATCCGATCACAAACGCGGCCCCGACTCCGCGATGTCTGCGCCCGGCGAAGCGTTTCGCTCCCTCGAGCTCGTCAACGTCACGCATCACTACTATCGCGAACGCGAGGACGATAATTTCATCCTCGGGCCGATCGATTTCACGTTTCGGCCGGGCGAACTTGTGTTTCTCATCGGCGGCAACGGCAGCGGCAAATCCACGCTCGCGAAGGTCATCACCGGTTTATATCCGCCCGCGGGCGGCGAGATCCGGCTCAACGGCCGGGTGATCGATGATCACAATCGCGACGATTACCGGCAGTATTTCTCGACGGTTTTCTCGGATTATTTCCTGTTCGACCGGATCACGGGTGGGGCGAGCGCGGGGGCGGACCAGCGCGCGGCCGACTACCTCAAACACCTGCACCTCGACCACAAGGTCGCGATCAAGGAAGGGGTGTTTTCCACCACGCAACTTTCCCAAGGCCAGCGCAAGCGGCTCGCGCTGCTCTGCGCTTATCTCGAGGACCGGCCCTTTTATCTCTTCGACGAGTGGGCCTCGGATCAGGACCCGCTGTTCAAGGACGTGTTCTATACCAAGCTCCTCCCGGAGCTGAAAGCACGCAACAAGGCCGTGCTCGTGATCACGCATGACGATCGGTATTTTTCACTCGCGGATCGGCTCGTGCGGTTGGACTACGGCAAAATTACGCAGGCGGGCGCGGCGGCGGTGCGGGCGGGCGCGGCGGCCTGAGTCCCGGTGGGGTGGAGCGCGGGGTTAGCTGTTCACCCCAGCAACCTGGGGGCGGGCGAGGCCTCCAACCCCTCAACCTATGGTCTCACCTATGTATAAAAATAACGTGCTGGTAAACGTGCCGGCCAAGCCAGCGCGATCACTGAAACGATTCGCGGGATATTTGGCCGCGGCCGTGGCGATGAATTTTATCGCGACCAGCCTCACGCGTGCGGACACCTATGTTTTCGCTCCCTTGGTCGGAAATGCCGCCGTGCTCGACCATGTCGACGGCACCGGCACCAACGCGCGCCTGCTCAATCCCACCGGCGTCACGGTGGATGCCGCGGGCAACATTTACGTGGCCGATGGCGGCGATCACACCGTGCGCAAAGTCAGTGCGGGTGGCACCGTCACCACGCTCGCCGGCAGTTCGGGCTTGAGTGGGAACGCCGACGGCACGGGCACCGGGGCGCGCTTTGCTTATCCGTTCGCTGTGGCGGTGGATGCCACGGGCAACGTTTACGTGACCGACATCGGCAATCACAATGTCCGCAAGATCACCGCCGGCGGCGCGGTCACGACGCTGGCGGGCAGCGGTGTGTCGGGCAGCCTCGATGGCACGGGCACTGCGGCGCAGTTCAGTTTTCCGCAAGGCATCACGGTCGATGGCGCGGGCACGGTGTATGTCGGCGACACCAACAACAGCACGATTCGCAAAATTTCTCCGACCGGTGTCGTGACGACGTTTGCGGGCGTCGCGGCCCAGACGGGCATCGCCGACGGCACGGGCAGCGCCGCGTTGTTCAACTATCCGTTCGGCCTGGCGGTCGATTCGGTGGGCAACGTTTATGTCGCCGACAACGGCAACAGCACGATTCGCAAAATTAATTCGGGCGGAACGGTCACCACGTTCGCGGGCAGCGGCGGCCTCACCGGCAGCGGCGATGGCCCGAGCAGCGTGGCGCGATTCGATCATCCGTCGGCGGTGTCAGTCGACGCGGCCGGCAATGTTTACGTCGTCGACACGTCCAACCAGACCGTCCGCAAGATCAACACGAGTGGAACGGTTTCGACGCTCGCCGGATCGCCGACCGTGATCGGACGCGCGGATGGGACGGGGGCGGCGGCACAATTTTTTTATGCGGGCGGCATCGCGGTGACCGGCGCGGGCCTGGTCTACGTGGCCGACACCGGCAATCACACGCTTCGCGCCATCACGGCGGCCGGCGTGGTGAGCACGCTGGCGGGCGCGACGGGATTGTCGGGCGTCGCTGATGGTGCGGGCTCCGCCGCGCTTTTCGCGTATCCCGGCGGCGTGGCGATCGATGGGGCGGGCAATCTCTATATCGCCGACCATAACAATCACACGATTCGCAAAATGAATTCCGCGGGCAGTGTCACGACGCTCGCGGGCGCCGCCGGGATTTCCGGCAGTGCCGATGGCGCCGGTGGCGTGGCGCGGTTTAACGGCCCGACAGGTGTCGCGGTCGATGGCAGCGGCAATGTTTACGTGGCCGATGCCGGCAACACTTCGATCCGCAAGATCACCTCCGCGGGCGTCGTATCGACGTTCGCGGGCTTCTCCGGCGTGGCCGGCAGCACCGATGGCACGGGCGCCATTGCGCGCTTCAACTCCCCCCAAGGCATCGCGGTCGACAGCGCCGGCAATGTTTATGTCGCCGACACCAACAACAGCACGGTGCGTAAAATCACCCCCGCCGCCGTCGTCACCACGATCGCGGGCGTGGCAGGACAAAACGGCAGCGTCGACGGCCCCGGCGGCAGTGCGCGTTTTACCGGCCCCTATGCGGTTGCGGTCGACAGCGCGGGGAATGTGTTTGTCGCGGATTTCTTCAACGCGACGATTCGCAAGATCACCGCGGCGGGCACGGTGACGACGCTCGCGGGCCTCGCGGGTCAGGCGGGGTTGGCCGACGGCGTCGGCACGACCGCGCGCTTCAACCAGCCCTACGGCGTGGCCGTGGATGGCGGCGGAAATGTTTTCGTGGCTGACACCTATAATCGCGCCGTGCGCAAAATCACCTCCGCCGGCGCCGTCACCACGGTCAGCGGGGCGAACGCCCGCTTCTATTATCCCCAGGGGATCGCGACGGACAGCGCGGGGAATCTTTATGTCGCCGACGGCGACAACCAGTCCGTTTCCAAGGGCCTCTTTGTCGCCTCGCCGCCCTCGGGAACCCCAATCGCGAACGCGACGGTGGCCTCGGGCCAGAGCGCGAGCTTCACGTTGGGCACAGCCTTGGCAGCGACGACCTATCAATGGCAGCTCTCTACCGACGGCGGAGCGACGTGGAACAACCTCAGCAACAATTCAAGTTATAGCGGGGCGACCACGACGATGCTCGGGGTCACGAACATCACCACCGTCATGAACGGCAGCCGCTACCGCGCGCTCCTCACCAACGCCGCGGGCTCGAGCATCAGCGGCACGGCCACGCTCACGGTCAGCGAGGTCGTGGTGGGCACGGGACCGACCGGCACCGCGCGCCTGATTAACGTCTCGGTCCGCACATTCGTCGGCACGGGTGACAGCATCGTGGCGGTGGGCTTCGGCCTCAGCGGAGTGGGTTCAAAGCAACTGCTGGTTCGCGGCATTGGTCCGACGCTGGCAGTCTTCAACGTCAGCGGCGTGCTCAGCGCGCCGCAACTCGGGCTCTTCAATAGTGCCAACACGCAGATCAGCGCGAACGCGGGCTGGGGCGGCGGCGTGGTGCTCGCCAACGCCTTCGCTTCGGTCGGCGCGTTCGCGTTGCCGTCCAATTCGGCTGACGCCGCGGTTTTCCAATCCCTCGCCTCCAACACCACCTACAGCGCGATCATTAGCGGGGCCGCCAGCACGACGGGCATTGCGCTCGCGGAAGTTTACGACGCCGACCCCGGCACGCCGGCCACGCGGCTGATTAACGTTTCCGCCCGCGCGTTTTCCGGCACGGGCGCCAGTGTGCTCGCCGCCGGCTTCGTCATTGGCGGCAACGGCACCGACACGCTGCTCATTCGCGGCATCGGCCCGGCGCTGACGCAGTTCTCGGTCGGCGGCGTGCTCGTGACCCCGCAAATCACGCTGGTCGATTCCAATAATGTGGCGGTCGCCACGAACTCAGGGTGGGGCGGTGGCGCCGCCCTCGTCGCGGCATTCTCGCGCGTCGGGGCCTTTCAACTTCCGGCGAATTCGGCGGACTCGGCGATGCTGGTGACCCTGGCGCCGGGCGCTTACACCGTGCAAGTCAGCGGTGCGAACAACACCACCGGCGTGGCCCTCATCGAAGTCTACGAGATGCGCTGATCGGTCTGAATTAATTTACCCGAAAAGGCCCGTCGCGAAAATCGCGGCGGGCCTTGTTTGCTTTTAAATGGGCGGCCGATCGATTCGGATTTCGACCCAGCCGTCGCTTCGGCTTCAAGCCATGGCCGTGGATCGCTCTACCGAGGTAATGAGGAACGGCACGCTGCTGTTGCTCGCTTCGGCGACGGGCGCGAAATGGCTGATGCGGAGCCAGGCGACGAGACATTTGGCCATCTCCAGCAGGCCGTCCAGGTTGCCCGGTTTCACCAGATAAGAATTTGCCCCGAGATCATAAGCGCGCTCGATGTCCTGCGCCCGGCTGGATGCGCTCAAGATATAGACGCGCAGGCGGCGCAAAGCGGGTTGGTGGCGAATCCAATCCAGCACCTCGAAGCCGTTTTTGCGGGGCATATTCAAGTCGAGTAGCACGGTGGTTGGCAGCGGGAAAAGTTTCCGGTCGCCGTAGCGGCCGTCGCCGCGCAGGTAGGCGATCGCGTCATCGCCATCGACGGCGAAGCGCATCGGCTGCACAAATCCGGCGCGTTCGAACACGGTGCGCATGAGCATTGCGTCGTTTTTGCTGTCGTCCACGAGCAGGACGATGGGATCTTCGATCATCATGGGGTTCCTTTGGTTGGCGGAGGGATGACGGCGTCCGCTGGGGCGCGCGCCAGTTCGATCCAAAATTTGCTACCCAGCCGCGGCGCCGACTCGAGGCCGGCCATCCCGCCCATGCGCTCCGCGCCTTTCTGCACGATCGCGAGCCCGATGCCGGTGCCGGCGTATTCCGTGGTGTGCAGGCGTTGGAAGACGTTGAAGATTTTTTCCTGAAATTCGGCTGGGATCCCGATGCCATTGTCCTCCACCCACACGCGGACGTAACCGCCCGGCCGGTCCTCGGCCCGCAGCCGCACCCGCGGTGTCTTGGCCGCCACGAATTTCACCGCGTTGCTGATCAGATTGATCAGCACTTGTCGCAGGGTGGCCTCATGGGCCTGCACGGCCGGCCAGGGCGCGACGACTTCGATGATGGCATGGCTGGCGCGGATTTCCGTCTCGCACGCGGCCAGGGCATTTTCGACGGCGCGGCCCAAGGCCACTGGCGTCAGCTCGATTTTTTGCTGGCTGATTTGGCTGAAGGCCAGCAAGTCCGACAGCAATTGATCCATCGTCTGCGCAGCGGTGTTGATGAAATTGGCGTAGTCCTGCCCCGTCTGGCTCAACTGCTTCGCGTGATCCTGCACGAGAAGTTGGGAAAACCCCTGCATGGCCCGTAACGGCGCGCGCAGGTCATGCGCGATGGAGTAAACAAACGTCTCCAACTGCGCGTTACTGAGCAGGAGTTCCGCCGTGCGCAATCCGACGAGGGTTTCCAGCTCGAGCGTGCGCTGCACCCGCTTGTCCTTGGCGTCGCTCAGTGCGTCGTCGTTCTTTTTTCGCACCGTGATGTCCCGGATGTTGCACTGGATGATCTGCTGATCGCCTTCCTCGTAGAGATTGCTGACGAACTCCACCTCCACCCGTCTCCCGTCCTTGGTTTGGAGCGGCAAATCCTCGTAGCGAATGCTACCTGTCGTCTGCAGCGCGCGGAAGGCCGCCTGGCTGGCCGCTTCATCCTTGAGGAGGCCGATTTCGAACAGCTCCCTGCCGAGGATCTCTACCCGATCGTAGCCGAGGAATTCAGTCAAAGAGGGATTCACGTCGATGATTTTTCGCGTCGTCGGATCCAGGATTAAGATGCCGTCGTGCGCCGTCTCGAAGAGGCGGCGATAGCGGAGTTCCGAAGCAGGTAAAGCGATCGTGGGCATGAAGATTTTCGGCGGCGCGAAATTTGGACTCCGCGATACTACGCCACGGTGGCGGCGTTCGCTATTAGGTGAGCAACCCATCGGAGCGCGGTTTTCGTGGCAGGGCTAGACCCCATATCAGCCCCGCGGTGCGACGTTTAGTCTAGCGTCACTTGATTCGTAACTGCCCGTCGCTCTCACTACCATGAACTGCTTTCGTCTGAATTTGAATTGGAAATTACCCGCGCTCGCGCTGCTGTGCGCCGGGCTCAACCTTCCTGCCCAGGAGCTGACCCTCCTTGGCGGCGTGCTGCCCGCGACCCGTTCGGAACGGTCGACTTACACCTATCAAGTCGATTATCGCCAGGATTTCTACCGCAACTTCGCCGGCTCGATCGCCTACATCAACGAAGGGCATCTCCGCCGGCATCATCGCGACGGCACGGCGTGGGAGGCCTGGGCCAGCCTGCCACTGTTCAAAGATCGCCTGTCGGTCTCGTTCGGCCTCGGCGGCTACTATTTTTTCGATACGCAGCCGTTGCCCAATGGCGACACCCAGAATGTCCACGGCACCGCGCCGATCTACAGTCTCGCGGCGACGGGTTATCTTTCCGGCCGGGTCTTCTATCGGGTCATGTTCAACCGCATTACCCCGAACCATCAAATCAACGTGAACACCATGACGGTGGGCGCGGGGCTTTGGTTTGGTCAGGAGAAACGGCCGACGACGGGCAAACTCGGCGATGCACCGGAAGAATATTCCTACGTGACCGAAAACGAGCTGACGCTCTTTGGCGGCCAGAGTGTGGTGAATACATTTTTCAGCGAAAGCGCACGGGCCTACGCGGGCGAATATCGCCGCGGCCTCCTGCCACATCTCGACTGGACGGCGACCGCCATCTACGAGGGCGACCCAAAAATCATCCGCCGCAGCGGCATCGCCACGCAACTGTGGGCGGTGAACACCTTCTTCAACCAGCGCATCGCGGTGGGTGCCGGTCTCGGTCCCTACATCTATCTCGATCACAAGCACCCCGCGACCGCCGGGAAGAAAAACCCCGCCGCCATCGCGCCGCTGGCATCACTCACTTTCTCGACGCGACTCTCCGAACACTGGACCGCGCGTCTCGTGTTCGACCGCGTGACGAGCAGCTATAATCGGGACGCCGATATTTTCCTGCTCGGCTTCGGCTATCGCTGGCGTTCGCAGTGAACGCCACGCGATCGGTAGCAGCGTTGCCTCCGCCCCGGCAGCACGCCGGCGCTCAATTGTCGGAAATCTGATCGTCCGGGAGCCGGCCCTGCAGCTTGCGGTGCAATTTGAGGCCGGCGATCTCGGCGCGGATATGTTGGCTGAAAAGTTCGAGCCGGCGGTGCACGTCGAGGGTTTCGAGTAATTTTTGTTTCATCGCGGTGTTCTCGCAGAGGCTAAAGGCCGCGAGGTCGACGAACGCCTCCGGATCATCGACGGTCTTGAGGAATGCGGTCATGTCGCTGTGGCCCACGGCGGCCAGTTTGAGCTTGAGGCCGATGAGGCGCGCGAGATCGCGCCGGAGGATTTCGTTTTCGCCCGAGGTGGCACCGGGCTCGCTGGCGAGCGCTCGCACCCGGATGCGCCGGTAGGGTTCATCGGTGACGATGCCGGCGACCGCCACGCGGCACAGGCCTTGGAGCAGAAGGTTGGAGGTCCCGTTTTCGTTTTTCTGGCAAGCGCGAACGATCCCCACGCTCGCGACACGATGGCAAGGCTCCATGCCGCCCAGGTCGCTGAGATTGCGCGGGTCTAAACCCGCGACGGCGAAAAGGCGGTTGGTCGCGAGCACGTCACCGAGCATTTGGCGGTAGCGGGGCTCAAAGATGTGGAGCGGCATCAAGGCTTGCGGAAAAAACGCGACGTCCGGCAGAGTCATGACCGGCACTTCATCGGGCAGCGTGATTTCCATTTCCATAGCGCTGAATCTAACCGACCCGCGCCGAAGTTCAACTGTGACAAAGGTGCGGGCGATCCGTCTCGGATGCGCCAAAAGTGGGACAGCATGGCGTGATTGCGAAGGTTTCGGCGCGCGTGAACTGCCTTCGGTAAAATTTCTAAAGGCTGGTTATCATGGAATAACATCTCCTTTCAGGTGGGAGGCACATTCACTGCAATGACGGCGGCATGAGCCGTATTCTAGGCATTGATTTAGGCACCACCAACTCCTGCATGGCCGTCATGGAAGGCGGAGAACCCGTGGTGATTCCCAACGCGGAAGGCGCGCGCACCACACCGTCCGTCGTCGCATTTACCAAGACCGGTGAGCGCTTGGTGGGTCAGGCCGCGAAACGCCAGGCCGTGACCAATCCGAGTAACACCGTCTTTTCGGCCAAGCGCCTAATTGGACGGAAATTTTCCGAAGTCAGCGTCGAGGCGAAGAACATGCCGTTCAAAGTGGTCGAAGGCAAAAACGGGGATGCTTACATCGAGGTGAAGGCGGGCGACAAGACCGAGCAATTCGCGCCGCAGCAAATCGCCGCGTTCGTGCTCGGCAAGCTGAAGGCCGATGCCGAGGCCTACCTCGGGGAGAAAGTCACCCAGGCCGTCATCACGGTCCCCGCGTATTTCAACGATTCGCAGCGCCAGGCCACCAAGGACGCCGGTAAAATCGCCGGCCTTGAGGTGCTCCGCATCATTAACGAGCCGACGGCGGCGTCGCTCGCCTACGGTCTTGATAAAAAGAAAGACGAGAAAATCGCGGTGTTCGATTTGGGCGGTGGCACGTTCGACGTGTCGGTGCTCGAAATCGGCGACGGCGTGTTCGAAGTAAAGGCGACCAACGGCGACACCCATCTCGGCGGTGACAACTGGGACGACGCCTTGATCGGCTGGCTCGTCGACACTTTCAAAAAAGAAAACGGCATCGACCTCCGCAAAGATCCGATGGCGCTCCAGCGCCTGAAGGAAGAGGCCGAGAAGGCCAAGATCGCGCTGTCATCCACGCAAGCGGTGGACATTAATCTGCCGTTCATCACGGCGGACGCGTCCGGCCCGAAGCATCTCAACGTGCAGCTCTCACGCGCGAAGATGGAGCAAATCTGCGAGTCGCTCTTCGAGCGCTGCATCCAGCCGTTTAAGAACTGTCTCAAGGACGCCGATCTCACGGCGGCCAAGATCGACGAGCTCGTGCTCGTCGGCGGCATGACGCGCATGCCGAAGGTCGTCGACATCGCCAAGCAGCTCGGCGGCAAGCCGCCGCACCAAGGCGTCAATCCCGACGAAGTCGTCGCCATCGGCGCAGCCGTGCAGGGTGGCGTGCTCAAGGGTGAAGTGCGCGACGTGCTCCTGCTCGACGTCACGCCGCTCACGCTCGGCATCGAGACCGCCGGCCAGGTCGCCACGGCAATGATCCCGCGCAACACCACCATCCCTTCGAAGAAGACGCAGACGTTTTCGACTTACAGCGACAATCAACCGTCCGTCGAAATCGTCGTGCTCCAGGGCGAGCGCCCGATGTCCCGCGACAACAAGGTGCTCGGCACCTTCCGGCTCGATGGCATCCCGCCCGCCGCGCGCGGCACGCCGCAAATCGAAGTCACGTTCGACATCGATGCGAACGGCATTCTTCACGTCTCCGCCAAAGATCTCGGCACCGGCAAGGATCAGAAGATCACCATCCAAGGTTCGTCCGGCCTTTCGAAGGAAGAGGTCGAGAAGATGACCAAGGAAGCCGAGCTTCATGCCGCCGAGGACAAGAAGCGCAAAGACGCGGTCGAGACGAAGAACCAACTCGATTCCTCCATTTATCAGCTCGAGAAGACGCTGAAAGACGCGGGCGACAAACTTCCCGCCGAGAAGAAATCCAAAATCGAGGCTGCCATCGCCGAAGCGAAGAAGGACCTCGAGAGCAACGACGCCGATCGCATGAAGGCTTCGATGGAGAAGCTGACGGCGCTCGGAACCGAACTCTACGCGGAAGCCGCCAAGGCCGCGCAGGCGGCCGGCGCCGCCGGCGCGACGGCGGAAGCCGGCGCCGCTGCGAGCGAAGGTGCGGCCAATGCCGGTGCGTCGAAGAAAACCGAGAAGAAAGCCGACGTCGTCGACGCTGACTTCGAGGTTGTCGACGAAGACAAGAAAAAATAACTTTTCATCCTCTGTGCGCCCGCCGCCTTCATCGCGGCGGGCGTGCTTTGTTGAAACCCAGAAACCAAAAACCATCCCTTCAACCCAAACCCACATATATGGCTAACGTTAAAATCAAGCCCATCGGTGATCGTGTTCTCGTCGAACACATCGAAGAAAAAGAGCAGGTCCGCGGAGGCATCATTATCCCGGACAGCGCCAAAGAAAAGCCACAGGAGGCCAAGGTCATTGCCCTCGGCACTGGCAAGAAGGGCGAGGACGGCAAAGTCACCCCGTTCGAGGTCAAGGTCGGCGATCGCGTGCTCATCAGCAAATACGGCGGCACCGAAGTGAAGCTCGACGAAAAGAAATACACGCTCGTCCGCGAGGACGACATTCTCGGCGTCATTGCCTGAGTTCCTTTCTCACTCTCAACCAAAACTAATCACTCACTCATATGGCAGCCAAACAACTCATCTTCGACGAGACCGCTCGTCAGAAAATCCTCCGCGGGGTCGAGCTTCTCTCGCGCGCCGTTAAGGTCACGCTCGGGCCGAAGGGCCGCAACGTCGTCATCGACAAAAAATTCGGCTCACCGACCGTCACCAAGGACGGCGTCACCGTCGCCAAGGAAGTCGAACTTCCCGATCCCTACGAAAACATGGGCGCGCAGATGGTGAAAGAAGTCGCTTCGAAGACTTCCGACGCCGCCGGCGACGGCACCACGACCGCGACCGTCCTCGCCGAGGGCATCTATCGCGAAGGTCTCAAGAACGTCACCGCGGGTTCGAACCCGATCTTCCTCAAGCGTGGGATCGACAAGGCCGTGGACGCCGCGATCGCCGAGCTCGCGAAGATTTCCAAGAAGGTCAACGACCGCGAAGAGATTCGCCAGGTCGCGACCGTTTCCGCGAACTGGGACGACACAATCGGCAACATCATTGCCGACGCCATGGACAAAGTGGGCAAGGACGGCACCATCACCGTCGAAGAAGCCAAGTCCATCGAGACGACGCTCGACGTCGTCGAGGGCATGCAGTTCGACAAGGGCTATCTCTCCCCGTATTTCGCGACCAACGCGGAAGCGCAGGAAGCGGTCCTCGAAGACGCCTACGTCCTGATCCACGAGAAGAAGATTTCCAACCTCCAGGAATTCCTCCCGCTCCTCCAGATCGTGGCCAAGAGCGGCAAGCCGCTCCTCGTCATCGCCGAGGAAGTCGAGGGCGAAGCCCTCGCCGCGCTCGTCGTGAACAAGATTCGCGGCACGATCAATGTGTGCGCCGTCAAGGCCCCGGGCTTCGGCGATCGCCGCAAGGCCATGCTGGAGGACATCGCTGTCCTCACCGGCGGCCGCTGCATCAGCGAAGACCTCGGCCTCAAACTCGAGAATCTCACGGTCAGCGACCTCGGCCGCGCCAAGCGTATCGTCGTCGACAAGGAGAACACCACCATCGTCGAGGGTTCGGGCAAGTCGTCCGACATCCAGGGCCGCGTGAAGCAAATCCGCCGCCAGATCGACGAGACCACCAGCGATTACGATCGGGAGAAGCTCCAAGAGCGTCTCGCGAAGCTCGCGGGCGGCGTCGCCGTCATCAACGTCGGTGCCTCCACTGAAGTTGAGATGAAAGAGAAGAAGGCCCGCGTCGAAGACGCCCTCCACGCCACCCGCGCTGCGGTGGAAGAGGGTATCGTCGCCGGCGGTGGTGTCGCGCTGCTCCGCACCGCGAAGGCCATCGACGCCCTTCAACTCGAAGGCGACGAGAAGATCGGTTCCCAGATCGTGCGTCGCGCGATCGAGCACCCGATCCGCATGCTCTGCTCGAACGCGGGCGTTGAAGGCGCGGTTGTCGTCGGCGAAGTCATGGCCGGTAAGGGCAACTTCGGCTACAACGTCGCGACCGACAAATACGAGGACCTCGTGAAGGCCGGCGTGGTTGACCCGACGAAGGTCACCCGCACCGCGCTCCAGAACGCGGCTTCGATCGCTGGTCTGCTCCTCACCACCGAGTGCATGATCACCGAGATCCCGGAGAAGAAGGAATCCCATGCTCCCGGCGGCCACGGCGGCGGCGGCATGGGCGGCATGGATTACTAATCGAATCCGAATAATTCCGCGTCCCGATTCATCGGGACACGTTTTTCAAAAAGGCGCGTTCTTCGGAACGCGCCTTTTTGTTTTCTTCCTTCGCAGCCGGCGCGCTGCTTTTGTCTTTCCATGGAAGTCATCTTACTCGGCACCGGCACGTCGCAAGGCGTGCCGATGATCGCGTGCACGTGCGCGGTGTGCGCATCGACCGATGCCCGGAACCAGCGGACGCGGGCGTCGATTCACGTCGTGATGGACGGATTGCACGTGCAGGTGGACGCGTCGCCGGAGTTTCGGATGCAGTGTCTGCGCGAGCAGATCACCCAGCTGGACGTGTTCATTCTCACGCATGGTCATGCCGATCACATCGCGGGGATGGATGACCTCCGGCGGTTCTGCGATTTACATGGCGGCACGGCGCTCACGGTTTACACGACGGAGGAGGGGATGAGCCGCGTGCTCTCCATGTATCCCTACGCGATGGGGGAGCAACCGCTGGCGAAGGGTTATGCGGCCTTCAAGCTCGTCGCGATGCCGGCGGTGATGGAACTACCGCAGGGCACGATTCAATCGACGCTGCTGCCGCACGGCGGCGTCAACACCCTCGGCCTCATTTTCACGGAGCGCAGCAGCGGGAAAAAATTTGTCTACTACACGGACTGCAAACGCCTCCCGCGTGAAGCGGTCGCGCTCGCCCGTGGCGCCGCGGCCGTGGTGCTCGACGGGCTGCGGCCGCTGCCACATCCGTCGCACATGAGCATCGACGAAGCCGTGGCCGCCGCGCGTGAAATCGCTGCGCCGCAGACCTGGTTGACGCACCTTACGCACTTGAGTGATCACGCGGAACTCGGGGCATCGCTTCCGGCCGGAATCGCGCCGGCCTACGACGGGCTGCGGTTGCATTTATAGGAGGAGGTTTTCTCCGACCTCCACCGCGGGCGGACAAGTGTCGGGCTTGAAGCTCCACCTCCAGAGCGTAAAATCGTGTGGCGCGTGCGCGTGGCGTCATAAATCTTTTCCGGCCCGGGAATCGAGGCTTGTTTAAATCATACTGATTTAATCTACATTAACGAAACTCGGCCATGAAGCTCTCGAAGAAAGGCGAATACGCCCTCCGCTCCCTCATCAACCTCGGCATCGCGGCCGAGGTGGGACGTTCGCTCGTGCAGGTGTCCGAACTCGCCGACAACGAGCAGTTGCCGGTGAAGTTTCTCGAGCAGATCATGCAGGCGCTCAAGGAAGGCGGCTTCGTCGCAAGCGCGCGCGGAAAATTCGGCGGCTACCGCCTCGCGAAGCCTGCCAGCAAAATCACGATCGGTTCCGTGGTGCGGCTCATCGATGGGCCGCTCGCCCCGATCGGGTGCGTGAGCCAGAGCGCCTACGAGAAATGCACGTGCCCCGACGAGGAGCACTGTGGGTTGCGGATGCTCATGCTCGACGTGCGCAACGCCATCGCCGGCATCCTTGATCGTTATACGCTGGCCGATGTCGTCGAGGTCACGCTGCGCAAATTGCGTCGCAACGGCGTGCCGCTGCCGTTCACGCCCGAGGCCGACTCGGCGGCGCCGCTCGCGCGCGTGCCCGCGCGCCACGCCCGCCGACTGGCCCGCCACGCGCGTTCGCCGCGCCTCGATGCCACCGAGGGCGTCCTCCACCAACTGCTGCCCGACTACACCATCTAGTATTTCCGCCCACCGGCCCAGACCGGCGGCAATCCCGCCCACCGGCAAAGCCGTTCTGCCTTCGCGCGACACCCACCCGCCCACGGGAAGTTCCGCTCCCTCTTATCTCCATCACCGACCGTGAAGAACTCTACCCTCATCCGCCGCCTCGCGTTTTCTGCCGCGCTGGCGTTTACCTCCGCGACTTCCGCGGAGCCCGCCGATGCCGCCGACCTCCGCGCGCTCCGCGAACAAGTTCGCGCGCTTGAGCAGCAATTGAAAATCATCTCGCGCCGGCTCGAGATCAAAGAGGAGGCCGCCTCCGCCGCGGCTCCGACCACCCCCAAGATCACCGTCAACGACAAGGGCTTCACGTTCGCGTCACCCGACGGCGCCAATTCGATCAAACTGCGCGCCCTGGTCCAACTGGACTCTCGCCTCTTCTTTCACGACGGCGGCGGGGTGGCCAATAACGGTTTTATCCTTCGGCGCGCGCGGCTCATCAGCGAAGGCCTGCTGGCGAAAAACTACGGCTTTCAACTCGTCACTGAGTTCGGGGGCAACGCCGTGACGATTCAGGAAGCGAATTTCACGGTGGCCCTCGACAAGTCGCTCCAGTTCAAGTTCGGCAAGTTCAAGTCGCCTGTCGGGCTCGAACTGCTCCAGTCCGACGCATGGACGTTCTTCAATGAGCGTTCCATCGTCACCAACCTCGTGCCAAACCGCGATCTCGGCCTCCAGGCTTCTGGCGAACTGCTCGGCGGCACGGTGAACTATGCGGTCGGGGTTTTCGGCGGGCTCGGTGACGGCGGCAGTTCGACCAACGCCGACTTCGACAATGAGAAAGATGTGGTCGGGCGCGTGTTCGCCACGCCGTTCCGCGGCGACGCCGGCTCGCCGGTGCAGGGCCTCTCATTTGGCATCTCTGCGAGCTCGGGTCGTCACAAAACTGCGGCCGGTCGCACGGGTGGCTATCGCACGGATGGCCAGCAGACCTTCTTCTCTTACGCGGCCACGACGATCGCGGACGGCCGCAACTGGCGCGTCTCGCCGCAGGCCGACTTCCGCCTCGGCTCCTTCGGCGCGCTGGGCGAATACGTCGTCTCCGCGGTCAATGTGCGGCCGAGTGCGACCGGACTGAAGACCGAACTGCAAAACAAAGCGTGGCAACTGGCCGCCGGCTTCGTGCTCACCGGCGAGGACTCGTCGTTCACGGGTGTGGTGCCGCGCACCAACTTCGACTGGGCCGCCGGCACCTGGGGCGCAGTCGAGCTCGTCGCGCGTTACGCCGACCTGACGGTCGATGACGCCGCATTCCCGCTTTACGCGTCCGCCGCGAGCAACGCCGACCGCGCGAAGTCCTTCGGCCTCGGTCTCAATTGGTATCTCAGCAAGGCCGTCGCGTTCAAAATCGACGGCTACCAGACGAAGTTCGGCTTCAACTCAATCGCCCCGGCGGTGTCTGCCTCGCAGATTCTTCGCCAGAAAGAACAAGCCTTTATCACGCGGTTCCAACTGACGTTCTAAACCAAACCGCCCACGACCATGAAGCACTCGGGCTCTCTTTCCTTTATCCTGCTTTTTCTCGTGGTGGTCAGCGTCCGCGCGGAAAAAATTACACTGCGGGTCGGCTATTTTCCCAACGTCACCCACGCCCAGGGCATCATCGGCAGCCACACCACGCGGGAAAAACCCGGTTGGTTTGAGCAACGCCTCGGGCCCGACGTCACCCTGCAATGGTTTCCCTTCCACGCCGGCCCCAGTGCGATGGAGGCGATTTTTGCCGGCAGCATCGATCTGACTTACGTGGGCCCGAATCCCGCGCTCAATGCTTTCATTCGCTCGCGCGGGGATGAGATTCGGGTGCTGGCCGGCGCGGCGCAAGGCGGCGCAGCGCTGGTCGTGCCCGGCGATGGGCGGATGGCGAAGCCGGAGGATTTTCGCGGCAAGCGGATCGCGACGCCGCAGCTCGGCAACACCCAGGACGTGGCGGCGCGCGCGTGGCTCAAGCAGCAGGGTTTCAAAATTACGCTGACCGGTGGCGACGCCTCGGTCGTGCCGACCGCCAATCCCGATCAGCTCCCGCTTTTCCAGCAGGGGAAACTGGACGGCGTGTGGACGGTCGAGCCGTGGGTCTCGCGGCTCGAACTCGAGGCGCGTGGAAAAATCCTGCTCGAACAGAAAGATGCGGTGACGACGGTGCTGGTCGGCAGCGTGAAGATTCTGAAGACGCATCCCGACCTCGTGGAGAAATTCCACGCGGCGCACGTCGAGCTCACCGCTTGGATCAATACGCACGCGGACGAGGCGCGCGCCCAAGTGCGCGCCGGCCTCAGCGCCGAGACGAAGCGCGAGATGTCCACCGCGATGATCGCGAGCGCGTGGCGGCGGTTGAAATTTACCGACGCGGTGGCGCAGGCGCAGTTTGACGCCTTGGTCGGCGACGCTCAAAGTGTAGGGTTCCTCCGCGACGCCATTCCCCTCGATCGCCTCTTCAGCCGCAAACCATGACCCTGCCCGCCGAACGCCCGAACGAGTCTGCGTCGAAGCTCTCCGTGCAAGGCGTGAGCAAACGCTTTCGCTCCCGCCAGGAAGACGTGCACGCACTCGACAACGTCTCGCTGGAGGTCGGCGAAGGTGAATTTGTCTGCCTGCTCGGACCGAGTGGCTGCGGAAAATCGACGCTGCTCAATATCATCGCCGGCCTCGAAGGCGCCGACACGGGCAGTGTGACGTGCAACGGGGCGCCGGTGACGGAGCCCGGCCGGGAACGTATGATGATGTTTCAGGAGTCGGCGTTGTTTCCGTGGCTCGACGTGCTCGACAACGTCCTGTTCAGCCTCCGTCTCAAACCGGGGCTCGACTCCGCCGAGCGACGCAAGGTCGCGGAGTTTTACCTCAAGCTCGTCGAGCTGGAAAAATTCCACCACGCCTTCGTGCACGAGCTGTCGGGCGGCATGAAGCAGCGCGTGGCGCTCGCGCGCGCCCTCGCGCCCAACCCCCGCGTGCTGCTCATGGATGAACCCTTTGCCGCGCTCGATGCGCTCACGCGCGAGCAACTCTACGGCGATCTGCAGCGCATCTGGGCGGACCGGAAAAAGACGATCATCTTCGTCACGCACAATGTCCGCGAAGCCTGCTGCCTCGGCGATCGCGTGGTGCTGTTCTCGCCGCATCCCGGCCGCATCCGGCAGGAATTCAAAATCAATCTGCCGCGGCCGCGCGACATCAACAGCGTCGAACTCGCGCGGCACGCGACGACCATCATGACGGCATTGAAGAGCCACGCGCGGGCGGACGCGGCGGCGGCGGAGGTCACCGCATGAAGCGCTACGGGAAAATACTGCTCTTTTTCATTGGCCTCGTGCTCCTGTGGGAAGCGTTGGTCCTCGCGAAACTCTGGTCACCCGTGCTGGTGCCGCCACCAAAAAACGTCGCACGTTACCTCTGGGAAGCAGCGAACGATGGCACGCTTGCGAGCGCGACACTCGTGACGCTCAAGCGGCTGGGGCTCGGCTACATCGTGGGCATAATCCTGGGCCTGCCGCTCGGTTTGCTCACGGCGCGCTTTCAAATTCTTGAGGATACCCTCGGCCTGATGGCGCTGGGTTTGCAGGCGTTGCCGAGTGTGTGCTGGGTGCCGCTCGCGCTCTTGTGGTTTGGGCAAACGGAAGCCGCGATGTTCTTTGTCGTCGTGATGGGCACGCTGTGGTCGGTGATTATCGCGACGGACAACGGCGTGCGCAATGTCCCGCCGCTCTACGCGCGCGCCGCGCGCACCATGGGCTCGCACGGCCTGCACACCTGGCTGCGGGTGATTCTGCCCGCGGCGCTCCCGTTCATTGTGGGCGGGATGAAACAGGGCTGGGCGTTTGCCTGGCGCAGTTTGATGGCCGCGGAAATTTATGTCACTATTTTGAGCGGCTTCGGTCTCGGCCACCTGCTGCACTACGGACGCGAACTCAACGCCATGGAACAAGTCATCGGTATCATGATCGTCCTGCTCGCCATCGGCTTGATCGCTGACAAAATTCTGTTCTCTCCTTGGGAGCGCTTTCTCCATCGCCGGTGGGGCACCGCCCGCTAAGGACACCTCCTTTCTCCCCAACCAAAACTCAACCGCCTCCTATTATGGCCAAGATCTACAACGACATTACGGAAACCATCGGTAATACGCCGCTCGTGCGCCTCAACCGCACGGCCGCCGAGCACGGCGCGCAGGCGGAGATTTTGCTCAAGCTCGAGTTCTTCAACCCGCTGTCGAGCGTCAAAGACCGCATCGGCTTCTCGATGATCGACGACGCGTTGAAGAGCGGGAAAATCAATGCGAAGTCCGTGCTCATCGAGCCGACCTCCGGTAACACCGGCATCGCCCTGGCGTTCGTCGCCGCCGCCAAGGGCCTCAAGCTCATCCTCACGATGCCCGAGACGATGACGATGGAGCGCCGCAAGCTCCTCAAGATCCTCGGCGCGCGCCTTGTCCTCACGGAGGGGCCGAAGGGCATGAAGGGCGCCATCGCCAAGGCCGAGGAACTCGCGGCGAAGATTCCGAACAGCGTCATCCTCCAGCAATTCTCCAATCCCGCCAATCCCGCGATCCATCGCAAGACGACCGCCGAGGAAATCTGGAAGGACACGGACGGCAAGGTCGACTTCGTCGTCTCCGGCATCGGCACCGGCGGCACCATCACCGGCATCGGTGAAGTGCTCAAGGCCCGCAAGCCGTCCGTGAAAATGATCGCCGTCGAGCCCGACG
>JBBRLB010000004.1:0-79205 GCA_038231575.1 Opitutales bacterium | reverse complement strand
GTTCTCCTGCGACAATTGGCCGACGACGACGACTGCGATGCAGTTGCCGCACTCTCGGCCAGGGCAGGTTCTCATCAACTCCTCTGGCCTTCAATTGCATGATCCCGGCTGAGGGTATGTGGCAGTTCGGTCTCGCGAGGGCGAAGACCAGCGCGGGACTGTGACGCCGGCGCGGGACGGCGGCAGCGAAAGCCGGTAAAAATTGAAGTGCAAAGCCGGCGCCGGCGCGCTTTTCTCCGCCCAGCTCCAGCTCCCCATGACGCTCGATCAAGTGATGTCCGAACTCGCGGCGAAAGGCAGCGAGGCCACGAAGAAACTGCTCGTGAAACACGGCGCGAAGGAGCCGTTCTTCGGGGTGAAGGTCGCCGACCTGAAAGTCGTCCAGAAAAAAATCAAAGGGGACCAGGCGTTGGCGTTGAAACTCTACGCGACCGGCAACGGCGATGCGCAATACCTCGCCGGCATGATCATCGACGGCGCGAAGATGACGCCGGCGCAGCTCGAGTCGTGGGCGAAGTCCGCCGGCTGGAACATGATTTCCGGGACGATTGTGCCGTGGGTCGCGTCGGAACACCCCGAGGGTTTCACGCTCGCGGTGCGGTGGATCGATTCGCCGGCGGAGAGCGTCGCGGTGTCAGGTTGGAAGACGCTGAGCGCGCTCGCGGCGATCACGCCCGATGAGCAACTGCCGGTGAAACAATTCTCCGCGCTGCTCGATCGCGTGATAAAGACGCTGGCGGCGGCGCCCGACGATGTGCGCTCGGCGATGAACGGTTTCGTGATCGCGTGTGGCACGTATGTCGCCGCGCTCGGCGACAAAGCGATCGCGACGGCGCGGAAGCTCGGCAAGGTCGAGGTCGATATGGGAGAGACGGCCTGCAAACTTCCGGATGCCGAAAGTTACATTTTGAAAAGCCGTCGCGGGGCACCGGTCGCGCCGAAGCGGAAGACGGTGCGGTGCTGAGCGCGCATTAAAATTGAACGAGCTGCGGGCCGCCGCTGAACGCGGTCGTCAGAACATATTTTATTCGCGGCGATTCGCGTGACGCGCGGGCTGGGTCCGATTTTTTCCGCGATCGGCCTCTAAAAAATCCCGCGCGTGGGAAAATCGGGTTTCACATTTGGGGACGAAAACAGCCGGGTCGTTTGACCCGGTCCGCTGTTTTCGTTGGAGCGGAACGGGTAACGGAAGCGCGAAAATGTTGGCACGCGCGCTGCAAAAGGAGCCGCACGGTCCGCGATAACTCGGAAAATTTTTTCTGAAATCCGAACCGCCCTCAACCACCCAATCCAACCTCAACGCTCCGCTGCAAGGAGCACCCGATAACATGAACAAAAAGTCCCTCCTCCTCGCCGCCCTCACGGGCGTGGCTCTCACCGTCAACGCGGCTGCTTATTCCCTGAAGGATTCAGCCAAGGCCGCCGCCACACCAGCCCCGCGCGTCGTCGCTTCCTCGGTCGTCCCGCTCACCAACCTCCCGCGCACCTTCACCGGAGCGGTGGTCAACGTCGAATTCTCCCTCGATCAAGCCGGCCAGCCGCGCGACATCCAAGTGCTCTGGGTCAGTGATCCGGTGTTGCGGAAGCAAGTCGTGTCGGCCTTCCGCCAGTGGCGCTTTGAAACGGGCGCGACTGACGCGACCGCGGGTGCGAAGCGCTTCATCCTCCCGATCCAGATCAACCCGGAAGTCTGAGTCGTTCGTTCCTTTTGCTTACGCCAGGCCCGGTCGCACGGTGCCGCTGACTGTTGTGGGTCGGCGGGCGCCGGCGATCGGGCTTCGGCGTTTATTGATTAATTGGTTGGTTGGTCGGCGCGTCAGCGCAGGGCTGGCTGGGCGGCCGCGAAGATCGGCGCGGCGCACATCGCGTCGCGCGGCGATGACGCGGCGATGACGCGTTGATTGACGACGCGGGCTGGATGGGTTTCGGATGGGAGCGCGATGCACCCCACGCTCCCCGGCTGGTTCGCGATTCTGATTTCGCTGCAATTCGCGCTGGTCGTGTTTCACGACCTCGTCGACATCCCCGGCTGGGCGCATGGCCGCCAGGTGCGGGCCGCGATCGGCCGCAGGAAATTCTGGATCGGCACCTTGATCAACGCGGTGTTTCCCGGCGTGGCGCTGATCTACGCGCTGCGCTTCTGGAATGCGCCGGTGCCCGACCACATCGCGACTTACTGGTGGGTTTACTGCGGCATCACGGTGGTGTCCGCGATCGCGATGTGGTGGCTGCCGTATTTTTTCGGCACCAGGGAAGAAACGAAACGCTTGTATGCCGCGATGTATGCCGGGACCAAGCAGGCGTTGCCGGCGCGCGGTGACAATCCGCGGCCGAATCTACTGCACCTGTTCTTTCACGCGCTATTTCTCGTCAACCTCGGCCTCGCGCTCTGGCTCCGGTTCGGTCCGCGATAAATTCAGCATCGCTCTGCGGGTGCCGGTGAACTCCGCCGTCGCGCGCTTTCCCTGGCGCCGCCTCACGGCTGCTCAATGGAGTTTCTTCAGGGAATCGATCGCCTGGGGAAAATTCGGATTGAGCGCGAGGGCGGCCTGATAGGCGGCGCGGGCGGCGGTTTGGTCGCCCTTCTTTTCCCACAGATTGCCGAGGCGCCAGTGGGCGGCTTCGTGTCCGGGCGCACCGGGCGGCGGCGTGAGCGTGAGGCATTTCTTCAGCGCCACGAGGCCGGCGTCCGTGCGTTCGCCGGAAATCGCGGCGAGCCGGCCGAATTGGAAGAGCGCGGCATAGTGAGCCGGCTCGGCTTGGAGGACTTCGTCCAGCGCGGCGAACGCCTCGGGGTATTTCTTTTCGCCGGTGTAGAGCGTCGCGTAGGCAATGCGGCCGCGCGTGGCGTCGATTTTTTTGATCGCGGCGGCTTGCTCGGTGGCCTTGTCGATGCCGCCGCCCATCACGCCGGGCGCCATTTGATAAAAACCCATGAGGCTGCTCCGCGCGGTGAGATTCGCGGGATCCAGCTCGACGGCTTTTTCGTAGGCGGCGCGGCATTTTTTCGCCCAGCCGATTTTCGAGAGCATGCCGGCTTTCTGCGCCGCGAAACCGTAGGTGTCGCCGAGCAGGCGCTGGATTTCGCTGCTCGCCGGAGCGAGTTGGGCGGCTTTCTCGCTGGCGGTGACGGCGCCATCGGCGTCGTCTTTCGCCACGCGCGCAGTCGCGAGCAAGGCGTGCGCCTCGGCGTCGGTGGCGTTCGCCGCGACGAGGGCTTTCGCGGCGGACTCGGCCTCAGCGACTTTGCGATCGCGGAGCAGGCTGCGGACGTTTTCGATTTTGTCGGGAGCGATCGCGGCGCGGGCGGGGTTGATGGTGGCGGCGAGCAGGAGGGAGAGAAGGAGGCGCATGAGCGGAAGGGGAGAGCGGAAGATTAAGAGGGTCGGTGGGTAGGGCGCGTTATCCTTGACGCGCCGTGCAGTGGATGCGTGGATCCTGCGGTGCGGGTGAGGGATCGGACTCGCCCAGCCTTCCGCTCATTCGGCGCGCAACACGCTCATCGCGTCGACTTTTCCGGCGCGACGCGCGGGGAGCCAGCAGGCGAGCAGGGCCACGGCGATGAGCAGAAGCATGGTCCCGATCAACACCGCGGTGCTGTTCATGTGCATGCCGGGATTCATCGAGGCCAACAGACGGCAGGCGCCGATGCCGCCGAGCAGGCCGAGGATGGAACCGATAAGCGCCAGCTTCACGCCGGAAGCGAGGACGAGGCGGGTGATGTTGCCGAGGGTGGCACCGAGCGCGAGGCGGATGGCGAACTCGCCGGTGCGTTGCGCCATCGTGCGCGCAATCACGCCGTAGATCCCCAACGCGGCCAGACCCAGCCCGAGCACGGCCATGCCGGCGAAGATATCGCGGCCGACGGCGACTTGGTAATTGGTGCGCTCAACCGTGAGGTCGGCGTGCTGGAGTCGACGCACGGGCAGATCCGGATCGAGCCGCGCCATCGTCGTCCGGATGCTGTCCACGAGGACGGACGGCGCCACGCCCGTGGTGCGCACGGCGATTTCATTCATGCGCCGGGGTTCCTGAGCCATGGGTTGGTAGATCTGGCTGGGCACGAGGTTGAGGTCGGTGTCGGCGGGTTCCACATCGGCGACGACGCCGACGATTTCACCCGAACGGGGATTGCGGTCCGTCACCTGCGTGAGGCGCTGGCCGATCGGATTCGCGGTGCCGAACAGTGCCCGCGCAGTGAGTTCGCTCACGATGAAAACCTTTGGTGCCTGGGCGGTGTCGCGCGCGTCGAAGGCGCGGCCCGCGAGCACGCGCGTGCCGTAGGCGTCGAAATATCCGGGACTCACGCTGTTGACGCTCGCGGCGGGTTCCTTGCCCGGCTCAGGCCGGTTGCGGCCCTCGACGACAAATCTCCGCGTGTCCGGCCACGTGAGGAAGGGCGTGAACGACGAGATACTGGCTGAGGCCACGCCAGGCAGGGCCGTGAGCTGTTCGAGGGTGAGATGCTGAAAGGCGTTGATTTTATCCGCGTCCGCATAGGTGGCGGCGGGGAGGAGAATGGTGCCGGTAACGAGATGTTCGGAGGACCAGCCGGTGCGCCGGTTGTTCAACTCCTGTAAACCGCCGATTTGAACACCGGCGGCCGCGAGGAGCGTCATCGCGACGGCAAATTGGCCGACGATGAGCGCCTGACGGAAACGCTGGTGCCCGCGTCCGCCCAGCACACCGCGTCCACCGCTCTTCAGGGTGCTGTTCAGATCCAGCCGCAGGGCGAACAAGGCCGGGGCCAGGCCGAAAGCCACGGCCGTGACGAGGGACGCGGCAAAAGCCCAGCCGAACAGCGGCCAGCCGATCTCCATCATGACGCCCTCGCCATTCTCGCCCACGGAGCGCACGGCCATGTAGTCGCGGAACCAGAGAGAGAACAAGACGGCGCCGGCGCCGCCCAGCAACGAGAGCAGGAGCGATTCGGCGACCAGCGGGCGCAGCAACTGCAGGCGCGAGGCGCCGAGCGCGCCGCGCACCGCGAATTCCCGGGCGCGCGCCATCGTGCGGGCGAGGAGCAGGTTCGCGAGATTCGAGCAGGCGATGAGCAGCACGAGGCCCGAGAGGGCGATCATCATGTTGAACATCGGCCAGGCGGATTTGCCCGCGATGGTGTTGGGCAAAAGTTCCGCTCGCCAGGAACTCGCGGCGTTGGCCTCGGGAAAATCTTTCGCCAGGCGCGAGCCGAAGTCGGTGACGAAGCCAGCGACATCCGCCAACGTCCGCGTCGGGGAGCGCCGGAGGACCACGCGGAGCAAGGGACCGCGGCGGTCCGCCGCCTGCTCGGGAGTGAAAGCCAGCGGCCGGAAGAAGTCGATCATGCCCAGATGGCGCCAATCGTTGAACGTGGCCGGCATCACGCCCACGACCTGATGCGGCTCTCCATCGATCCGGAGGGTGCGGCCGATGATGGCGGGCTTGCCCCCGTAACGTTTGAGCCAGACCCGCTGGCTGAGGATGACGACGCGATCGCGGCCGGGCGTTTCCTCGTCGGGACGGAAGGAGCGGCCGAGCTGCGGTGGGAGGCCAAGCAGGGCAAAGAGATTGGCGGTGATCCGCCCGGCGTAGGCCATCTCGGCCGGATGACCCGGTTCCGACAGGCTCGCATTCGCGGGAGTATACGCGGCCACTTCGCCGAGGCCGGTGCTGGCGCGCTGGAAATCGAGGAAGTCAGCCGGGGCGATGTGGCCGTTGTGATTTTGCGGGGTGGCGCGGTAGAGACGGACCAACTGGTCGCTCGCCGGATAGGGCAGCGGCTTGAACAGGATGGTCTGGATCATGCCGAACATCGCGGTGTTCGCGCCGATGCCGAGCACGAGCGTGACGATCGCGAGCACCGCGAAACCGGGATTGCCCGCGAGCTGTCGCAGCGCGAAGCGAAGATCTTTCAACGCGCGTTCGAGCCAGCCCCAACCCCACGTGTCGCGCGCGCGCTCGCGCAGGACGCCCGCGTTGCCGAAGCGACGCTGCGCGGCATAACGCGCTTCCGCGTCCGGCAAGCCCTCGGCCGCGAGATCGGCGGCGCGTTGCTCGAGATGAAAACGCATCTCTTCCGCCATCTCGGTCTCCACGCGATCACGGCGAAACAGAAAACGGAAACGGCGGGCCAAGCGGCGGAGCGGGTTCATGGGGTCGGGCGGGGTTGAGTGTTTTCCGTCAGGTCGCCGGCACCACCATCGCCATGATGGCGCTCGTGCGATTCCAGAGTTTCTCCTCGGTCTCGAGCTGCTTCCGTCCGGCGCGCGTGAGGGTGTAATATTTCGCGCGCCGGTTGTTCTCGGTCAGTTTCCACTCGGCCTCGATCCAGCCTTTGTCCTCCATCCGATAGAGGGACGGGTAGAGGGAGCCCTCATCCACCTGCAACGCGCTCTTCGAGAGTTGCTCGAGCTTGTTGGTGATGCCCCAGCCGTGCAACTCGCCGCGCGTGAGGACGCGCAGCACGAGGAGGTCGAGGGTGCCCGGAAGGAGTTCATGTTTGTCGGCCATGCCCACTCACCTAGATAGTCTAAGGTAGAGAGCAAGCTCTTTCCTTAGATAGCCCAAGGTTGGAGGTTTGGGGAGCCGCGCGGGGCGCTGAAATCAAAATGCGGGAGAATCTTTTCGCGGCGATCGTCCGGCCAACTCGTTGGCGAGGGTCAGGTGGAAAAGCGGGCGGGTCGTGGAGAGGGTGACGACCATCGTGTCGGTGGGCGTCGCGGGCGGAGCATCCCATTCCACCACAATTGTCGGGACGGCTGGCTTGGGCGCTGCGGCCGTTGCGGTGGCTGCCTTGACCAGATTGGCCACGCGTTCCGCGTAAGCGGCGGTGCCGGACGGCAGAACCTTCCAGCCGGGTCCGACATTCCACGCGGCGGCGATGAAGAAGGGAGTTTCCGGCAAGCCCCGCGATTTCAGCCGGCTGCGGATGCTGGCCAGATAAGCGCGCGCGACGCGGTCGGTTTCCTCCGGATGAGCGGCCGCCGCCGAGTGCGGCAGTTGGGAAAACCGCACCCACGTGGACGGCGCGATCTGCAGGTGCGTGCGTTCGCCGTGACTGCCAATCAAGGAGGGATTGTTACTCGTCTCCACCTCGGCAATCGCGGCCAGCAATGCGTCATCAGACGCGGGCACGGGAGTCGGGAGCGCGATTTCGCTTGTGGCGAACGCGCTCGAAACCAGCACCAGACAGAGGAGGCTCAGGGACGATTTCATAACCAACAACGACATCGAACCCCCCGAGCGGGCGCGGTTCCCGCGTGGCAATCCGCACGATCCGCCGTCGGCTACTGCCGCGGTGCTGGCGCGAAAATATTTTCAGGTGCCGGGAAATCTGGGGCAAAATCATTGAGCACGCGCGCGTTGTGAGGTCGACGGTGCGTGATTGGCGCCAGCGTGAGCAGTGCACGTCGGCTTCCCAGTGGGGAGCGATCCCGCCGGATCGAGCAGGGAAGGGGCAGAATTTCCCTTCACTGTCCGGTCTTACCCCCGCGCTGGAGGGGTGGAGACCCGAGGGTCGATCGGAGGCGCCGGAGGCCTAACCCTTCTTGAGTGCATCGAGCACGGTGCTTGGCGTGAGCAACTCAGGCAAGATGACGGGATCGTTCTTGCCGGGGAACCAGAGGAGATTGAACGGGACCGCGCTCCGATTGTAGGCGGCGAGTTCGCTCGTGATGCGCGCGTCCTTGTTTGTCCAATCGCCACGGAGCGTCACAATTTTTTTTGCGGAAAAATACTTCAGGACTTCGTCGGAATGAAACACGAGTTTCTTGTTCGCCTGGCACGTCGCGCACCAGCGCGCGGTGAAGTCGACGTAGACGATGCGGCCCTCGGCGCGAAGCTTCGCGACGGCCTCCGGACTCCACGGTTCCCAGACCACTTCCGGCGCGCCAGCGGCGAGCGCCGCGGCGGATTTCGCCGCGGCATCATGCGGCCAGCCAAGCCAAACGCCGACCGCGGCGGTGACCACGAGGCCGACGACGCCGAAACGCACCCGGCCCGCCGAAGCACCAGGCGCGGTCCAGCGTCCGTAGATCCAGACAGCGAGCGCGACGAGCACGAGGCCGAAGAGCGCGTTTTGCAGGCCCTCGTCAGAGGTCTGACCGGCGAGCACCCACACGAGATAGCCGACCGTCGCATAGAGCGGGAACGCCATGAACTGCTTGAACGTCTCCATCCACGCGCCGGGTCGCGGCAGCACCTTGATCGCCTGCGGAAAAATCGAGAGCAGCAAATACGGCGCGGCGAGCCCGATCGCGATCGCGGTGAAGATGGCGAACGACTCGATCGTCGAGAGCGCGAGCGCGGCGCCGAGCGCGGGCGCGAGAAACGGCGCGCTGCACGGCGTGGCTACGACCGTCGCGAGCACGCCGGTGAAAAACGAGCCGGCGAAGCCCGACTTCATTTGCAACTCGGAGCCGACCGCGGTCGCCCCGAGGGCGAACTCGAACACGCCACTCATGTTCATCGCAAACGCGAGCATCACGGCCGCGAGGGAGAAGACGAAGGCGGGCGATTGCAGTTGGAAACCCCAGCCGAGTTGGCTGCCGCCTGCGCGCAACACCGCGAGCACGCCGGCGAGCGTCCAGAACGAGAGCAGCACGCCGAGCGCGAACACCAGCCCGTGCATCACGACTTTCTTTTTGTCCTGCCCCGACTGGTTCACGAACCCGAGACTCTTGATGCCGAGCACGGGAAAGACGCACGGCATGAGATTGAGGATGAGCCCGCCGACGAGGGCGAGAAGGAGCGTGCCGAGGAGGCTACCGGTGGCGGCCGGTGCTGCTGTAGACCCGGTCGCCGGCCATGCAGCCCGACCATCGGTCGGGCCGGCAACAGCGGCGACAACTGTGAGATCGGTTTCGACGCGGAGACCGCGCAGCACACTACCCGCAATCCAACTGCTTTCGGTTGTGAGCACGCCGATCAGTTTTTTCGAATCTTTCGGGCTGTCAGGCGCAAGGGGCATTGTCAGCGCGAAGCCACCTTGGCCGTCTGGCCGCACGATTTGGGGGAGTTCGTAGGCGACGAGATTATCGTCGGCGAAAAAATGGAGATCGGTGGGTGTCGCCTTCGCTGGCCCGGTCGGCTGGACCATGAACGAGATATTTTTTGCGTCGCGCTGCGCGGAAACGATTTTCCATGCGGCATCGGTGCGCGGGAGGCCGGTGACGGTCGCGCGAATTTTTTCGCTCCACGCGGCGTCGGGCTGCGGTGTCTCGGCCGCGACTGAGAGGGTGAGGGAAAGCTTCGCGTCGCCCGGAATACAAACGTCCTCGCACATCAGCCACTCCGCGCTGGCATTGAGTTCGACTTTTTCGCCGGGCTTGAGCTCGGCGGGCGGCGTGAGCGTGACGGGAAGAAAAACTTCGTCGTTGTATCCGTTTCCGACGGTGGCGCCGGTGTGATCCTTGAGGAGGTGCGGCGCGGGCCATTGGATCTCGCCGGCGGTCCAGCCCGCGGGAAGTTTCCAATCGATCTTGGTCGCGTAGCCCGTGCCCGGATTGATCCAGTAGGTATGCCAGTGCGCGTCGTGGACCAGACGGAGCGCGACCGTCAGCGGGTGGCCGGGCTGCACGGTGGCGTCAGCCGCGACGAGCGAGGCTGCGACGTGCGAAGGCGTGGCGGCGCGGGCGGAAAAAATAAACCCCATGAGCGCAAGGGCGATCGAGAGGCGGCGAAGCGAAAGCATGGCGAAGAGTGTGGGGGTTCAGGGGCGAGGCGCAAATCCGGAGGTTGGATCCGGCCGACGCACGCGCGACAGGAAAACGGTAACGCGACCGTTACAGCCACGCGGTCGGCGTTTTGCGTCGGCGCTTCGTTCGACTCGCGGGCGAACCCGATTATTTCGCGGCGGCCTCTGCCGCCGCGAGTAAAGACTCACTAGAGAGGCGGACTTTGAAGTCAGGATTCGAGTAAACGAATTTAATCACGCCATCGCGGCCGACGATGAAGACCGTGGGCACGGGCAGCCAGGTGCCCTCGCCGCCGGGGATCGGGGTGAGATCGATGCCGTGGCCGTGGTAGGACTCTTGCGTTTTGGCGGAGACGCGGAACGCGACGCCGTAACCGCTCGAAGCCACCATGTCCTGGTCGGACAGCAGCCGGTAGGTGAGTTTGTTTTTGCCGGCCATTTTTTTCAGGCCGTCGGCGGTGTCGGGCGAAACCGCGAGAATCTGGTAGCCGAGCGCGAGCAGTTTTGGTTCGAGTTCGCCGAGCGCCGCGAGCTGGCGGTTACAGAATGGGCACCAACTGCCGCGGTAGAAGACGAGCACCGTCGGCTTCTCGGCAAACGCAGCGGCGAGATCAACCTTCGCGCCTTCCATGTCGACCAGTGTGACAGTGGGGGTGTGCGCTCCGACGGCGAGCGGCTGAGCTTCCTCAGCGGAGGGAGCAGGCGTCGCGGCGCGGGCTAACGCGCCAGTGAGAACGACGAGCGCGGACGCGAAAAACCGAAGGAATTTTTTCATTCAGAGAGCAGAGCGATGACGCGGCCGGTTTATTCCGTGCCCCTTCACGCGCTTGCGTCGATTGTCCCCGCCGGCACGCTGCGGTGCGATGAACACACGGATCTTCGGACGCACGGGACGCGCGGTGGGTGAAGTTGGGCTTGGCACGTGGCAGCTTGGCGCGGGGTGGGGCAACGTGAGCGATGAGACCGCGCTCGCCACGCTCCGCGCGGCATGGGACGCGGGCACGACGTTTTTCGACACGGCCGACGTTTACGGCATGGGGCGCAGCGAGACGCTCATCGGAAAATTTTTGCAGGAAACGCCCGCGGCGAAAGGCAAGGCATACGTCGCCACGAAGCTCGGCCGCTTCGATCCGCCGGGCTGGCCGACGAATTTCACGCGTGCCGGGGTGCGGCAGCACACGGAGGCGTCGCTGCAGCGATTGGGTGTCGACGCGCTCGATCTCACCCAGTTTCACTGCATCCCGTTCGACGTCCTGCAGCGCGGCGAAGTCTTCGAGCACGTGCGCGAACTGAAACGCGAAGGAAAGATCCGCGACTTCGGTGTGAGCGTGGAGTCGATGGAGGAGGCAGACTTTTGCGTGAAGCAGGACGGCGTCGCGTCGCTCCAGATCATTTTTAATATTTTCCGCCAAAAACCGATTCACACCCTCTTCGCCGAGGCGAAGCAGCGGAAGGTTGCGCTGCTCGTCCGGCTGCCGCTCGCGAGCGGCCTGCTCGGGGGCAGGATGACGAAGACGATGACGTTTCCCGAAAACGATCACCGCAATTTCAATCGCGATGGCCAGCAGTTCAATGTGGGCGAGACCTTCGCCGGGCTGCCCTTCGTGAAGGGCGTCGAGCTCGCCGAGGCGCTGAAGCCGCTCGTGCCCGCGGGTCAGACGCTCGCCGATTTCTCACTGCGTTGGTGCCTCGATTTCGACGCGGTGAGCGTGATCAGTCCCGGCGCGAAAAATCCCGAGCAGGCGCGCTCGAATGCGCAGGCGTCGTCGCTGCCACCGCTCGGCGCAACGGTGCACGCGAAGCTCGCGGAGATCTACACGCGTGACGTCGCAACGCATATTCGCGGGGCTTACTGAGCGGATTTTTTGCCACAGATTGCACAGGTGAACAGGGATTAGTCCCAAGGCCAGTGATTCAGAACGGAGGGAAGAATCCCATCGGATGTTCAAGCGGAGCAACGAGGCCGTCATCGCATTGGATTCTTCGCTCCGCTCAGAATGACAAGAAATTCGGGTCTATTCGTGGTCATCCGTGGTCAAGTTTTTCAGTGTCTTCCGAGCTCACCCTTGAAATGAAAAGCACCGCCTCTTCGTTACCCTCCTTGGTCTGGGTCTGCTTTCGTTTCCGGGTCTCCGCTGCCCAAGAGCACGAGAAAACCACGCGCACGGAAGGGGTGGTCTAAGGTCGCACGTTCGGCCCGGCGCTGACGCTCGATGTCTTTGAGCCGGCGAAGAAAAACGGCGTGGCGGTGTTGTGGATGGTGAGTGGCGGCTGGGTTTCGAGTCACAGCGGCGTTTCCCTCCACACCGATCAGCCCCTGCTCGATCGCGGCGACACGGTTTTTGCGGTGGTGCACGGCTCGCAGCCGCGCTTCATCGTGTCAGAAATCGCGGAGGATATTCACCGTGGCGTGCGGTTTGTGCGTTCCAACGCAGCCCGCGGGAGTGTCGACCCGGACAAGTTTGGCGTCAGCGGCAGCAGGGCGGTGCCGGCGGTCGCGTGTTTTTATCCGCCAACGGATTTTCTGAACTGGAGCGAGGCTGGCGAGGATTTTTGGGACTACCCGCCGACGCGCAAATATTCCCCCGCGCTCGGGCCTCGGTGGGAAACGCAGGCAGGCCGGCAAAGTTGGGGCCCGGGGATTTCACCACTTTGCTTTGTCGCGAAAAAAATGCCGCTGACGCGCTTCATCCAGGGCAACGCCGACGTGACCGTGCCTTTATACCAGTCGCAGCTTTTCGAGCAGAAGTGCAAGGAGGTCGGCGCGCCCTTTAAGCTGATCGTCAAGTCCGGCGCGGGTCACAGTTATCCCGGGTGGCGGAAGGACGTGACGATGCTAGCGGACTGGTTCGACGAGCATTTGCTCGGCCTCACGGGGAAGTGAAGCAGGGGCCAGCGCGGTAACGCCGGCAGGCACGGATCGGTTGACACCTTTCGCCGCTCGTGAACGTCTTGCCGTTCTCGCTCCCATGATGTTCCGCTGCACCTCCCGCGCCCTGTTGTTTTCCCTCGCGCTGACCGCGCCCGCGCTCGCCCAAAACGGCGATCGCAAAGGCGAGGTCCAGGCCCCGCCGCCCGCGCACATTATCATCCCGCCGGCCCCCGTGCTCACGCCCGACCAGGCGTTGAAGTCGTTCACGATCGCGCCCGGCTTTCACATCGAGGCCGTCGCGACTGATCCGCTGATCGGCGATCCGATCTCCGTGCAGTTTGGGCCGGATGGGCGACTCTGGGTGCTCGAGATGCGCGGCTACATGCCCGACGTGGACGCGACCAACGAACGCGATCCGGTTGGCGTGATCGCCGTGCTGGAGGACACCGATGGCGATGGCCGTTTCGACAAGCGCACGGTGTTTGCCGATAAACTCGTCATGCCGCGCGCGATTTCGCTCGTGGGCGACGGACTGCTCGTCGCCGAACCGCCGCATCTCTGGTTCCTTCGCGATACGAATCACGACGGCGTGAGCGATCAGAAAACCGAGATCGCGGCCGATTACGGCAACATCACCAACCCTGAGCACAACGCGAACGGCCTGATGTGGTCGATGGACAACTGGATTTACTCGGCGAACCACACGGCGCGTTTTCGCTTCGACGGTGGCGCGAAGTTCACACGCGATGCCACGATCACGCGCGGCCAGTGGGGCATTTCGCAGGACGACAGCGGCCGCATTTACTACAACAGCAACAGCGATCCGTTGCGCGTCGACGCGATCGCCTCGGCCTATCTGAAACGGAATCCGAATTTTTCGCCCAACGGCACCAACGTCCAGCTCGCGCCCGCCAACCTCAAGGTGTGGCCCGGGCGCGTGACGCCCGGCATCAACCGCGGCTACAGCACGCTCGATGCGGACGGTAAAATGTATGCCGTCACCGCCGCGTGCGGCCCGGTGGTGTATCGTGGCACCTTGTTTCCGGCGGAGTTTCGGGGCGACGTGTTTATCGCGGAACCCTCGGGCAATCTGATCAAACGGATCAAGCTCACGGAAAAAGAGGGCTCACTCAAGGGAGGCAACGCCTACGAGGGGACCGAGTTTCTCACGTCGACCGACGAGCGCTTCCGACCGGTCAATCTCTTTAACGGCCCCGATGGCGCGCTCTACGTCGTCGACCTGTATCGCGGCGTCTTGCAGCACCGCACGTACGTCACGAGCTACCTCCGCAAGCAGATCGAGGAGCGCGGCCTCGAGAAGCCGCTCGCGCTCGGCCGCATCTGGCGCATCACGCCCGACGGCGCGCCCAAGGCCAAATTTGATCTCGGCCTCGCGAAGGCCTCGACCGCGGAACTCGTCGCCAAGCTCGGCGACGCGAACGGCTGGACGCGCGACACCGCGCAACGCCTGCTGGTTGAGCAACGCGATCCCGCGGCCACGGCCGCGTTGAGCAAACTGGCCGTCGATGCCGCCCAACCCGCGACAGCGCGCCTGCAGGCACTCTGGACGCTCGACGGCACGCGCGCGCTCGGCCGCAAAACCGTCAACGCGGCGCTCGACGACACGGATGGCATGGTCGTCGCGGCGGCGGTGCGGCTGTCGGAAAACTTTATCGAGAGCACGCCGATCGGCACGGCGACGGGTGGGTCAGCCGTGACGGGAGCCCCGGCGCCCGCTGCGAAAACCGATCCGGAACTGGTGGCGCACCTGACCACGCTCGTGACGAAACGCGAGGAGCCAGCCGTGCGCCTGCAACTCGCGCTCACCCTCGCCGAGGCGCGCACCGCTGCCGCCGATGCGGCGCTGGCCGCGCTGGTCGTGGTCGCGGGCAAACAGCCATTCCTGGCCGACGCGGTCGTCAGCGGAATCGCCGGTCGCGAATTCAAATTGATCGCCGCGCTCGCGCAGAATCCGGCGGCGACGGCGGCGGGCGAGACGGTGCGTTACGCGACCAGCGCCGTCCTGAAATCCGGTGACGCCGCGAAGATCGACCAAGTGTTCTCCTTGCTCACGGCCAAGACCACGCAGGCGTGGGCGCGCAAGGAATTACTGGCGGGCGTGCGGCATTTTCTCCCGAAGTCGGAAGGCCGCGCTGGCGGCGGCGGACGGGGAGGTCCCGGTGGTGTGGCGGGAGCTGGCCGGGGTGCGGGTGCAACTCCCGGAGCGGCGGGCGCCGGCGCGGGTGCGCCGGTGGTGGGCGCGGGCCGCGGCGGCCCGGGCGGTCCGGGCGTGGCCAGCGGTCCGGGTGCGGCCGGTGGACGCGGTGGGCTTGGCGGCGGACGCGGCGGCGATGTCCGCACGTTCGTCGGCAGTCTGCCGGCGGAGCCGAAGGCGCTCGTCGCGCTCGCGGCCGAAAAAGACCATCCCGATGCCACGACGGCGGCGGACCTGCTCAAGTTTTTGAAATGGCCCGGCAAACCGGGCATGGCCGTCGCCGCGCGGGATCTCACGCCCGAGGAGCAGGCGCTCTTCGAAAAGGGCAGGGCGCAGTTCACGGCGTTGTGCGCCGCGTGTCACCAGCCGAACGGCCAAGGTCTCCCGGGCCTCGCGCCGTCATTGCTCTATTCACGTTGGGTGCTCGGCGACTCGCGGGTGCTCGCGCGCATCGTGCTCTGCGGAAAATCGCAGGAGAATTTGATCATGCCACCGTGGAAAGCGGCGCTCAACGACGAGGCGATTGCCGGCGTGCTCACGTTCATCCGGCGCTCGTGGGGCCAGGACGCGGATCCGGTGACGGTCGCGACCGTGACCGAGGCGCGGGTCGAAACCGCGAAGCGCGACGAACCTTGGAGCGATGCCGATCTCGAGGAGCTGGTGCAGTCGCTCGCGACGGCGAGACGCAGCAACTGAGCTTGACGGGATCGAGTGGGAGGCGCGGCGCCCTCGCCGCGTCCCCCAAGAAAGCGCGGTGCGCCAACTCACTCCGCTGGCAGCGTCACGGCGAACTCCGTATAGTCGGCTTCGTTGCGGGCGAGGGTGATGCGGCCGCTGTGGGCGGCCGCGATTTCGCGGCAGAGGCTGAGGCCGAGGCCGCTGCCGCCGGTGGCGCGGTTGCGATCGGCGGCGAGGCGGAAGAAGCGCTGGAAGAGTTCGCCGTTGCGCTCCGCCGGGATGCCGGGGCCGGTGTTCGCAAGTGCGAGCACCGCAGTGGAATTTTCCCGGTGCAGCGAGAGCCGCACCTCGCCGCCGGGCCGGTTGTAGCGCACGGCGTTGTCGACGAGGTTGAGCAACAGGCGGCGCAACAGCACGGAATCGCCCGCGACGCGCACGTTGGGCGCGAGATCAGCGGAAACCTTCAGGCCCGCGGGCGCCGCGAGCAACTCGGCGTCCTCGACGGTATCGGCGACGAGCGCGGTGAAATCGAGCGGCGCGAGCAGCACCGGATTTCTCCCCGCGTCGAACCGCGAAAGCAGCAGGAGATTATCGGCGATTTTTTGCAGGCCGCCGACCTGCTCAAGCAAACTCACGAGGGTTTTTTCCTGGTCCGTGCCGCCGCCGGCGTGCAACGCACCTTCGATCTCGCCGCGCAGGATCGTGAGCGGCGTGCGCAGCTCGTGCGAGGCGTCGGCGCTGAAGCGGCGGGCCTGCTCGAAGCTCCGCTCGAGGCGGTCGAACATGTCGTTGAGGACGGAGGTGAGCCGCGCGATTTCGTCCCGGGCCGGGGGCGCGGGCAGCCGCGTTGAGAGCTTGTCGGCCGTGACGGCGCCGGCGGCCGCGGTGATGGCGACGATGGGCGCGAGCGCCCGGCGCGCCATCCACCAACTGCCGGCGGCGATGATAATCAACACGACCGGCAGCGCGAGCAGGTAGGCGCGCCCGAGCTCGAAGACCGAATGGATGACATGCCCGAGATCGATGGCCACGAGCAGGGCGCGATTTTCGCCCGCGGGAAAATAACCGAGGCGGAGAAATTTGTCGTCGAGCCGGAGCGTGGTGAATTTTTTCCGCGGAGTGCGGTTCACGAGCCGCTCGACCAGCGCCCGGGGCTCGCCGCCCACCACGCGGTCGTCGGTGAAGAACGCGAAGCCGAAATGCGGCTCGTCGTCGTGCCGGATGAGTTCGGCGAGTTCGGTGGAATTTTTCTGCGCGGCGTGGGCCACAAACTCCTTGGCGTTGGCCGCGAGATGGCGATCCACCTCCTCGATTTGCTCGCCGTAGAGCGTCGCCGCCGCCAGCAGGCCGAAGATCACCAGCGTGAACGCCGTGATGAGCGCGGACCAAAACGTGAGCTGCGCGCGCAGGGACCAGGTCTTCATGCGCTGGCCTTGAGCGTGTAGCCCACGCCGCGCACGGTGTGCACGAGCGGGATGGCATGGCCGTCGTCGACTTTCCGGCGGAGCCGCTGGATGCCCACGTCGACGAGGTTCGTGCCCGGATCGAAATGGTAATCCCAGACGTGTTCGCAGAGCTGCGTCCGCGTGTGCACGCGGCCGGGGGTGCGCATGAGGTATTCGAGCAGCGCGAATTCGCGGACCGTCAGCTCGATTTTTTTTCCGGCGCGGCGGACCTCACGCGTGGTGAGGTTGAGGATGAGGTCCTCGTATTTCAGCAGGCTCAGGCCCTCGCCGGAGAGCCGGCGCCACACGGCGCGGAGGCGGGCGATGAGTTCATCGACGGAAAACGGCTTGGTGAGATAATCGTCCGCGCCGAGATTGAGGCCCTCGACGCGCTCGGCGAGTCCGTCGCGCGCGGTGAGCAGAATCACGGGCACGGTGTTGCGCGCCTCGCGGAGATGGCGGAGAACGCTGAGCCCGTCGCGACCGGGCAGCATGATGTCGAGCACGAGCGCGTCGAAGCGTTCGGAGCCGGCCAGCACGAGCGCGTCGTCCCCGCGATGGCAGACCGTCACGTTGAAACCCGCCTCGGCGAGGCCCTTGCGGACGAACGCGGCGATCTTTTTTTCGTCTTCGACGACGAGGAGGCGCATCTCGGCAGCGTGAGACGCCGGCGCGGGGACGACAAGCTGCGCGTGCGGCTCCACTCAGCCCTTGTCGACGTCGAGCACCTTGCCGTTGCCCGCGTCGATCTCGACCTCGGTGGTCTTTTTGTCGGCGCCGACAATTTCGAAGGAGAACTGCAGATTGCCATCCTCGACTTCGAGCTCGGCTTTCACGACCACGCCGGGCGCGGCGGCCAGCGCCGTCTTGAGTGCATCAGTGAAGGAGACTTTCGCGAGCGCGGCCATCTGCGCGGTGGTCAAATCGCCGGTCGGGCGGATTGAGCCCTTGGGCGCATCCTTTTCTGATTTCTCCTCGTTCTTTTCCGCTTTCTCCGCGGCAAAACTGGACGAAGCAAAGGGAGCGGCGAACGCGAACACGGCGGCGGCGAGCAGGGGACGGAACAGCGTTTTCATTGGGAGCAACAGAGTGGGAGGAGTGAGGTGCGACGAAATCATACCGGATCGACATGACGGGGACGGCCCGGCGCAGATGACGGTGCTGTCATTTAGGCCCCCAGAAATTAATCGCGCAGGCGCGAAAGCGCTGAATCGCGGAGCAGACCGGAGCGAGTAGGAACGGCCGACCCCTGGGACGGGCAGCGTCCGAGGAACCGCTTTCGCCTTTCCGCCCTTCCGGATTTCCGCGATGGAATCCGGCCGGCTTACTTCGCCGCGATGCCGCGGAGCGCGCGCGGGATGCTGTCGTCGAGCGGGCGGTCGGGGCGGTCGCGCAAGGTGGCGAGATATTCGATCACGTCGCGGAGCTCCGACTTCGTGAGAATCGCACCGAAGATTTCCGGCATCGAGGAGGGCGCGCCTTCGCGCTTGGCGATGTCCGATTTTTTCACCTCGTGGA
The DNA here is from genome assembly GCA_038231575.1 of Opitutales bacterium. Lineage (GTDB taxonomy): Bacteria > Verrucomicrobiota > Verrucomicrobiia > Opitutales > Opitutaceae > CAITWF01. The sequence continues at coordinate 60,801 of JBBRLB010000004.1, read as the reverse complement.
GTTTGTTCTCGGTGTCGCGCAGGCTGAGCCAGTCGGCCGTTTCACTGGCGACGGTGCCGGCGGCGACGCCGCCGGCCTTGAGCGTAACGACGACCGTGTCGAAGCCGGGGGCGATCTTGGCGTTGGGCTTCACGACGGACTCGAGCAGATATTCACGCGGATGTTTTTCGCCGATGCCCGCGAGATTCGGGCCGGCTTCGCCGCCGCTTTCGTTGCCGATGCGGTGACAGCGCACGCAGGCCATAACGGGCTGGTTGTTGAAGATTTTTTCGCCACGGATCCGGCTGCCGCCCTCCAACGCGATGCGGTAGGGCGCGAGCGGATCGGGGTCCCGGGCAATGGCGGCATCGCGATCGGCGAGGAGTTTTTTCACGGCGGGTTCGCTGCGCGTGGCGGCGGCGGTGACGAGTTCGAGCTGCAACGCAGGCTTCACCTGGCCGGCGGCGAGCTTCGTCAACTGATCGACGAAAATCGCGTCGGCCTCGGGGACGTTGAGCGCGCCGAGGGCGCGGAAGGCGGTTTTCTGCTCCTCGAGGCTGCCGTTGGCGATGACGCCGGCGAGCACGGGCGCGGACTCCGCGGGGGCGAGGCGGCTCGCGATGGGGAGAGCGGCGGCGCGCATCGTGGCGGACTTCTGGCCGCCGGCGATTTTCACGGCCGCGGCGAGGCGGGAATCCTTCAGGGTGTCGAGCGCGCGGAGGGCGGCCGCGCGCGGCGTGGCGCCCGCGGTCTCGGTGCGGACGAGCGCGAAGAGCGCGTCGGACGCGCCGGTGAGCTTGAGCGACTCGACCGCGGTGATTGCGGCGGTCAGCACGGCCTCGGGCGATTTGGGATCGAGCAACGCGGCGAGGATCGGGTTGAGGGCGTTGACGGCGACAGAGGCGTCGCGGGTTTTTTCCACGAGTGGACGATAAACGCCGACGAGCCGATCGCGCTGCAGCGGTTTGGGCCAGTTCGCGAGCTGTGCGACGGCCTCGGCGCGGAGAAACGCGGGCGCTTCCGCGCGGGCGGCGTAGGCGGCGATCGCCGCGGCATGCGCGGGCGTGCCGAGGCGGAAGTTGGCGTTGATGACGCGGAGCATCACATTTTCGTCGGTGCTCGGGGTCGTGATGAGCGCGGCGAGGGCGGGGAGCGCGGCGTTGATGGGCGCGTCGTTGATCGCGAGGGCGGCCTCGCGGATGATCATCGGATCGGAGTCAGCGAGGAATTTGGCGGCCGCGGCATTCCCGAGGCGGCGGAACGCGAGGAGCACGCCGAGGCGGACCGAACGGGATTCGTCGCGGATGGCGGCGGTCAGGGCGCCGAGGTTGTTGCCGCCGACGAGTCCCATCACGAGCGCGTGGCGGAGATATTCGTCCTTGTCGGCGTTGGCCCCGAGGGCGACGAGGAGGGCGGGCGCGGCGGCGCCGGACTTGAGTTTGCCGAGCGATTGCGCGGCGAAGAATTTCACGCGGTTGTTCTCGTCCTTGAGCGCGGCCATGAAGGCGTCGGCCTGATCGGCGGCGCCGTGATCACCGAGAACCTTGATCGATTGGGCGCGGACTTCGGGATCGGAGTTCGTGACAAACGGGCGGAGCGGCGCGAGGGCGGCGGGGAATTTGGCAGCGAGCTGGCCGAGGCCCCACACGGCGTGGAAGCGCGCGTAGCCGATCGGGGCAGCGGCGGCCACTTTGGCGAGCAGCGCGATGCTCGGTTCGCCGCGCTCGGCGAGGGTGAACTGGGCTTCGAGCCGCACGCGCCAATCGGGGTGAGCGAGCAGCGTGGTGAGTTCGTCGTTGGATTTCTTCGTCCAATCGCCGCCGATGATCTTTTCGGTCTCCTTGATGATCGCGTCGTTCTCGTGCTGGGGATCGCTGATGGTGTAGATGCGGCCGCGTTTGGATTTCGGCCAGCCGTCGGCCCAGTCGGAAACATACAGGCGGCCGTCAGGGCCGAAGCGCACGTCGGTCGGGAGCGCCGCTTGGAGAAAGGGTTTCGCGGTCGCGATGGCGTAGCCGGCGCCGTTCGGATTTACAGTGTAAGTGTAGATGCCGCTGCGCGCGATGCTGCCCTTGAAGTGCGTGACGAAAATGTTGCCGCGATAGGAATCGTTCAGGCCGGTGCCGGGATAATACGCGACGCCCGAGGGGCCGTCTTCGATATTGCAGATCGGGGCGATCATGAAGTTCGCCTGGCCCTCGTGGCGGGGCGTCCACATTTTCTCGCGGAGCCACGGGCTGTTTTTGCCGAGCGGGGGAAACTGATAGCCGACGCGCCAGCCGTTGTCGCTGTTTTCGATGACGTGCACGAGACGTTCCTCGTCGCCCTGGTCGCAGTCGTTGTCGCCGGTGAAGAGGTCGCCGTTTTCGGTGAAGAGGAGCGACTGCGGGTTGCGGAGGCCGGTGGCGAAGAGCTCGAGCTGAGACCCATCGGGGTTGCTCCGAAACACGGCGCCGCTGTCGGGGGTGTCGGCGACGCTGCCGTCCGGCGCGGTGGCGTGCGCGCCGCGATCACCGATGCTGAAATAGATTTTTCCGTCCGGGCCAAACGTGAGGCCGTGGAGATCGTGGCCGGTGAAGTTGAAGCGCACGCCATAGCCCGTGCTGATCGCGGTGCGGGTCTCCGCTTTGTTTTCGCCCGTGAATTTCCAGAGATTGGGGATGTTGGTGAACCAGACCTGGCCGCGGCGCGCCATGATGCCGGAGGCGATGCCGTCGAGCGGGGTGTTGAAACCCTCGGCGTAGAGGGTGGATTTGTCCGCGACGCCCGTGTGCTTCGTATCCTCAAGCAGGCGGATGCGTTCGCTTTCGATCGAGAGCTCCTTGAGGCCGGCATCGCCGAAGTTACGCTTCACCACGGCCAGCCACTCCTCGGCAGTGCGCGTGGCGAGCTCGGACTCGAGCGTCCACATGTAGTCGCGGATATCGAGCACGCTGGAGCGATAGCGGTAGGTCTCGGCCACGAAGATGCGGCCGCGTTCGTCGAAGTTGAACGCCACCGGATTCGCGAGCATGGGCTCGGCGGCCCAGAGCTTGGCGACGAGGCCGGGGGCCAGCCGCATGCGGTTGAGGGCACGGGTGCCTTCCTCGGAGGCGGGGCTGATTTCGGCTGCGGCGAGGCGCGTGCCGGCATCGCGGATTTTTCCGGTGGGCTTGGTTGTGTCGTCGTCCTTCTCGTCTTCTTGCGCGAAGGCGGTGACGTGCGAGGTGAGCAGGGCCGCCGCGACGAGCGCGGTGAGGCGAAGAAATCGTGGGTAACGCATGAGGGGAGGCGAGACGCTACGGTGGGGCGAACGTTACGCAAGCCGTGGCCGCTCCTAAAAAGTCTCGGAATTTTTGGCCGCAAGAAGGCCCCAAGAATTTGCCGGCAAATGAGGCGCGCGGAAATCTTACGACTGCCCGGCAGATTATTTCTGTGCCTTTTTGCGGCTAAATTCCGGGCGCCGCACTGCGCGCTTTCCTTTTTCGGGCCGCCGCGCCAGCTTCGCGCGCGATGCCCCACGCTGGCGATGCCACCCCGACCGCGCCGAATCCGGGCGAACTCCGCTGGGATCTTGCGCGCGGCGCGGCGGGATTTGTCCGCGCCGTCCCCGATGCCGCCGGCCGCTGGTGGCTCGTCGACGCGGAGGATCGTCCGTTTTTCTGCAAGGCGGTGCACGGCGTGCGGGCGAGCGTGCCCGTCGCCGGGGACAGCAGCCTCGCGCCGTTTGTCGCGCCGGACGCCAATGCGGCGGCGCGGCTCCGGCGCTGGGGTTTCAACGTCGCCGGGGCGGGCGGCGACGGCACGGCGCGCGCGGACGGACTGGCGTTTGTGGCCACGGTGGATTTTTGCCGCGCGGGCACGCTCATCCATGCGCCCGGCGCGCGCTTGCCGGATGTGTTCGATCCGGACTGGGCGCGGCGCGCGGCGGAGCACGCCCTCGTGGCCTGCGCGCCCCGGGTAACCGATCGCGCGCTGCTCGGCTGGCTGGCGGATGACGCCCTGGGCTGGGCGCAGCCGCACCCTGCGACAGAGCTCAAGGCGGGTGCAATGGCCGAGGCGAAACCGCCGGCGCGGGTGCGGCCGACGCTGCTCCAGATTTGCCTGAGCCTCGAACCGAGTTTTGCGGCGTATCATGCGGCATGGGAATTCGTGCTCGCGTTGCACGGCGGAAAACTCGCGGCGGTGGCGCGGGCGTGGGGCGCGCCGCTCGCAAACAAGGAAGTCGTGCGCGAACTGACGCGCACCGAACAGGGGTTCGCGACGCGCGGCTACCTGCGCGATCAGGGGCGCTGGACGCGCGAGTTCGCCCACCGCTACTTCACGAGTGCGGGCGAAGCGATTCGCGCCGGCGATCCGAATCACCTCGTGCTCGGCGCGCGGAGCGCGGGGCCGGCGGGCGAAAACGTCCGCGGAGAGGGCGTTTATCCGGCGGTCGATGTGCCGCTCGTGGACTGGAACGAGCTGCCGGCGATCGCGGCGAGCGGGACGGCGACAGGGCCGGTGATCGCGGACGACGTGTGCTGGGTGGACGAAAACTTTTTACGCCCGTCGGCCGGCTCGGAGCTGGCGCGGGCGCTGCGGCGGGTGACCACGGTCGAGCGGATGCTGCGCCGCGGCCGGGCGGCGCTGGAGCGCGCGGCTCGACACCCGGCGGTGGTCGGCTATGGGTGGCGCCAGTGGCTGGACGAGCCCGGCGAGCAACCGCCGTTCGCCCGCGGCCTCGTCCACGCCAACGGCGCCGAGGCCCGCGAGCACACGGAGTTGCTGGCCGAGTTCAACGCCCGCGCCGAAACGGTGCGGTGCGCCGCCCGCCCCGGCGGGTCCACCCCCGAAACCCTTTCCGCATGAAAACCTCCCCGCTCTTTTTCCTTGCCGCGTGCGCCGCGCTCTTCGCCGCCGGCTGTTCCCACATCGAAGTCACCCAGGAGGGCGATCCGCATCGCACGGTGAACGGCACGGTGGAATTTCGCTCTGACATCGCGCTGCCTCCCGATGCCGTCGTGGTCGTGCGCGTGGTCGATCTCTCCGGAACCGAGCTGATGCGCGCCGTGGCGAAAAAAGATCTGCCGCTCGGCGACCGCGCGAAAGTCGAACCGGTCCCGCAGGTGATCGCCGAGCAGACCATCCACGGACCCAAGGGCGGCACGATCCCGTTTCAGATCGAGTATATGGCGGACGACGATCTGCTGCGACACGGATTGAACATCGACGCGCGCATTTCGTTCGGCGGCAAGGTGCGCTTCCGCACCGCCGTCGCGCACGCCCTCACGCTCGGCAACGCCGAATATCCGCACACCGTCTGGCTCGAGCTAGCGTCGCGGTGACGTCGCGGCCCTCCCCGGGCCCCGTCGTTCACCCCGTCGCCGACGGCGGTTTCGGCAGCAGTTTCGCGACGATCGCGAGCAGGCCCACCACGACGAGCGCCAGCACGCTCCAGAACACCACGTCGCCCCGCGCGCCCGCGAGCGGTTGGCCGGACCAACCCGCGGCCCGCGCCTGTTCCTCGGCGCCGAGCGACGCCACGGATTTTTCCGCCGCGAGAATCTGTCCCGCGACCAGCGAAAGATCATAGCGCGGGGCCGACGCGGAGCGCTGGCCGTAATAAAGCGCGAGGGAGCCGGGCCCGTTCGACGGATTCGACGAGCTCACCGCGGGCGGATTCGACAAGTTCTCCGCGAGCGCGTTCGGGATGGGCTCGGTCTTAAACAGCAGCCGCGCGACCGGATAGGCGGCCGATGCGGACGCGAGCACGATGGGCGGATTGTCTCCGTTGTCGGTCTCAAGGGAAAATGTGTCGGTCGCGGGCGGGGAAGAGAAACCGAGCGTCAGCGAACGCGCGTCGCCCGGCGTGTGGCTCCAGTCGGCGTCGGCGAGGGTGCGCTCGACCATTTCGCCGCGGCGGTCATCGGAAATCTTTTCGAAGAGCCGGAGGTGGCGTTGAAAGAGCGCGGTGGACGAGGTGAGGGTTAGGCGCGTGATCGGCAGCGAGGCGCGCGGGAGTTTGATTTGCCAGCGGCTGAGACGTGGCTGCTTCGGATCGTCGTCGCGCGTGATCGCGAGCGGACGGGACCGGGAGAGCGCGGGCCGCTCGAGGAGGTAGGGCACCTGCGCGCCGTCGCGCACTAACCGGAGATCGGCGAAGCTGGATTGCGCGCGCGCGAGCACATCGAGATCGAGTTCGAGTTGCTGCACACCGGCGGCGGTAAGTTGGACTGGTTTGCGGAATCCCCACGCCGCCGGATCGATCGCGGCGCCGCGCAGGGGCGTGTCGGCCAAGGTGTCGACGGTGTGATAACCGGGATTCGGCGCCGCCGGGCCGGGGATGAGCCCGGTGGGCGGCGTGTCGCGCAGCGCGGTCGCGAGCGAGGCGAGGTCGTAGCGCGGCGCGGCGATCTGCGCGTGGCCCGTGAGCACGGCGTAGGTGCCGGGTTCGGCGGCGCGGAACACGAGCCATCGCGGCCGCTGGCGCGCGGTGACGCCGTCGATCGCGAGCGGCGGGCTGTCGCCATTCGTGAGGTGCACGAGTAATTCGCGCGAGGGCGTGACCAAATGCAGCGGCACGTCGAGCCGCGCCGTCGCGGGCACGCCCTCGGCGGCGACGCGCCAGATCGAGCCGGTGGCGAGCGTGCGCTCGACGGCCGTCTCGTCGCGCAGTTCGCGCGTTGCGAAGGTCAGCGTTCGCGCGAAGAGCGATTCGGCGGTGGCGAACTCGAGGCTCGCGAGCGGGACATTCGCGCCGCCGAGATCGAGCGTGAGCACGGATTCGCCGGCGAATTCCTCGCGGCGCACGACGCGCACGGTGATCGGTGTCGTGACTTCGGGTGGCGTGGACCCGGCGAGGTGCAGCGTCGCGCCCGTGAACGGCACGGTGCGGGAGCGCGAGTCGTCGATGCGGACGCGCAGGTGCGAGGCGGTGCGCCGTTTGAGATCGAAGCGGAGTTGCTCGGCACCGAATTGACGGAAGAGCACGGCGCCCTCCGCGAGCGTTTCCCACTGCTCGCCGTCGTTCGAGAGGTCGAGCCGCGCGGCTTTCAGGAAGGCGGGCGCCGGTGTCGTCAGCGTGAGCGACTCGAGCGGCGTGGTCGTGTCCGTGCCGATGAGCAACTCCGTGGTCGAATTGGCGAGCGTGGTTTGAAAGACGCGCGGGGTGCGCGTCAGGGCCGGCACCGCGGGCGCGGGGAGCGTGAAGACAAACGGCACCTCGCGCCCCGCCGGATCAAGCAGGCGCAAATCCTCGAGGCCGGCGCGCGCGAGACCGAGCGTTTCCGGCGGCAGTGCGAGCTTCACGAGGCCGGCGCTTTCGACGGACAGCGGCTGGCGGTTTTTCCACTCGGTGGGCTCGAGGGCGCGGAGGGAAGCGAGGGCGGCGAGACCGCCGAGGGCGACCGCGAGGGTGACACGCATGGCGGGCAACGCCCTCCATCTAAGGCGAAAGGCGCGCGACAAATTAAGATTTTTTCTCATTGGCCGGGAGGAAGCGTTGATAGGCAAACGAGGCGAGCGTGGCGATGACCGCGACGGCAAAGAGCGCGCCGATCCGGTAGAGGGCGTCGAGCCGCGCGAGATCGTGGAAGAAAAGTTTGAGCAGTGCGATGCTGAGCAGCGCGATCGCGGCGTAGCGGCCGGCGCGGGTGTGTTGCCAAATGCTGGCGAGCAGCAGCCCGAGCGCGAACAGCGCCCAGCCGATCGTGTAGCTCATGTCGCTCGCGAAGCTGGCGGAAAACTGAAACGCGAGCACGCGCTGACCCGGCGCGCTGAAGAAGTCCGCGATCTCGAGGTTTAGGAGAAAAAATGCGAGCACGGTGCCAAGGGTATTGAGCAGTGGCGGGGTGTGGAGGCCGAGCACGCGGGCGCGCGGTGGGGCGAGCAGGTGCGCGCCGGTGAAAAGGCAGGCGGTGACGAGGCCGTAGCTGTAGAGATACCAGTTGAAGATCGCGGTGCTGCTGCGCGCGTGGTATTGGAAGACGGCGGGGTTGAGCGCGAGCCGCGCGAACGCTGTCACGAGCAGCACCGCGCCGACGCTGCGTAGGCCCGGGTGCGGCACGCGGTGAAACAGCCACAGCAGCGCCGCGCCCTCGAGCGCCCAGCCAAGCGTGAGCCACTGGCGCTCGAATTGAATCGGAAAAATCAGCGTGATAAACAGCAGTGCGACGCCACCAAACAGCGCGAGCTGATTGAGCCGCGCGCGCGCGTTGGCGGTCGGGGAACGCAAAATCACGACGAGGCTCAGCAGTGGCGCGACGGCGAAAAGCGCCGGCAGGAGGCCGAGAAGGTGGGGCGCCTGATTCTGGCTGGCTCCCTGCACGAGCCGATACACGAGCGGAAATTGGGCGACGCCACCGAACGCCGCCACCGCCCACGGTCCGATGCGCGGCAGGAAGCGGCGTCGAAATACAAACGGATAGGCCGCGAAGATCGTGTAGAAGGCGAGATACCACACCAGCGGGACGGTGATGTCTTCGACGGCGAAGTGCCGGGCGCGCCACGAGTATTCGAGCCCCGCCACGCCGGCGAGCGCGCACGCCGGGAGCCACTCGAGTTCTAAAATCGCCGCGAGTCCAAGCACCATCACGACCAGCAGCAGCGCGAGCCCAAAGACGGGTGAGGGATTCCCGAGCGGCAGCCGCGCGGTCATCATGATGAGCAGCAGAAACGGCAGCAGCGCGGAGCACGCGGGGATTTGCGCGCGCGGGTTGCCGAGGAACGCCGGCAACTTGTTGTCGCCCACGGCGGCCGTGAGCTGGTCGCCGAATTTGCGCGCGAGGAATATTCCCGCCGCGAAAAACAGCACCGCGAAGCCGCCGATGACGAGCAGGAGCGACGGCGCGGCGGCGACGGTCGCGGGCACATGGAAAATCCACACGCCCGTCGCGATCAGCGTGAGCACGAGCACCACGCCCACCGCTGCGATCGAGGCCGTGACCACCGCCAGCGCGATCGCGATCAGATCGACGAGGAGCACGCAGGGCCAGAAAATGATCGAGAGCGCCTCGAGTTTGAAGAGTGGCAGCAGCATCAGCAGCAGCGCCATCGGCGGGAAAAGCTGGCTCCACCATGCGGGCGCGGCGGCGGGACGATGGCGTTCGAGGAGCAGGGGAAACGCCGTGTGCAGCACCGCGTGCAGCAGGTAAAACGCGAGCGCCCACGGCAGCAGCGGCGCCGTGAGGCGTCCGCCCGTCCACGCCGCGAGCAGCACGAACACCGCGGCGCCGGCGACGAGATGGAGTTGCGGCATCTCCTCGTCGCACCACGCGATCACGAGTAGCATCACATCGGCGAGGAGCACGAACGTGAACAGCATGCCCGGCCGCGCCGCCACTGCCGGGCTCGCGAGGAAGAAAAACGCAAAGCCAAAGGCCACGATCGGCAGGGCGACCGCGGCCCACGTGACTTCCTTTGCGCGGCGGCCGCCGCGGCGCGCGGCCAGATACGCCGCGAGAAACAACGTGCAGAACCCGAGGCAGATTCCCATCGCGGTCGGGGCGAGCGCCGCGGTGAAATTCGCCGAGAGCCAGACCGCTTGCACGAGAGCGACGCCGAGGGCGGCCCCCCCGACGAGCACCGGCAGCGGCTCGAACCACGCGAGCACGAACAGGCAAAGTGTTGCCGCGAGCACGAACGCATAGAACAGCCCGACCCGCGCGCCGATTTCCGGATACTTCAAGAAAAACAGCGCGAAGCCAAACGCCACGAGCGGCAGCGCGACGGCCGACCAGGTGATTTCGCGCGCCGCCCGTCCGAAGCGCCGCGCGGCAAAATAGGTTGCGAGGAAAAACGCGCAAAAACCGAGGCACACGCCCATCGCCGTCGGCGCCATCCCTGGCGTGAAAATCTCCGCGCCCCATTTGCCCAGCAGCAGCGCCGTGCCGGCGGCGGCGAGCGCGACGAGCGGGGCCAGGCCCTCGAACCACGCGAGCGTCAGCAGGCAAACGTTGGCGAGCAGCGCGAACAAAAACAGCAGCCCAACGCGCGTGCCGACGACGGGGAAGTCGACCAAATAGACCCCGAACCCATAGCACACGCAGGCCATGAGGATCGCGGACCAGGTGAGTTCGGGTGCGCTGCATTCGCGGCGGCGCGCGAAGATGGTCGCGCCGAGGAACAGCGCGGCAAACCCGAGGCAGACAATCACGGCGACGGTCCCCTGGCGGGACGGATCGTTTTCGAAAAATTTCACGGCCCAGCCGATCTGCATGATGATCGTCCCGAGCGCGCCGAGTGGCACGAGGTAAAGCCAGCGGCGGTGCAGTGCGACGGCGACAAGACCCGCGTCGAGCAACGCGATGTAGCCGAAGAGCCCGAGCGGGTTGTCCTGCCCGGTGCTGACGAGGAGCGGGGTCAGGAAGCCGCCCAAAATTCCCAGCACCGCGATGACCTGCGCCTCGAGCCGCACCGCGAGCAGAAAAGCGGTGGTCGTCACCAGCACCATCAATAGGAACGTCGGCACCGGCCCGAAGAAGGCGAAATGGTAAATTGCGCGGCAGGCGAACGTGATCGTGTAGAGGCTGACGATGCCCGTCGCGATCAGCGTCTGCGCGCCGACCGCGTAGCGCACGCGATCGATTTTGAGGCCGCCGATCACCAGCCCGATTGCGAACAGGAAACCGATCGCCATGCGCAGTTCGGGCGGGATCCAATTATGCTCGAAAGAGTATTTGGCGAAGAAGCCGACGGCGAGCAGGCCGGCGAGTCCGCCAAGCCACGCGAAGAGTTTCACGCCCATGAACTGCTCCCAGTTGATGGGTGAGGCGGGGGGCGGCTCGGGCCGCTCCGGGCGCGGCGGGAGTTTGAAAGCGCCCGCGGGCGCGGAAGCAGCGGCCGCCGCTTCCGACAAAAATGCCGGCATCGGGGCGAGGGCCGGTGGCTGGATCTCCGGTGCCATCACCGGCGGCAGCAGCGGTGGTTCTTCGACCGACGGGGCCGGTGGTGTCTCGGCCACAGGGTGAACCGGCAGTGGTGGTGGAGGCGGCGGCAGGGGCGGCGGCGCGCTTGAAATGATGGGATCGGGCGCGGCGGCCAGTGGCGCGGCCGGCGCCGCCGACGCGATCACCGACGCAGCAGTGATTACCGAAGGAGCGATCGGTGCTGCTTCGGGTGGCGGCGGCGCGGGTGGGGCCGGGGGTGCGACCGGCATCGGTGTCGCGACAACGGCCGGCGCGGGCGCTGCGGTGGAGGGCCGGTTCGCCAGCAACGCTACTTTCGCCCGCGTTTCCCGGAGATCGGCTTCGACCTGGCTGAGATGGCTGGCGAGCGCGTCGTTTTCGCGACCCAGCGAATTGAGGCGCACGATCGCCCAAATCGGAAAGACGATGAGCACCAAGAACAGACCCAAGCCGATGAGGGTAATGAGAGCTTCCATGCTGGAAATGGCGCCGGGCGTGGTTCTGGCCGCGGCGGTCGGTCAACGCAAGCTCCCCGGTGGTCGCACGTTTTCCTTGCCGCGACGGGTGCGCTCGCGAAGTTTTCCGTCATGACCGCGCCTGCCGCCCCCGCCCTCACGATTTGGTGCAACGCAAAATTTTCCGACGCCGTGATGCGCCGGCTCGCCGAGGGCACTCAGCAGCACAACGTCGTCTATGCATCGAACGCCTCGACCTCCGTCCTCGCCGCGGGCGGGGCCGATCCGTCGCTGCCGATGGCGGACGTGGCGTTGGGCCAGCCCGACGCGAAGCAGTGCATGACGCTGCCGAAGCTGCGCTGGGTCGAGGTCACGACCGCGGGCTACACGCGCTACGACACGCCGGAGTTTCAGGAAGCGTTGCGCGCGCGCGGCGCCGCGTTTTCGAATGTCTCGACCGTCTTCGCCGATCCGTGCGCGCAGCATGTGCTCGCGATGATGCTCGCGCTCGGCCGCCAGCTCCTGCCTTCGCATCGCGACCAGTTGAACGATCACGCGTGGCATTACGAGCAGCGGCGCTACGACTCGCGGTTGCTCAACGGCCAGACCGTGCTCCTGCTCGGCTACGGCGCGATCGGGCGGCGGTTGGTGGAGTTGCTCGCACCCTTTAACATGAACGTCGTCGCGGTGCGCCGGCAGACCCGCAGCGAGCGCGGCGTGCGGATCATTCCGGAAGAGAGCGTGAGCAGCGCGCTCGCGACGGCGGATCACATCGTCAACATTCTCCCCGAAAACGCCAGCACCGGGAACTACGTCAACGCCCGCCGGCTCGCGGGCCTGAAGCCGGGCGCGCGTTTCTATAATGTGGGTCGCGGCACCACGGTCGATCAGGGCGCGGTGCTCGAGGCGTTGCAATCGGGCCGGCTCGGGGCGGCCTATCTCGACGTCTTTGATCCCGAGCCGCTGCCGAAGGATCACCCGCTGTGGACCGCGCCGAATTGCTACGTCACGCCGCACACCGCCGGCGGCCACCACGACCAGGACGAGCGGATCGTGGAGCATTTCCTGCAGAATCTCGCGGCGTTCCAGCGCGGCGAACCGCTGGTGGATCGCGTCGTGTGAACCGGGGAGCGCGCCGCCCTCGGTCGCTCCGGACTGAGCGCGAACGGGGGCAGGTGCGCTCCCCCTCCGCCGAATCCGCACTTGAAAATATAATAACATCCCGGGAATATCCCCCCGCGTTGATTCTCCAACGTAAGACTCCAGCAAGGTGGGCGGGTTGCCCGCACCTGGCGTCTCTCCAACCCAAAAACATATCGATATGAACAAGTCCACCCGTCTCCTCATCACGTCCGCGGCCATCGCCGGTCTCTATGCCGGCTCGCTCGCGAGCAAAGCTTTCGCCGCCGAGACCAAGGCCGGCACGGAAGAGAAAGCCAAAGCCGACAAGGGCAAGCATGACTGCAAGGGCAAGAATGGCTGCGCCGGCGAAGGCGGCTGCAAGACCTCCGACAAGGGCTGCAAGGGCAAGAATTCCTGCAAGGGCAAGGGCGGCTGCACCACGATGGACGCCAAGAAGGACGACAAGAAGAAGGCCTGATTTTTTTCGCGAAACGCGGCCGGCGTTGAACGTCGGCCGCGTTTTTTTTCGCCTTGATAAGGGCTCGAGCCGAATGTGGAACTCAGGAAAGCAGAGAAAAGAATTTGGTGGCCGGAGTTCGTTCCTGATTTCCTGAGTTCCACATTCTTCCGAACCAGTTTTTCAACATGCCCGCGAACCGTTTCAACGCCTTCACCGACTACGGCATCGGCCTGGGCCTGCGGGTGCCGCACTACCAGCACATCCTGGAAAAAAAGCCGACGTGCGACTGGTTCGAAATCATCTCGGAGAATTTCATGGTGGACGGCGGCCGCCCGCTCCACGTGCTCGATCAGATTCTCGAACAATACCGCGTCGTGCAGCACGGCGTCTCGATGTATTTCGGCTCCGCCGACAAAATCGATCGCGCGCACCTGAAAAAACTGAAGGCGCTCGTGAAGCGCACGAAGACACCGTGGCTCAGCGACCATCTTTGTTGGGGCAGCGTCGACGGCCGCTTCACGCATGATCTGCTGCCGATGCCCTACACGTTTTCCGCGGCGAAGCGCACCGCCGAAAAAATTCGCTACGTGCGCGATGTCCTCGAGGTGCCGATCTGCGTCGAGAACGTCAGCAGCTATGCCGAGTTTCACGTCAGCGAGATGACCGAGTGGGAATTTCTCAGCGAAGTCACCGAGCGCGCCGACTGCGGCATCCTCCTCGACGTAAACAATATCTACGTCTCGTCGCAGAATCACGACTTCAACCCGATGGCTTATCTCAACGGCGTGCCGCATGATCGCGTCGGCCAAATCCACGTGGCGGGGCACACGAAATTCGAGAAATACATTTTGGACACCCACGATCACCCCGTGCTCGATCCGGTGTGGCAACTCTACGCGCACGCCATTCGCCAGTGTGGCGTGACCGCGACGCTCCTCGAGTGGGATGACAAGATCCCGTCGTTCAACGAAGTCCACGATGAGGCGATGAAGGCGAACGCGTATATCGCGAGTGCGCGCCAGGCGACCGGGAAGGTCGCGGGTGGGGCTGGCTCGCCGAGCGGGCTGGAGTTTGTAGAGAAGCATGCGCGGGAACCCAGGACGACTCGGAGAGCCGTCGCCACCGCCAAGGCATGATCCCGGTCGGCCTCAAGCCCGCGCCCCCGCACGCGCCGAAACGGCTGCGCACCGATGCCGATCTGCGCGCACTGCAGCGGATGATGACGCATGCGCTGGTGACACCGCTCACCGCGGACGACCAGCTCGCGCCACGCTGGTCCGACGGCCGGCCGATGGCCGAGGCGATCGAGGAATTCATCAAGCCAAACGCCCGGCTCACCGCCGTCGAGCGACTCCGGATTTATAGCATCAGCTACTGGTATCGATTGATCGACGGTGTCTATGAGGACGCGCCGGGCCTCCGCGGATTGCTGGGCGAAAAGAAATTCGACGCGCTGGTGCGCGCCTATCTCGCGAAATATCCGTCGCAGTCGTTCACGATGCGGAATCTCTCCTCGCGGCTCCCGCAGTTTATCCGTGAGACGCCCCGGCTTACCGCGCCCGACACCGCTCTCGCGCACGCCATCGCGCGGTTCGAATGGGCGCAGACGGAGGCCTTCGACGGCGAGGCGAAGCCCGTGCTCACGCCCGACGATCTCGCCGACAGGCCGCCCGCGAAACTGCGGCTCAGGCTGCAACCGTATCTCTCGCTCCTCGCCTTCGACTGGCCGGTGGACGACTACGTGCTCGCGATCAAAAAACGCGATGCGCTCCGCAGCGAGGCGAGCAACGCGATCGATCACGGCCCGCGCGCGGTATCACGCAAAGTCGTGCGGCGGCCGCCGCGGCAGAAAACCTTCATCGTCGTCCACCGCTACGATCTCCGGCTCTTCTACAAGCGCGTTGATGCGCCCGCATTCAAGATGCTCACCGCGATCGCCGCGGGTCGCACCCTCGTGCAGGCCGTCGCGGCCGCGGGTCCCAGCGTGAAGCCAGAGGAGGTGCGTGAGTGGTTCGCGACGTGGATGGAGCTTGGCTGGTTCTGCAAACGATCCCGGAGTTGATGGCCACAAAAAGGCGCAAAACTCGACGGCGAATGAAACTCGCAAGGCGCCTATAGGCGCGCGAGAGATTTTCGCCGGCGGGAAGCGCAATTTCTTGCGCCTTTTTGCGGCCAATCAGAAATAATTTCCCGCCCCAACGCTCTCACTCCCCATGAACGTTTCCTCCAGCTACAATAAACTCGACAACCTCCTCGCCACGCTCGGCGGCTGGCTGCAACCGGTCCTGCTCCTCGTCATTCGCGGCTGGTGGGGCTGGTCGTTTTTTCTGACCGGCAAGGGCAAGTTGATGAACTTGGAGAAAACCACGGCGTTCTTCACCGACCTCGGCCTGCCGCTGCCAAAGCTCAACGCGATCATGGCGGGCTCCACGGAATGCGTCGGCGGCTTGCTGCTGTTACTCGGACTCTGCTCACGGCTCGTGAGCGTGCCGCTAATGTTCACGATGATTGTAGCCTACGCGACGGCGGACAAGGAAGCGGTGCAGGCGATTTTCTCCGACCCCGACAAATTCACCAGCGCCGCGCCGTTTCTCTTCCTGCTCGCGAGTGTGATCGTGTTCGCGTTCGGCCCCGGAAAAATTTCCCTCGACGCGCTGCTCTTCAAAAAGTCCGCGAAGTGATGTGGTTCGTGTAGGCCGGGAGCTTGTTCGCGCTCGAACCAACGTTCGCCAACGGGCAAGCTACGAATTACCCGCGCCGCTCAATACAGCGGCGCGTTGATCTTCGGGTCGTTCAGCAGTGCCTCGAAGCGCGGGTCGCCGCGCAGGGAGGCGAACGCCGGATCGGTCCGCCACCACGCGGGCGAAAGAGTCGTGGGCAACTTGACCATTTTGGCTAGCTCGGCGAGGGCGAGGTCCTTCTCTCCGATCGTAGCATACGTGTCGGCGGCCCAGTAAATCGTGCTCATGCCGTCGATCGCATCGCGCGACACGGGCAAAGCGTCGGTCACGCTGCGGCTCAGGCGGATCGCCTCTTCCTTGTGGCCGAGGATTCCCTCCATCGATCCCAGATAAAGCCGCGCGCGGAGGTTGCTCGGCTCCTTTTTGACGAGAGCCTGCATTTCGGAAACGAATCCTTCCACGCGGGCCCGCGCCGCCGCCGCGTCGCCATGGGCGAGGTGCGTCCACGCGGCAAAAATCGCGCCAACGACCGGTTGCTCCTGCTCGGGATAGCTGGGCTGAAGTTGGTCGAGGCGTTTGAACTCGGCATAATCGTTGCGCGCCCACGTCCAATATTTCCGTTTGAAGAGCGCCGGCCGCGATTCCTTTTGAGCGGGTGTCAGGCGTGCGAGCAGTTCATCGACGGCCTGGAACGACCCCGTGCCGGTGAACGCTTGCTCGGCGAGGGAAAGCTCTTCCCACAGCTCGCCGGGCAGCAGGGCGACTAGCCGCCGTTGCTGCACCAGCGCTTCGTCATAGCGCCGCACATAGTTGAGCGAAGAGAGCAGGCCCCGGTTGTAGGCGATGTTGGCCGGGTCGAGTTCGACGGCACGCCGCTGATTGATGAGCGCCTCGGCCCAGCGGCCCTGCCGGCGGTAGATCAAACCGAGCGAGGCAAAGACGGTGGGATCGTTTGGCTGGAGCCGGGCGAGTTTGACGTATTGCGCGGTCGCGCGGTCGTAGTCGCGGTAGGCGTAGTAGGCGTAGGTGCCGACGGCGCGGATGACATCGGGCGCGTCGGGCGCGAGACTGACGGCGCGCGCGATGGCGGCATCGCCCAGTGCCTTGCGCTCGGCGCTCGCATCGCGATCCCAAAAAACTTTCAGCGCGTGGACCTCCGCCAGCGCGCCCCACGCCGCCGCGAAATTTGGATCCTGCGCGACGGCGCTCTGAAAAAGTTTTTCCGACTGATCGAGGGCGGCCTGACTGGCCGTCGGGGCGCGATTACGGGTGTCGCGGCCTTTCAGGAAATCATCGTAGGCGACGGGATTTTCCGTGGGCCGGCGTTCGAGGAATTTTTTCGTCTCCGGCGAAATCGCGGCGGAGAGCGCGCCGGCGATCTCTTTCGAGAGTTCGGCTTGGATGGAGAAAACGTCGGTGAGATCGCGATCGAAACTTTTCGCCCAGACGTGTTCATCGGTGCGCGTGTTGATGAGCTGGCCGGTGATACGGACCTTGTTGCCCGAACGGCGCACGCTGCCCTCAAGCACGTAGGCGACGCCGAGTTCCTCGCCAATCTGCTTCATCGTCTTCGTCGTGCCGCGATACTGCATCACCGACGTGCGTGAGACGACTTTCAGCTCGGAGACGAGGGCGAGGTTGGTGAGTAAATCTTCATGGACGCCGTCGGCGAAGAAGCCGGTGTCCTTGTCCTCGCTCATGTTGGCGAGCGGGAGAACGGCGATGGATTTGTTGAGGACTTTTGCGGTCGCGGGCGGCGGCGTGGTGGGCGGCGGAGCCGAGTTTGAAGTGGCTGCGGCGTCTCGTCGCAGTGCCGGCGCGGACTCGGCGGCGGGACGCCGCAGCCACGAGAACGCAGCCACGACGATCGCAACGACCGCGATTGCACCGAAGATCAGCGGCAGGCGCGAGGGGGGTGCTGGGAGTAGCGCCGGCATCTGGCCGGCCCGGGCGGGCTGCCGGCTGGAAGCCGGCGCTAGTTCAGACGAGCCACCGAGTAACCGTTTCAGCTGCTCGATAAATTGCGGCGTCGGTAATCCGCCCGGCAGGCGCGTCCATTGCACGCGGAGAAATTCTGCCGGCACGACGGCGCCGGATTCGCGGGTGCCGTCGATCGCGATGGGCGCGAGGTAGGGCACGCCCTCGGCGATGAGGTGCGTCTGCTCGACGGCGAGTTTCCACTCGAGGCGGAAGTAGCCCTTGGTGCGTGCCTCGGTTTGCGCCGAGATGAGCGGGACGAAGAGCGCGCAGTCGGCAATCTGCTTGCGGATTTTCGAGTCCCACGCATCCCCGCCGCGCAATTCGTTTTCGTCGAACCACACCTCGAGGCCCGCGCTGCGCAACGCCTCGGCGATGCGCCGCGCCACGGCGGCATCGTCGTGCGAGTAACTGAGGAAAATGGCCTGGTTCGCTTCGCTCATGGCTCAGAACAGCGGGGCGTGATTCTTCGGATCGTTGAGCAGTGTCTCGAAGCGGGGATCGCCGTGCAGGTTGGCAAAGGCTGGAATCACGCGGATTGCATTCACAGAAAACGGCGCGGGAATCCGCAAATACTGTTCGAGGGTGGCGAGCGCGTGGTCTTTGTCGCCGCTCCGCGCGTAGACTTGGGCGAGCACAAAGAGGAAAATCGGCCCGTCGACCGCGTCGCGTGCGACCGGAAGCAGGTCGGTCGCTTTCCGGGCGAGTTGCAGTGCTTCGTCCGGATGACCGAGCAGCGCCTGCATGCTCGCGAGGAAGCTCCAAGCCTTGAGGTTGGTCGGCTCGCGTTTCATCCGTGACTGCCACTCAGCGAGTGGCGCCGCCAAGCGAGCTTCGCCCGCGGTGCGATCACCGTGGGTGAAATAGACGCTCGCTGCGATGATTGCCGACAGAGCCGGCTCCTCTTCGTCTTCCAGCGAAGGCTGGAGTTGGTCGAGCCGTTTGAATTCGGCATAATCGTCGCGGAGAAGGGCCCAACCTTTCCGGTAGTAAATCCCCGTCGGCGTATCGCGTTCCGCGGGTGAGAGCCGCGCGAGCAGTTCGTCGGCGGCTTTGTGTGATCCGGTCGCGTCAAATTCGAAGTCGGCGAGATCGAACTGTTCGCGCAGCCGATCCGGGAGCAGGGCGATGAGGCGCTGGTGCGCGGCCCGCGCGTCGTCCCAGCGGCGTCCGGCGACGAGAGAGTGCAGCAGATTGCGGACATAGGCGGCGTTGGCTGGATCGAGTTCGGCGGCGCGGCGCAAGTTGACAAGCGACTCAGTCCAGCGGCCTTGCCGGCGCTGAATCAGGCCGAGCGAGGAATAGACCGTGGCGTCGTTCGGCTGCAGGCGGGCGAGCTTTTCGTATTGCTCCGTCGCGCGCGCATAGTCGCGGTGCGCGTAGTAAGCGTAGGTGCCGACGGAGCGGATGACTTCGGGAACGTCGGGCGCGAGCTGCACAGCCTTCGTTATGGCCGCATCGCCTTGGGCGAGACGTTCGGGCGTGCCATCAACTGCCCAGAAGGAATGGAGCGCGTGAATCACGGCGAGCTCACCCCAGGCGGCGGCGAATTTGGGGTCCTGCTGCACGGCGCTCTTGAAGAAGCTTTCCTGCTCGCGCAGCGGTTCGGGAGTCCCGGGGAGCCCACGGTTGAACGAATCGCGGCCGCGGAGATAGAAATCGTAGGCGACGGGATTCTCGGTGGGGCGGCGCTCGAGGAATTTTTGTGTCTGCGGTGAAATCGCGGCGGAGAGCGCACCGGCGATCTCTTTCGAGAGTTCGGCCTGGATGGAGAAAACGTCGGTGAGATCGCGGTCGAAACTTTTCGCCCAGACGTGTTCGTCGGTGCGCGTGTTGATGAGCTGGCCGGTGATACGGACCTTGTTGCCGGAGCGGCGCACGCTGCCCTCGAGCACGTAGGCGACGCCGAGCTCCTCGCCGATCTGCTTCATGGTCTTCGTCGTGCCGCGATACTGCATGACGGAGGTGCGCGATTTGACGTTGAGCTCGGGCACGAGCGCGAGGTTCGTGAGGAGGTCCTCGTGCACGCCGTCGGCGAAGAAGCCGGTGTCCTTGTCCTCGCTCATATTCGTGAGCGGGAGGACGGCGATGGACTTATTGAGAATCCTCGCCGCGGGCGGGGCGACGGGCGGGGGCGTCGCGGACGTGAGTTTCGTTTCGGCCGCGGCAGTCGCCAGCGAAGTGGTCGACGCGGATTCTTTTCCGCCCGGCCGCAGCGCGATATAACCGACGAGCGCGAGGACCGCGATGCCGAGGCCGGCGACGAGTGCGATCGGGAAACCTGATTTCGGCGTGGGCGCAGGGGTCGTGGCTGCCGCGGCCGACCGCGCTGGGTTCGCTTCGGTTTTAGCCGCGGGCATCGGCGAGGCCGAGCCGCCAAGCAGGTTTTTGATCTGCTCGATGAATTGCGGCGTGACGAGCGCGCCGGGCAGGCGCGTCCACTGCACGCGGAGAAATTCCCCGGGCACGAGCGCGCCGGACTCGGTGGTGTTGTCCGCGACGACCGGTGCGAGAAACGGCACGCCCTCGGCCATCAGGTGCGTGCGCTCGGCGGCGAGTTTCCACTCGAGGCGGAAGTAGCCTTCCCGGCGGTTTTGCGTGTTGGCGGAAACGAGCGGGACGAAGAGCGCGCACTCCTTGATCTGGCGGCGGATCTTGGCGTCCCACGTGTCGCCGCCGCGGAGTTCATTTTGATCGAACCAGACCTCGATCCCGTGGCTGCGCAACGCATCGGCGATGCGACGGGCGGCGTCGGTGTCCTCATGCGCATAACTGAGGAAGATCGCATGATTCGCAGGTGCGGGCATGAAGTGGTGGCGTGGTGGGGGAAGCGCGGACGGAAAACGCCCCCTCTAACTAAGGTCCAGCGGAGGACTTGCGAGCCGATTGTAGGCGCGCCGGCGCCCGGTTGATTGCCCGGGTAGGCCGCGGTTTATCCCGACGGGTCAGTCGTAGGGCCCGACCTGCCGTCGATCAATTCAGCGCTGCGCGGCTCCTCAGATCTTCACCACTTTTGTGCCGGCGATCAAATCGTGGATGCAGCGTTGGTCGTCGCGGAAAATCAGACACCAGTTGGTGATGGAGAACGCCGGATAGAGCAGGATGGGGCCCAGCACGGGCAGCACGCTCAGCACCGCGCCGATGATCGTGGTGACACACTCCCGCAAGAGCCACGCATGCAGGAAGCCCGCTTGTTGCCCGTCGATGACTCGCACGACGCGTAGGCCCATGATGAGTTTTCCCACGGACTGACCGCGGAAGCTCATCAACAGGATTTCGGTGACGAGGCCCACCAGCCAACCGCACCCAATCGCGATCAGCCCGGGGATCAATCGCGGCATATCGATGTCCGACGCGGCCAGTTGCCGGCCACTGGTGGCGGTGTTGACGAGCGTCTGCAGGACGTTCGGTTGCAGAAAATACGATGCAATCATCACTACTCCGGGCAGCTTGCAGAGGAAGCCGAAGATCCAATCCAGGAGGCGTGCGGCCAACCGTCGGCCGCGCGAAGCGAGGGGCGGGCCGGAAGTCGTCGTCGCGCCGGCCTCTGCCGTCGCCGCACTGGACGGTGCGCTCATGAACGGCGGCGGCACGCTGGGGGAGGAGAATTCCGCGAAGTCGCCGACGCGGCGCCATTCGTTGCTGCCGAGCGCCCTCGCCTGCGTGTCGAGGTTCGCCCGGCCGGAAGCGATCCACGCGCGGATCTGTTCGATGGTCACCGGGCCGTATTCTTTGCCGTCGCCACCGATGATGGTAAACATGATGGTCGGAACGAATCAGCGTGGGTGTGGTGCGTCAACGTCGCGTCGTTGGGAATGCGACCTCGCGCGGCGCTTTCGACCGCGCCGAGCCGTTGTCGACCTCCCAATTAATGCCAAAAAAACCGCGGACCCGAAGGTCCGCGGTTTTCGCCTGCAGTCACCCGAAACCGCCCGCGTCAGGGTAACTCGTAAATCTCGACGAGTGCGACGCCGGTGGTGCCACCGACTCCGCTGACCTGCGCGGTGTAGCTGCCGGGCGCGAGATTCACGATCAGGACGGCATCCTTCGTGCCGCTGACGAGCGGGAAAGCCCCGACACTGGTCTGCGTGGCGAGCGGGGTGGTGGTGGCGTCCCAGTTGTCGTTCGACGCGATCACCGTCGGGCCGGAAAACACGTCGAGTTTCGGATCGGCGAGCGTGCCGCTGAGGCCGAAGACGCCGAGCGTGGGACCGACCGCGCGGATGAGCAGGCGACGCGTGCCGGTGCCACTGACATTGAAACCCGTGATGAGAATGTCGCCGCCGATCCCGACCTGGGTGCGGGCGGAGATGTTGATGAGGCGCGGCGTGCTCGAGGTGAAATTCGCGGCAGGCGTGAGATCGTAGAGTTCGGCCAGCGCGATGCCGGTGGCGCCGCCGACGCCGGTGAGCTGCACCGAATAACCGCCGGCGGGCACCGCGCCGACCAGAGCGGCGTCGCGGGATCCGACGGTGAGCGGAAACGCACCCGCGCCGACTTGCGTGGAGAGCGGGGTCGCGGTGGCGTCCCAGTTGTCATTCGTCGCGATCGGCGACGCGGCGGACGCGGAGGAGAACACCTCGAGCTTCGGGTCGGCGAGCGCGCCGGCCAGATTGAACGCGGCGAGGGTGGGGCCGATGCCGCGGATGAGGAGGTTCTTGGTGCCGCTGCCGCCGACGGTGACGCCGACGATGAGCGTCTGCGCGCCGGAGCCGGCGTTGCTGCGAATGGAAAGATTGCTGAGATATGCGCCGGCGGAGCCGGCCGGCAAGACGGTGAGCGTGGCAGTGTTGCTCGTGACCGCACCGCCACTGTTCGTGAGTGTGACGGTGTAGTTGCCGGCGTTGGCGGCGGCGGCGGACGCGATCGTGTAGGCTGCGTTGATCGCGCCGGCGAGGGCGGCGTTGTTGAAATACCACTGATAGCTCAGGCCTGTGCCGCTGCCGACGACGGTAAACGTCACGCGGCCGCCGAGGTTCGCGCTTTGCGTGGCGGGCTGCGTGGTGATGGCGGGCGCGGTCGTGCCGCCGCCCGAGCTGCCGCCGCCGAGGTTGAACGTGCCCCGCTTGTTCGCGCCGCTCGTGCTCATTTCAAAATAGGCTTTGCCGGCGCCGACGGTGGCCAGCGCGGTCGGGGTGCCGGCGTAAAACAGGCTGAGGCCGACGCCGTCCTGGCCCGCGATGTAGTTGTTAAGCGTCAACTCCGCGCCATCTGAGCGCGCGGAATAGGTGTAGCGATCGGTGTGCGCGGCCACGCTGCCGCTGCTGACCGCGATCGTGTAGCGGCCGGTCGACGGCACATCGAGCTGGAGCGTGAACTCACCGCTGGACTCGAAGGGCGAGTTGCCGCCGGTGATCGTGAAGTTGAGACTCTTGCCGGTGAGGGACGCCGCTGAAAGTTCGGCGAGGGTCGTGGGAATCGTGCCGGACGTGGAGCCGCCACCGCCACCGCTGGCCGAGCCGCCGGGCGTGATCGTGGTCGTGCCGGAGAAAACATCGAACTCGCCGACGAACACATAGCGACCGTTGCCGTAGACGACCTCGGAGGACCCGAACTGATTGGCCGTGGTGGCGATGGTGGTCCAGGTGCGGCCATCGAAGGAGGCGCTCACCACATTATTGTCGAAGTTCGTCGCACTGGGTTGGGTGGCCGCGACAAACGCGCCATTGAAGTAGCGAATGCTGCTGCCGAACAGCGAGAGGCCGGGCGACGCCGTGGCGAATGTGACACCGTCGGCGCTCAGGGATTGTCCCGGGTTCGAGCCGACGGAAATGGTGGTGAGGAGAGTCGCGGCGCTGGCCGCGAGTTCGCCGGGGAGATTGGGAGCGCCGGAAACTCGCGTCCAGGCGATGCCGTTCGTGCTGGTATAGAGTCCGTTCGTCGTCCCACCGCTGACGGTGCAGTAGAGGTTGCCATTGAAGGCGCCGACGTCGCGGATGCTGGTGCCGGCAACGACGGCGCGCGCGGTCCAGGCAAAACCGTCGGTGCTGGTGATGATTTGGGTGGCTTGACCACTGCCGGGGCTGGCGGTCGCGAGGTAAACCCCGTTCGCATAGGCAAAATTCTGCGGCGCGTAAACCGCGGTGCTCAGCGTGCCGGCGGTCCACGTGATGCCGTCGGCACTCGAGAGGATCGAGCCGGGGGCGCCGGTGGGAATGCCCTGGCTGTTCGCAACGAGATCGGTGCCGAGATAGAATTTTCCGTTCAGGAAACGCGGACGGCCCGCGCGCGTGCCGGAGACGGGCAGGGTGCGTTTGGTCCACGTCGTGCCGTCGGCACTCGTGTAAACGGCGGGCGTGATGGCGGGCACGGCGTTGCTGCCGCCGAAATACGCCGCGAGCACGAACGTCCCGTTGCCGTAGTCGGCGCCGGTTACCTGCACGTTAATGCCGGCGGCGGTGACATCGGCGGGGGTCGTTTTGGGCCAAGTGGGAACTTGGGCGTGAGCGGCCAGGGTGAAAGCCAGCGCCAAGGCGACGGCCGGGAGCGAGCGACGGAGGAATTGCATGCGCGCTGAGCATAGCCGTGATGCGCCCCCCTGTCGTTACGTGGGTCTGCGTATGGCGGAGGCTCGATGGCGGTCGGCCTGGCCGTTGGCCGGCAGCCCGTCCATCGGGCGGACTTACCCGCGCACGTGGCGGAGCCGCTGGCTGGTCGCGACGATGAGCGTGGCGCGATTTTCGACGCCGAGACACGCGAGGACGCGCTCCATGTGCTTGTCGATCGTGCGGGGGCTGGCGCCGAGGATGATGGCGATCTCGGGATTCGTTTTTCCCTGCGCCACCCAATACGCGACTTCGGCTTGGCGCGGCGTGAGGCCGAGCGGCAGCAACGCCGCCGGCCCGGGCGGAGCGTGCTCCTCCTCCAGCGCGAGCATCACGAGATCGTCGCGACCGGGCTCGGTGAAGCGGCGGACGTGGAGCACACTGTCATTGTGGGTGAAGCGGGCGGCCGCGGTCAGCTCACCGGGGGCGAGGTCAAACTTCGCCATGAGATCGTGGGCGAGCCGGGTCGCGAAGAGCAGTGCGCCGTCGCGTGCCAGCACGACGACCGCGCGATCGAGCGAGGTGGCGAGTTGGGCCTCGGCGTCGAGGCGGATGGCGACCTCGGCTTCGAGCTCCGCGTTTTTCTCCTCGAGCGAATGCCGGGCCGCGCGCAACTCGAGCTGCACCCGCACACGCGCGACGAGCTCGGGCACGTGGACGGGCTTCGTCACGTAGTCGACGGCCCCGGCCTCGAACGCACGGACTTTCTGCTGGGGCGCATCCACCGCGGTTAGAAAAATCACCGGCAGATCGCGCCACGCGGGGTTGGCCCGGAGCGAGGCGCAGACCGCGAAGCCATCTTCGCCGGGCATCACGACGTCGAGCAGCACGAGATCAGGCGTGAGGCGGGCGAGGACTTCGCGCGCCGCCGGGCCGCTCTCCGCGAGCAGCACACGCACGCCCGCCTGGCGGAGGGCATCGCAGACCACGCCGAGATTGGCGGGGGTGTCGTCGACGAAGAGCAGCGTGGGCTTGATCATGGCTGGGCGAGAAGCTGGCGGAGACGCGACAATTCAAAGGCGGCGGCGGCGGCGCCCAATTCCAGCCAGCGCGATTCGGCGGCGGGATGTGCAGCGCGCGCGCGGGCGAGTTCCGTGCGCAGCGCCTCGAGATCGCCGCGCGCGAGATGTTCGCGCAGCGCGGCGAGCACGTCGGGCGGGATCGGCGCGGAGGTCGCGGTGGGTGCAAATGGCGGACGCGAATCGGCATCGCGCCAGCGCAGCCCGAGGAGCTG
Source organism: Opitutales bacterium (assembly GCA_038231575.1). GTDB lineage: Bacteria > Verrucomicrobiota > Verrucomicrobiia > Opitutales > Opitutaceae > CAITWF01. Next base: position 35,483 of record JBBRLB010000004.1, on the reverse strand, counting down.
GGCAAGTTTCTCGAACAGATCGGTGGCGCGAAACGGCTTGGCGATGAAGTCGTCGGCGCCGGCACGTCGGCCCTCGTCGAGGTTGAACGACAGGACGGATGCCGACGTGAGCAGGACCTTGAGTTGGGGGCCGCGCGGCAGCGCCCGCAGCGCGCGGGTGAACGCGAGCCCGTCGAGGCCGGCCATGCGGACATCGACGATCGCGAGATCGGGCCACGGCTCGGCGCCCGCGGTGAGGCGATCGAGGGCGAGTTGCGGTGAAGCGAACTCCGCGCAGACGAAGCCCAGCGGCGAAAGCAGGTCGATCAGCAGGCGGCGGTTGACGTCGTGATCGTCGACCACGATCACGCGGCGGCGATCGCCGTCGTAACCGGCGAGGCGCTGGCCGGAAGCGTGCCCCGGCGCGGCCGGCGCGATCACGGGGAGCGCGAGGGTGAAGGCGAAGGTGCTGCCGGCGCCGAGTTCGCTCACAAGCGTGAGCTGGCCGCCGAGCCGTTCGACGAGCGCGCGGCTGATGGCGAGGCCCAGGCCGGCGCCGGGGGCGTCGGGCCGTGCGTCGGCGGCCTGTTCGAACGCGTGGAAGAGCCGCGCCTGATCGGCGGCGGAAATTCCCGCACCGGTGTCGATGATAGAAAAATGTAGGGCGGGGTCGCCGAGACCCGCCATTTGCGTGGAAGGGTCTGCCAAAGAGGCGGGGTGCGGCGACCCCGCCCTACAAACGCGCAGTGTAACACTGCCCGTCGCGGTAAACTTGACGGCGTTGCCGAGGAGGTTGTCGAGAATCTGACGGAGCTTCAGCGCGTCGCACTCGACCCACGCCGGCAAGCCGGCCGCGAGATCGAGCGGGAAGGAAAGTCGTTTCGCCGCGGCGGCGGGTGCGTGCGCTGCGGCGATGTCGCGCAGCAGATCGCCGAGAGCGCAGGGCGCGGGGCGGATCGTGAGTTTGCCGGCCTCGATTTTCGCGAGGTCGAGCACATCGTTGATCATCCGCAGCAAATGCTCGCCGCTCGACTGCACGATGCGCACGCGTTCCTGCTGATCGGTCGTGAGGCGGCGATCGGCCTGGAGCACCTGCGCGTAACCGATCACGCCGTTGAGCGGCGTGCGCAGCTCGTGGCTCATCGAGGCGAGGAAGGCGCTCTTCGCGCGGTTCGCGGACTCGGCGGCATCGCGCGCCGCGGCGAGTTCCCCCGTGCGCGTCGCGACGAGCTTTTCCAAGCGCACGCGTTCGCGCTCAATGCGCCCAACGCGCCAGCGCACGAGGCCGAGGACGCCTGACGCGAGCACGAGCGCGTAGCCGCCCACCGCCCAACCGCTCAACCACGGCGGCGGTGCGACGGTGAACCCAAGCGCGACCGGCGCCGATACCCGCCCCAGCCGATCGCGCGCCTGCATCTCGAAGCGATATTTGCCAGCGGGCAACGCCGAGTAGCGGGTTTCGCGGTGAGCGGTCGGAGCACTCCACTGCGGATCCCAGCCGATCAGCCGGGTTTGATATTCGACCAACGCGCCGCGCTCCAAATCCGACGCGTGAAACTCGAAGACATAAGGCTGCCGCGAGTAGGCGAATCGCGGCGAGCTTGGGGTCACGAGGGGTTGAGTGGTTCCGATCGCTTCGAAACGGGTGAGCTGGGTCTTCCAATCCGCGGTCGTTGCCGTCAACGCCGTCGACCGGATGCGCGCGAGGCCTTCCACCGTGCGCGACCAGACGAGGCGCTGATCGCCGTCACCCTCGATCAAGATGCGCCCGCCATCGATCGGTCCGAGCACTTCCTGCACGCTCGCGGGCGCGGGGAGAAATTTTGCCGTGGCGGCGCCCGTGGTTTCAATGCGGCCGAAAAGCGGCGGCGCGTTTTCACCGAAGTTCGCCGTGGCCCACGCTTCCCCGCCCTGCACCGCCGTGACGCCGAACAACGCGATCGGGCGATCACCGAGCTGAAAGCGTTCGTCGCGGACGAAACGGTTGGCGGTCGAGTCGAAACGCACGTGCCCACTCGGGGTGTTGAACGAGATGCCGAACGGCGTGGTCAGCAGCAGCGTCGTGTCGCTGGTGCCGGCCAGGGTGCCGCTCTTCGTGTCGTAGGTCGTGACGGTGGCGTCGGGCCAGGGATTTTCTCCCGGGCCCGGCACGATGCGATGGATCCCGCGCGTCGAGGTGGCGATCCAGATCACGCCTTGTTCGTCATCGATCACATCGCGCACCTGGCCGAGGTCCGGGAAGTGCCGCGCCTCGCGCAGCGGGCCATCGGCGTCGCGCCGCAGCACGGTGAAACCCGCGCTGCGGCCGACGAGCAGCGCCTGCGGGTCCCGTCTGCTCGTGGCGAGCGCGGTGCAGGGATTGTTCGACTCAAAAATCGCCGTGAACTGATCGTCGTGCAACCGCGTGATCCCGCCAGCGTGCGCGATGAGCAGCCCGGTGGGCAGCGCCAATAATTTTTGCGGCAGGCGGGGCGAACCCGCCGCCGGTTCAAACATTCCCCGGCCGGGCACGAGTCGCAGCAGGCCGGCGGGGGCGGCGACGTAGAGGCGGCCTTGGTGGCGCTCGAGGCCGTTGCTGATGCTTTCGGGCAAGCCTTGGGCGGGACCGAAAAAGCTCACGGCCTCGGGCTGTTCGATCTCGAACGGTCCGGAGAACGTCGCGGCCCACAGCGCGCCGTTGCGATCGCGGGTGAGATCCGCGATCGGGTTTTCGGTGAAACCGTCGGCGCGGCCGACCTTGCGCGCGAGCCGGCCCTCGCGATCGAGGATGAGGAGGCCCGCGTTGTCTGTGCCGACATACCAGCCGCCGCCGGCGCGCGGAAAAGCGCACACGAGCCGCGCCGTGCCGAGCGAGGCCTTGGCCTGCGGGGCGATCGCTTCGACGCTGTTTCCGCGCAGGCGGAAAAAAGCTCCGGCCGACGTCATGCCTTCGAGGGCGCCGTCCGTTGTCGCGAACAGCCGCATGATCGACAGGCCCGCGACGAGCGGGTCCGTGCTGAATTCGCGAAACGCCGCGCCGTCCCAGCGCTGCAGCGATTTGTTTTTGATCTGAAAGAACACCTGGCCGCCCGCCGCGAGCAGCGTGCCGGTGCTGGGAAATTCAAACACCGTGAAGGCATTGTCGTGCCAGCGGACAACTTTCGTCTCCGTGCCGATCCAAATCGAATCGGGCGAGGCGACGCAGTCCCAAATGCGCCCGAGCTGGCGATGCGCCGCGGGCAAACGATCCGCGAGCGGTTGGAAATGCCACTGGCCAGCGCCGTCCCGCTCCGCGTAGCCGAGTTGATCGACGCCGCCCATCCAGACGCGGCCGCGATCATCGACCGCCATGCAACGCACCGCCGGCGTGTCCGTGGGCACCGCCGTCCATTGCGTGCCGTCGAAGACGTGCAGCGTCGTTCCGGCGAGCAACAGCATTTCGCCGGTGGCCGGATGCTCGAGCGCGCGCACGACCACCGGGCTGCCCTGATAATCGCGCGGCTTGAACGCGCGCACGAGCAATGCGCCCGCGTCGGGCGACGCCAACGGGTCCCCGGCCTGCGCGTGGAGCGCGGGCAGAAGAACGCAAACCGTCCACAGCGCGGCTGCGCGACGGAGACGCGTCACTGTTTGTAGACCACGCCGCCCTTCATCACGAAGCTCGGCTTCATGACGAGTTTGATATCGGCGATCGGATCGCCGGGGACGGCGACGAGATCGGCGAACTTGCCGACCGCGATCGTGCCGACGTCTTTGTCGACGCCGATGAGCTTGGCGGCCTCGATCGTCGCCGCCTTGAACGCCACGACCGCCGGCATGCCGGCCTCGACCATGTAAACGAATTCCATCGCGTTGTCGCCGTGCGGCGCGACGCCCTGATCGGTGCCGAACGCGATTTTCACGCCGGATTGGTAAGCGCGTTGAAACGTCGCCTGGATGAGCGGCCCGATCAGCGCCGCCTTCGGGCGCACGATCGGCGTGAAGTAGCCGTCAATCTTCGCCTTGTCGGCGACGAATTTGCCGGCGCTGATCGTCGGGACGTAATACGTGCCGTGCGCTTTCATGAGCGCGATAATGTCGTCGGTCATGAACGTGCCGTGCTCAATCGAATCGATGCCGGCCGCGATCGCGCGCTTCATGCCCTCGGTGCCGTGCGCGTGCGCGGCGACCTTGAGGCCGTAGTCGTGCGCGGTGTCGATCAGCGCCTTGAGTTCCTCGGGCGTGAATTGCGGGGCCATGCCGCTTGTGGCCTGGCTGAGCACGCCGCCCGTCGCGGTAATTTTGATCACGTCGACGCCGTCCTTGTAGCGCTGGCGCACCGCCTTGCGCGCCTCGTCGGGGCCGTTGATCACCCCGTCGACCGGGCCGGGGTCGCCCATGAGATCGTGGCTGCGGCCATTGGTCGGATCGGCGTGGCCGCCGGTCGTCGCGATCGATTTGCCGGCGGAGTAAACGCGCGGGCCATCGGCCAGGCCGAGGTTGATCGCGCGGCGCAGCGCGAGCGTGGAATTGCTGTTGTCGCCGAGATTGCGGACGGAAGTGAAGCCGGCGAGGAGCGTCTTCTTCGCGTAGAACGCGGCGTTGAGCGCGTAGTCGCCGGGGTTGAGTTGGAAGCCCTCGACGAGCGCCGTCGGCGAGCTCTGGTGATCGAGATGCACGTGGCAATCGATCCAGCCGGGCGTGACGGTGGCGTTCTTGAGATCGATGATTTTGTCGCCGGCCCCCGCGGTGCTGTAGCCATTCTCGACGGCGGCGATGCGCTGGCCGTCGACGATGATGGTCATTTCCTTTTTCGGTGCGTCGGCGACGCTGTCGAGGAGCGAGCCGCAGTAAATCAGCGTGCGGGCCGAGGTGGGCGAAGCGGCGGCGGCGAACAACGCGGCCGCAAAGGAAGCGAAGAGTAAACGCATCGGGGTGAGCTAGCCGCCGGCCCGACCCCACGCAACGCCGGAGTGTTACAGCCGCCAGAATCCGCTGATATAAATCGTAACGCCGCTGCGCACTTCATGGCGGGGCGGGACCCAGACGGTTTGCGGCTCGGGCGGCAACATCCAGAGACCCGGCGACCACGCGTAGGCTTCGTCCTGCCAAGTCCAATAGCCGGCCACCCAGACATGCTTCGGCGACGGCAGGTCGGGCCGCGTCTCCTTGCGCAACGCGGGCGGAGCCGTCTTGACGACGACCTCGACGGGCGCGCGGCGGTGACCGGGCGGCACCCAGTCGGCGGGTTTACCGTTTCCGTTCCCGTTCCCGTTTCCCTTGCCTTTGCCCTCGGGCGGGGCGGCGGAAATCTCGGAGGCAAGGCCGACCGCCAGCGAGATCACCATAGCTAGGACGGCGCGCCCATTCCGACGTCGAGACAAGAGGGTAGTTTTCATGTTGAAAATAGACCCCGCGCCGCCCGATTGGTTCGGTTCGGCGGGCGAGAAAAGAAGATTTCAATATCCGTGCTTCGTCCGATGGATTTGGCGGGCGGCCTTGTGGATTTTTTTCCACGCGGTCTTCGTCTCGCGCTCAAGTCGAGGGTCGGCCTTACGCGCGGCGTAGGCTTGCTCACGCTGGAGTTTTTGGAAACTCGTCCAGTGATCGAAATCGAGCGAACCGTCGTCGAGCGCGGCTTGAATCGCGCAACCCGGTTCACGGCGGTGCGTGCAGTCGCTGAAGCGGCAGCGCGACGCGAGCGCGGCGATGTCGGCAAACGCGGCGTCGATCGCGGACGCGTCGACGTCCCACAACTGGAGTTCACGCATGCCGGGCGTGTCGATCACGAGCGCGCCGGAGGGCGCGACGAGCAACTCGCGGTGCGTGGTCGTGTGGCGGCCCTTGCCGACGGCTTCGCTGATCGCGGACGTGCGTTGGTGCGCGGTGCCGAGGAGGCGGTTGATGAGCGTGCTTTTGCCGACGCCGGAAGAGCCGAGCAACGCAACGGTGCGGCCCGGTGACAGCCACGGCGCGAGCGCGTGCGCCGGGTCGGTGTCGCACGCGGCGCTCAACGCGATGACGGGCGCGCCCAGCGCGATCGCTTCGACCTCGGCGCGCGCGGCGGCGGGGTCGCCGGACAGATCGGATTTGTTGAGGACCACGACGGGTTGCGCGCCGCTGTCCCACGCGACGGCGAGGTAGCGCTCGATGCGGCGGAGATTGTAATTGGTGTCGAGCGCGGTGACGAGGAACACAGCGTCGACGTTGGCCGCGACGATTTGCTCGGTGGCGTGGCGCGCCTCGCCCGCGGACTGGCGGGAGAATTTTGTTTTGCGCGGGAGCACGGCGTGGATGCCGGCATGGGACTCGCCAGGTCGCACGCGCACGACGACCCAATCGCCGACAGCGGGCAGGTCGGCGCGCGAGGCGGCGTCGTGGAGAAGTTTGCCGGTGCATTCGGCGGAGAGTTCGCCGGATGCAGCGAGCAGTTCGTAGGCGTGCTTATGCTCGAGCGCGACGCGTGCGGGGACAAAGCCGTCGGGAGTAGAACTAAACGGAGCGAAATGGCCGGAGAAGAAATTATCCCAGCCGAGGGAGGAGAGAGACATGGGAGTGACGAAGGAAGAGTGACAAGTGATGAGTGCCGGAGCGAAGGAACGCGCGACGCACGCGCGGGGAGAAAACAAAAAAGGCCGCCTCAGCGGGCGGCCTTCAGAATTCGGAAATGCGCGGCGGATTTACGCGCGCGCGATCGAGGCAACCGGCGTGGTCAGGCGAGATGAGTTGTGAGCAAGCTCAGTCATAGGCGTGGTGCGGCGGTGGAGGTTTCGAGGTTGCGGCGTCGGCCGCGACGGGCGGAGTGAGGCGGGGAGGCGCCGCGGAGTCAATGCCCGCCCGAACGGAGTGGCCGCAAAAGGGCGCAAAGCGTTTGACCGCGATCGAAACGCCCAAGGCGCCGATCGGCGCGCGGAAATCTTGCGCCCGTCGGACGGATTTTTTTGCGCCTTTTTGCGGCTAATCTTTCCGGTGCCTGCAATCACGCCGCCGCCAGGACGCGGGCGAGGACCGGCGTGTCGATGTTGCCGCCGGTGAGCACGAGGCCGACGCGCTGGCCGGCGAGCGCGGCGCGATCTTTCAAGACGGCGGCGAGGCCCGCAGCGGCGGCGCCCTCGATGACGTTGTGCGTATCGGCGAAACACGCGCGAATCGCCGCCGCGACCTCCTCATCGGTCACGCGCCCGATGCGCTCGGCGTTGCGCAGGATGACATCGAGCGCGTCGGGATCCGGCGTGGAGCAGGCAAGCCCGTCGGACAGGAGTGTCGTGACGCGATGCGTGATCAGGCGTTTCGCGTCGAACGAGAGCGCGATGGCCGGTGCGCCGTCGGAGGCGACGCCGACGATTTTGGTCTTCAACCCGAGTGCGTCGCGCGCCGCGATCATCGCGCAGATCCCGGAGCCCATGCCGATCGGCACATACACCACGTCGAGCGGCGGCGCCCCGCGCAAAAAATCCAGCGCGGACACGGCGACGCCGCACACCAGGTCGTGGTGATAGGACGGCATCGCGTGCAGGCCGCGCTGGGCGGCGAGCGCCTTCGCGTGTTCGAGCGCGCCTTGAAAATCGTCGCCGTGCTCGATCATTTCGGCCCCGAGCGCGCGCATCGCGGCGTTTTTTTCCACGCTGTTGCCGCGCGGGACGACGATGACGACTGGGAGGCCGAACCGCCGCGCGGCAAACGCGACCGATTGGCCGTGGTTGCCGCGCGTGGCGGCGATCACGCCGCGCACGCTGGGCTCACGCTCCATGAGCCGTTGAAAATAGACGAGTCCACCGCGGACTTTGAAAGCGCCGAGCGGCGTGTGGTTTTCGTGTTTCACCCAAAGTTCGCAGCCGGCGCGGGCGTTGAGCAGCGGCCACGAGAACTGCGGCGTGGCCGGCACGACCGGGCGCACGATCGCGGCGGCGGCTTCGATTTCAGCGAGGTTCGGGAGCGGTGACATGCGGCGAGCGTGCAGGTGCGGTGTGCGAAGGCGCAAGCGCGCGCCCGGCTGTGCTGACGGCAAATGCGCGCGAGCGTGCCGGTGGGTACCGGGATCGATTACGCAGGTCTGCGTATTCCGCGCGCCGCGGGTTTCTGCGAAACTTCCGGCGCTTCAGCTCACCTTGTTCCTCCTTTGCCTATGAAAACGTCTCGTCATTTCCGCGGCTGGCTCGTGCTCGGCCTTTTCGTTTGGTTCCTCGGCGCCGCTCCACGCGCGCATGCCGCCAGCGCCGCCAAACAGCTCTGGACCGCCAAGCTCCCCGGCGAAGCCAAATGGCACAAACTCACCGAACTCGGCACGCTGCTCGTCGGCACCGACGACGCGATCGTCTCCTTCGATCCCGACTCCGGTAAGCAACTTTGGTCGCACGCCGAATACAAGAAGACCAATCCGCGCAACGCGGTCGACGTCCTCGGCACGCCGCTGCTCATCTGCAACACCTACGACGGGATGATGAACAGCAAGGTCACGTTCACCGCGATCGATTACTTCACGGGTGAACAACGCTGGACCACGCCGCAAATCCTCGGCCAGTATCTCGACTCAATCCCCGTGCCCGCGAAGAACCTCGTCATCTTCGTCGTGCAGACCGCGGACGGAAACGATCCTGGCATCTATCTCAACGCGCACGATCTCGAGACGGGCGCGCCGAAATGGTCCACGAAGTTCACCAAGAGCGGCGGCATTCCGCTGCACATGGCCGACAACAGCGGCCGCTGGATCCCGACGATGGATCTTTCGGGTTATCATGAGCCGGTGTTCAACGGCGATCAGATGTATCTCGGCTACCTCGGCGTGCACTGCGTCGATCTCACGAGCGGCGCGGTGAAGTGGGGCGTGGAATTTCCCTCCGGGGCCAAGGGCCTGAAGAAGGCTTACGCGCCCCTGCGCATCGACGGCGATCGCATCTACGGCGGCGGGGGTGGCAGCGTTTACGCGATCGATCGCCAGACGGGCGCGACGATTTGGAAGAGCGATCGCATCTCGGAATACGCGGGCCTCTTCAAGGCGCGCGACAACGCGCTCGTCGCCCAGCTCGAAATCGTCGGCGGCAAAATCTTTTCGCGCTACGGCGGCAATTTTTCCGACGGCAAGACCGCTGCGCTGCGCGAGCCGCTCGGCGTCGTCGTGCTCGATCCGGCGGACGGCAAATCACTTTACCATTTCGACAAAGCGAAGGCAGGCATCACGAACCTCGTCGTGGTCGATTCGAGCAAGACGGTGGTGTTTGCCGACGGCGCGAACGTTTACGGCATCGACACCGCGGCCGCGACGCCGATCGAGGCCTTCAAGGTGCCGATCGAGTTTAAGAAAAAAATGGGCGCCGGCTCGGTCGCGAAGATCGGCCTCGGTGCGCTCGGCGGCGTGAGCGGCCTGGTGAAGGCGAGCATTTCGGCCAACAAGGCGTTGCTCGACGTGCCCGTCGCGGTGAGCTTCGCCAACGGCCGGGTGGTCGTGCAAGGCAAGCAACACCTCCTCGGTTTCGATCCGCAGACGAAGACGTCGAACTGGTCGCTTTTCTACGCGGCGCCGAGCGAAGCGTTGGGCAACATTGCGATGTTTGCCGTGACCGCGCTCGCGGCCGTCTATGGCAATGCGCAGGTGGCGGCGAGCGGTGGCATCGGCTCCAGCGGTTACAGCAGCGGCGTGTCCACGATTCACACCAATCTCGACAGCTATAACCGCTACACGGAAAAGGCGGCCCAGCGCGCCGGCGGATCGAAGAGCTCCGAAGCCTATTCTTACATTCTCACGAAAGTGGACAAGGACATCGGGATCGTCGGGGTAAACCTCACCACCGGCGAAACCGATCGCCAGCTCGTGCTCAAGGAAAAGGAGCCGAACTACACCGTCGACGAGCAGGCGAACCGCATCTTTCACTTCGCGGGCAAGGACTCGGTCGTCGCCTATCAGTTCTGAACGTTGGTCAGGCCTCCGACCTGACCGGCCTCACGCCGCTCCGGTTTCAGGCGGCGTTTTTGTTTCCGGGAGCGCCACGCGGCGTTCCTTCGGCTCCGGATTTTGCCGGTAAAACAAGGCCGTGTGCCCGACTGCGCCCACGCAGATGCAGCGCCCTTGGTCGGCGACCTGCCCGCAGAGCTCGGCGCGCTCGGCGCGTTCGGCACCGAGGAAACGCAGCTTCAGGAGTTCGTGCGCGCGGAGCTGCTTTTGCAGTTCCTTCAGGAATTCCGGCGTGAGCCCGCCCTTGCCGAGCTTGAGCGCCGGCTCGAGATGCTGGCCGAGGCCACGGAGAAAGGATTTCTGCGCGCCGGTGAGTGGGAAGTCATACATAGATAGCCCGCGAATGACGCGAATCGCCGCGAATGAAAAGGCCTTTATTTGCGCTCCGGCTCGTGATGCGCGGGCGAAGGAGGTCAATCGAATGTATTCAGCGGCAACTCGCGGCACGTCCCCGGCGCGAGATCGCCGAGGTCGAGCGCACCGAATTTTTCGCGGTGCAGGGTCAGCACCGTCGCGCCGCTAGCGCTCGCGAACATCCGTCGCACCTGATGATATTTTCCCTCGGTGAGCGTGACCTCGGCTTCGCGCGGCGAAATGATTTTCAGTTCCGCCGGCGCGCACGGCGCCTTTTCGTCTTCGAGCATGATCGTGCCGCTTGCGAACAGTGGGACCAACTCCGGCGTGAGATCGCGATCGACGGTCGCGCGATAAATTTTCGGCACCTTGTGTTTCGGTGAGGTCAGCCGGTGCACCAGCGGCGAAAGATCAGTGAGCAGCAACAAGCCGCTCGTGTCCTTGTCGAGCCGGCCCACGCTCGTGACGATCGGGTTGCGGCGGCGCCAGCGCTCCGGGAGCAGCGAGTAAACATTCGGACCCTCGCGCAGTTCGTGCGAGCAGACGAGGCCGAGGGGCTTGTGGAGCAGCAACAGCAACCCGTCCGGATGATCGAGGGGTTGACCATCGACGGTGACGTCGGCGGCATTTGCCTTCGCGCTGAAATCGTCCGCGATCTCGCCGCGCACGGTCACCGCGCCGCTCGCCACCCAGTCGCGCGCTTCGCGGCGGCTGCAGTAGCCGAGGTTGGCGAGAAGTTGATCGAGGCGGCGCATGAAAACGGAATGGCCGCAAAAAGGCGCCAGAAGCGCAAAAAGAAACGGCGGCTGCCGGTCTTGGGTCGCGGCGGTCGATGACCACCGAACGAAGGCCGTGTGATTTTTCAACGGCGGTCATCGACGACCGCTACAGCCAGCAGCCTCTGACTTTCCTCGCCCGAAGATTATTTTTGCGACTTTTGTGCCTCTTTGCGGCCATCTGGTTCGTAACACTCCAATGCTTCGCTGGCTCCCACTCCTCCTCGCTCTCACGCTCGTCGCCCTCGGATCGCTCACCGCGATCAAGTCACCCGACTGGACCGCGTGGAAACTCGCCGTGCTCGCGGGCGAATACGGCCACTGGGTCGCGCTGCTGCCGTTGCTCCTGGCCGCGGTCGCGTGGCTGTCCCGCGGCGCGGGGAGCGCGCTCGCGCTGGCGACGGTGCTGGTGTGCGCGGTGGCCTTCGGGCTCTTGCTTAAGCCGGTGATCGAAGCGTCGCTGCTCGCCGGTAGGCTTCCGGAGAAATTGGAAAAGCAATTCGGCTCGGTGGCGATCGCGCGCGCGCCCTTTGCCGTGGCGGGCTTGTTCGGCGGCGGGACGAAGCCGGTCCCGGTCGAAACGTTGAGCTACTCCGGTGATCTCGCGCTCGATTTTTATCGGCCGGCACGGACGGGTGCGACGCCGCGACCCTGCGTGATTCTCGTGCACGGCGGGGGTTGGGACAGCGGCACCCGCACCGAGATCGCGCACTTCAACCACTGGCTCGCGGGCCTCGGTTACGCGGTCGCTGCGATCGACTATCGGCTCGCCCCGAAATTCCAATGGCCGGCGCAGCGCGACGATCTGCTTGCGGCGATCGCATTTTTGAAAGCCCATGCGTCCGAACTGGGCCTCGATCCGACGCGCCTCGTGCTCTTCGGCCGCAGCGCCGGCGGTCAGATCGCGGAGGCGGTCGGCTACGCCGCACACGATCCGGCGGTGCGCGGCGTGATCGCGCTGTATGCGCCGAGCGACATGATCTTCGCTTACGTTAACGCCCGCGAGGACGACATTTTGAAATCACCGACGCTGATGCGCCAGTATCTTGGCGGCACGCCGGACAGTGCGCGGGAAAATTACGAGTCAGCGAGCGCGCTGCCGCGCGTGAACCCGGCCACGCCGCCGACGCTCCTGCTGCACGGCGAGATCGATTCGCTGGTGTGGCATCGCCACAGCGTGCGGCTCGACGCCAAGCTCGCGGAGCAAAACGTGCCGCATGCGTTCGTGTCACTGCCGTGGGCGACGCATGCGTTCGAATATAATCTTCACGGCCCCGGCGGGCAGCTCACGACGTTTGCGGTGGAGTGGTTCTTGGCGGCGGTGACGAAGTAGGCCGGGTTTTCCGCTGCTTCACGATCCGCGCGATTTCCAGCAGCGCGAGCGGGACGAAAATCCAGAGCACCTGCAGGGGGAAAATTTTTCGGGCGGCGGCTTGATGGTAGGTGGCGAGTCCGGCGGCGACGTAGGCGAGCCGGTGGAGCGTTTTCCATTTCTTGCCGCCGAGCCAGCGGACGAACACGTGCAGGCTGGTGATCGCGAGGACGAGCAGGACCGTGAGCGTGATGAGGCCGGTGAGTTGAAACGGTTTTTTGAGGGCGGTGCGCAGGATGCCGGGAATGGCGGCGGGGTCGGTGCCGCCCTCGTAGATCACGTGGGTGATGAAATGGAGTGCGCCGTAGAAAAACGCGCTGACGCCGACGAGGCGGCGGTGACGGTTGAGGGCGAGGGCGACGCCCCATTTTGGGAACAGCACGCGCAGCGGCGTGAACGCCAGCACGATCGCGAGCAGGAGGCACGCGACGAAACCGAGGTGGTGCAGCACGAACTTCAGCGGATCCGCGTTAATGCTGGGATTGGGCCGAAGGAAGATCGGCCAAAGCGGCCAGAGGCCGGGCAGAATGATCAGCGTCCAGACGAAGAGCTTCGAGCGGAGAAGTTTTTCGATCACGGAAGCGTGAAGAGTTTTATGTGGAACTCAGGAAATCAGGAACAGAGGTAGAACAAGCGATCGGACACGGCTTGTCCCAGCGTTCCTGAGTTCCGCATTCAACTGTCCATCCTCAGTAATTCTGCACGAGGTTCAGGCCCTTGTAGAGCGCGGCGACCTGTTTCTCGTAGCCGTTGAACTTGAGCGTGGGCTGCCGGGCGAAGGCGCTGCCGCCGATCACTTTCTCGCTGGCCTGCGTCCAGCGCGGATGATCGACCATCGGGTTTACGTTGGCGTAAAAACCATATTCGTCGGCCGCCATGGCCTGCCAGGTGGTGCGCGGCTGCTTTGCCACAAACTCGATCTTCACGATCGATTTGGCGCCTTTGAAACCATACTTCCACGGCGTCACGAGGCGGAGCGGCGCGCCGTTCTGGTTCGGGATCGGTTTGCCGTAAATGCCGGTCGCGATGAAGGCCAGTTCGTTCATCGCCTCGTCCATGCGCAAGCCCTCGACGTAGGGCCAGTCGAGGTTGGGTTGGCGCTGGCCAGGAATGTTTTTGGGATCGTGCACGCTGGTGAACTTCACAAATTTAGCGTCGGCCTTCGGCTCCGCGAGCGCGATTAGCTTCGCCAGCGGGAAGCCGTCCCACGGCACCACCATCGACCACGCCTCGACGCAGCGGTGGCGGTAAACGCGCTGCTCCGCGCCGCCCATTTTCATCACAAGATCGTTGACCTCGATCTTCTGCGGCGCGCCGCACAAGCCCGCGAGCTCGACGGTCCAGGGCTCGGGTTTCCATTTGGCCGAGTTGGGTTTCGGGTCGGACTTGTCGGTGCCAAATTCGTAGAAATTATTGTAGCTCGTGATGATTTCGTAGGCCGTCGGCTTGAGCGCGGGGTCGCGATAGTTCGCGTTAACCGTGGTGGGAAATCCCGCCGTCGCCGCGAGGAGATCGCGCGCGGTGAAAGCGACGGCCGTGAGGCCGAGCGTTTTGAGGAAATCGCGGCGGCGCGTGAGGCGGTAAAGGCTTTCGGGCGTCGCGGCGGATTCGCGGAGTTCCCAGTCTTTTGGCGTGCGGATCAGCATAGTGGGTAGGAGGGGTGAGAGCGCAGATTATTCCGAGAAGCTTGGGCGAATCAAACCATTGACCGCAAAAAGGTGCGCCGGTCTCTGATCGACGCTACGCGCTACCAATGGCCGCGCAAACCGCCGATCGCCAGGCGCGGCGTGCCGAGGTTCACGACGCCGTCGGCGCTGCGGCCGGTTTCGAGGCGGGCGTTGCCGAGGTTTTCGATCGTGAGAAACAACTCGAGGTGCGTCGTGAGCGGGCGGCTGGCGCCCAAGTCGGCGACGAGCGCCTCGCCGAGGCGCAGGGTGTTTTCGTCGTCCTCGAACTGCCGTCCGATCCAGCGGACGCGCGGGGTGAGCAGCAGGCCGCCCGGCGCACGCCAGGTCGCGCCGAGCGAGGCGCTGTGTCGCGGCACTTGGGCGACTTGATTGCCGGCGAGGCGTGGTGCAATCGTGGCGCGGCGGACTTCGGGATCGTTGAAAAGCGCGGAGCCGGTGAACGAGAGGGACTCGAACGGATTCCAAGTCGCGGTGAGTTCGAGGCCTTGCACGCGGATGCGATCGACGTTGAGCCGCTGCCGGCCGATGCCGCCGGCCGCGAGCGTGCCGAAGATCGGGAACGTGCCGGGGCCGCGCGCGAGCGTGACGTTGCTGACGGCGTCGCGGAGTTCATTGCGGAAGGCGGTGAGACCGAGCGTGAGCGTGTTGACGGGCTTGGGGTTCGGTTGGACCGTTTGCACGGTCACGCGGCCGACCGACGGATCGTAGCGCGGGGCCGATAACGTGGTTTCGGTGCCCGACGTGGCGGGCCGAGGAGCTTTCGGCGCGGGAGCTGAGGGAATCTGAAAGAGTTTCCACTCCACGCCGATTTCGCCGCCGGTATTTCGCTCGGTGCGAAGATCCGGATTCGTTTCGACGACGGTCGTGCCCTGCCGGAAGGGCCGGTAGAGTTCGTTGAGCGTCGCCACGCGAAACGCCTGCTGCACGGAAGCGCGCACGCGCCAGATTTTGTCCGGCGACCACACCAGTCCGGCGCTGGGGCTGAACTCGGTGCCGTCGCGGTCCGCGTAATGATCGTCGCGGATCACGGCGCCCGTAACGCGATCGGTTTCACGACGGTGGCCGGCGCTCCCGCGCCACTCGTCGAGCCGCGCGCCCACGGCGGCGAGCAGGGTCTTCGTCAGCGGGCGTTCGTGGAGGAGGAAAAGGCCGCCGAAGGCTTGCTCGCCACCGGCGATGCGCCGCCGCGTGAAATTGCCGGCGGTGAAGGTGAAGTTTTCGCGCGTTTCGCCGCGCACGGTGCGGGCGTCGAACCCGAACGTCGTGTGCGCATCGTGGTTGGTCCACCACGAGCCGGTCCAGGCGGCGCCGAACGCTGTCGCCGGCACCGCGAACTGATCACTGGCGGGCGTTTCAGCGGTGCGCGTGGCGTTCACGGAACTGAAGGTGCTCGCGAACGATTGATCCTGCGCGTAGCCGATGGCGGTCCAGTGGAAATGAGTGCCGGCGTCAGCGGCAAGGGTGAACGACGCGAATTTTTCGCGCGAGCCGTTGCGGGTGTAGGGCGTGCCGTTGCCGCGAAATTCCTCGAACTCACGCACCGTGGTCATCAGCTCGATTTTTTCACCGATCAGGTGACGCCAGCGGCCCTGCACCCAGCGGTGCCGGCTCCACGCGGGGACATCGATCGGGCCGCGACGCTCGGGTGCCACGAGTAAAAATCCATCCGTGGCGAACGCCCGGCCGAGGAGCTGCACGATTTCATTGCCGATGGGCGTCGTGACCGCGACTTCAGCGCTGCGCGTGTTGTAGCTCCCGAACGTGGCGGCCGCGCGGATCGAACCCTGGCTGGCGAAGCGCATCGGTTGCGGCGGCTCGTCGAGGAGGAGGAACTCGGTGCGAACCGGCAGCGCGAAGACCTGGAGCACGCCACCGAGCGCGGCGTTGCCCCAAGCGACGGAGCCGCCACCCGGGACGAGCTCGGCGCGAAATAAACCTTCGCGCGGAAGTTTCGTCCAAGCCACCCAGCCGCCAAACGGATCGTTCAGCGGCACGCCGTCGTAGAGCACGAGCGAGCGGCTGGCGCCACTCGGGCCGAGGCCGCGCAGCGACACGCCCTGGGCGGTCGGGTTGGCGGACAAGCTGTCGCTGCGCCGAAACAAGCTGAACGCGGGCACGCTGCGAAACGCACCGTCGAGGGTGAGCGAAGGGGTCAGCCGAATCGCGTCGCCGTCGAAAATTTTGACCGTGGCGATCACGTTGTCGGGAGTTTGCGGCGTGCGCGAGGCCGTGACCACGAACGGGGCGAGCGTGCTGGGGATCCCAAAAGTCCACGGGGGAAACTTGAGCGGACTCAGGCTGATCATGAACCGCGGCACCGCGGGCGGATTGGCCGGTTTGTAGGGCTGCGCGTTGACGTTGACGGCGTCGAGTTGGCGCGGATTTTCCGCGGGAGCCGGCACGGGCTCCGCAGCGCTCGCCAGCACGGCGAAAGACGGAAGGGCGAGGACGAGACGGCGGAGATTCACGGCAGCGATGGCGGCGGGCTTTTATGCAACGAAGAAGGCGATGGAAGCTTAGACGGTTTATGCGGCAAATCGTGGCGCGGCCCGACGCGAGCGGCGGCGAATCACGGGAGTGCAGGGACGAGTTGGCGGATTTCCGCGTCGGATTTTTCTGGGCCGAGGATTTGGCGCAGGCCGACCTCAAGGACTTCATCGCGACCGGCGCGGAGGCCAGCGAGCGTCGCGTGCGCCTCGACATCAGGCACGATGCCGACGCGCTGAGTGGGGCGTTTGTCGGGATAAAAAACGCCGATGCCGCTGATCATGGTGCGCTGGCCGCCGGGCAGCGGGATGCTGGAGACGTTGCCATCGGCGCCGGCGGTCATGCTGCCGACGACAACCGCGCCGGGCGCGACGCGAAACGCCATCGTCGTGTATTCCGCCTGACTCTGCGAAACCTCGTCGATGAGGATGACGATCTTGCCGGTATAACGCGGAGACTGCGGGGAGAGCGCGAGCGGCCTCGGGTTGAAGGAAAACGCGCCGGGATTGTTGAGGTCGCCGATGGTGAACGTGGTAAACTCGGTCGGCTGCTCCACGAAATGCGAGCCGAGCGTGAACACGACGAATTCGGACGGATAATTTCGGATGTCGATGATCCAGCCTTTGGTGCCGGCCGCTTGCTCGAGATATTTCTTCACATCGGCCGTCTTCACGCCGGAGAGTTTGAGGTAGGCGATTTCGGGCGACAGCAGGCGAAACACGGGTCCCGGCAAATCGTGGCGACCGGCTTCCGGATCGACGGTGGACGAGACGGGGATGCGGTTCACCTCGGTCTCGAGTTCGAACGGGGCATCGCCGCGTTGCACCCGGAGGATGACCGGGCCGGCGGGGCCGCGGCCCATGCTGCCACCGATGTCGCGGAGCCGCGCGGCTTGGTTGGAATCCGCGTAGTAGGGCGACCACTCGGCGATGAGTTTTTCGACGGGCGTGCCGTCGATCGCGAGGAGCACATCGCCGCGCTGCAACGCGGGCGGCGCCGCGCTGCCGGGCGAGGCGAAGGCGCGAACGACGGTGGCGCGACCTTCGATGAAGCGAAATGCAGCGGGCAATTTGAAAGCGCCCGCGGGGGGGCGGGCGCCGAGCCCGCTCCACAGGTTCGCGTGCGTGTCACTGACTTTCGCGATGAGGGCGATGAGGGTGCGTTGGTAAGCCGCCGTGTCCGCGGCCTCGCCGAGGCGCGGGATAAACTCGGCGAGCACGGCGTCCCAGTTGTCGTCGATGAGGTTCCGGTAGGGCGCCCAGTAGCGAATGATATTCCAAAACCGGAAGAGCGCGAGGAGCCGGTGGCCAGCATCCGGGAATTTTTGCGGCGCGTAGGCGAGCTCGTGGGCAAACGCAGGGTTGCCGACGTTGGGTGCGAGCGAGACGTAGAACTGGCTCTTGGCGCCGAGACGCGCGGCGTGGACCGCGTGCAGTTTTTCACTGAGTGCGGCGCCGAGCGCTGCGCGATCGTCCAGCCACGCGAGGTCGGGCTTCAGGTGCAGGGACGTGGTGGCGAGCGGCGGGTTGGGGCCGGGCGTGAGTTCGCCGAGCCGATCAATCCATTGCGCGAAGATTTCATTCGCGGCGGCGCGATCGACGGCGGCGAGCACGGCGGGCATCACGCGAAACAGTTCGTAGTCCCAGTGCAGATGGCCCGTCGTGACCCGCGGGTGGTGGTATTTCAGAAACCCCCAGACGCGGCAGAGCGTCGCCAGATTTTCGATCTGCGTGGAGGTGAGGGGCGTGGCGGGGCGGGTGATTTTCGAACCAGCATCGAACTCGTGATCGTAGTCCAGAATGGTCGGAAGGGGCTCGGCTTTCGGGGCCTGCGCGCGACCGGTCGGGCCGACGAGCGGGAGCAGCGCCAGCAAGGTCAGTGACAGGGCGAGACGTCGCGGGGGATTCATGAGATGGGGCGACGAGAGATTGACGCGGAATGCGCCGGTCGGAGACCGGCGCTACTTCGCGCGCTGCGCGGCGACTTGGGCGGGCGTGGCCTCGGGTGCGGCGGGCGCGAAGTTTTTGCGGAGATAATTAACCAAGCTCGCGACCTCGGCGTCGCTGTAGACGGCGGCGAAGGGCGGCATGATGTTGTTGAAATGCTCGCGGTCGGCGGGGAGCACGGCGGCGGGGCCTTTGAGAATGACGTTGATCAGGCGATTCGTGTCGCCGGCGACGATGGGGCTGCCGGCGATCGCGGGTTGCATCGCGGGGACGCCGCTACCGTTGGGCATGTGGCACGCGGCGCAGACGGCGGCGTAGATTCTCCCGCCGGGTGTGTCCGCGCCGATCGCGGCATACGTTTGCGGAGCGGCCACCACGAAGCGGGCGCGCCCATTCGACGAGCTCAGGGCAGGCGGCGTCGTGTCGCCCGTGTAGATCACGCGCCAGATGCGGCCTTTTTCGGTCTCGCTGATATAGAGAGAACCATCGGGGCCGGCGGTGACGCCGGCGGGGCGGTATTTGGCGTCGCGGGTGTTCGTGAAATATTCCACGCTGGGAAAGCCGGTCGCGAAATCCTCATAAGTGCCGGCGCCGTTCTTCGTGTCGCCGATCGGCATGCCCGCCGCGTCGAAGGGGATGAACACGATCTTGTAGCCGGCCTGCGGGCGCGGGGCGCGGTTCCACGAGCCGTGAAACGCGAGGAACATGCCCCCGCGATATTTTTCCGGAAACTGCGTGCCGGTGTAGAGGCACATTTGCAGCGGGGCCCAGTGCGCGGGAAAACCGATCAGCGGTTTGTCGAATGCGGGGTTGTCGTCGCGCTTGAGATTGTCGCCGCCGAACTCCGGGCCGACCATCCGCGCCTTCTTGATCGGATCCCAGTAGGTGTAGGGCCAGCCGATGTTCGTGTCCTGCTTGAGGAGATGGAATTCCTCGGCGTCGCGCTCAGCGTTGTCGAGAGCGTCGTAGTGCGCGGGATCGACGATGTCCATGTTGTCGCGGCCCATCATCGCCATGAAAAAGTTTTTCGACGTGGGCTGCCACACGAGGGCGAGCGAGTGACGGTGACCGGTCGAAAAACGCGTGCCGTTGGCCTGCGTTTGATTGGGCTTGGCGGGATCGAAACTCCAGAAGCCCCCGAAGGTCTGCTGAAATTTTGTGACCTCCTCGGGGGCGTGACCTTTCGCGCCGAAGCGACGGTCGGGTTCGCTGTAGACATTATAGGGCGAGCCGACCTCGACGATCATGTGGCCGCTTTCGTCGAAGGCGAACGACTTGGCATCGTGATCTTTTTCGGCGGGGAGATCCTTGACGATGACTTCGAGGGGCGAGGACGGGACGAGTTCACCGGGGATGTATTTGTAGCGGTAAACCGTCGTGCGGCTCGAGTGATAGAGATAGCCGTCGTGAAACATGATGTGCGTGCCGCCGTCGCCCGGCCCGAACTCCTCGATCTGGTCCGCGCGGCCATCGCCATCGGTGTCCCGCATCGCCCAGATTTTGCCGAACTTGCCCTTCGCGTAGACGTCGCCGTTTGGTGCGACGGCGAGAAAGCGGAGCGCTTCACGGCTCTTGCCGACCATTTTTCCGACGACGAGGTTGTCGGCATAAACCAGCGCCCGAAAGCCGGCCGGGAGCGCGATGCCACCGTCGTCAGGATCGGGCGCGGGAAGCGCCGCGTGCAGGGCCGGCGCGGAAAGCAGCAGCGGGAGGGCGAGCGAGAGGAGGAGGCGTTTCATAGAGGGGAAGGGAAAGGAGGCGCAACGGGTGCCGGACGGCGGCGGGGGCAAGGGGTGACGCGCTGACATCGTTTAAGGGATAATGCGGGGCGTGGCGCTGCGCGAATTGTCTCGGCAAGCGCGCCGGCATTTGGGATGGCTTCACGGTTCAGCGCAAAAACGAAATCACACTATGTCAGTCTGGGAATACAAGGTCATCAGCAGCGGCAAGGGCGGATTCGCCACGCCGGCCATGCTCGAAAAATTTCTCGGTGAGCTGGGTCGCGACGAATGGGAAATCATCCATTACCAATCGGCGTCCGACAACTCGCTCGCCTTCTCCGGTCTCGCGCGTCGTCCGACGCAGCGCGACTGGACGCTCGAAGATGCCGCCGCCGCCGCCGCGCGCGCCGAGGCCGAAAAACTTCGCGCGGAATTCGCCGCGAAGTTTGAGGCTGCCACGCGCTCCGCGCCCGCCGGGGACGACAAGGCCGCCGCGAGTTTCCTCGAGGAGAAAGCCGCGCCCGACGACGGATTCCGCAAGCCCGTCGACACCTCCCGCGACGACGATCCCGAGGCGCCCGACGAGCCGAAGGACGACTGGGACAAGCTCACCGCCTCGGCGGAAGAAGAGCTGCCGACGTTCTTCGACGCGCTGAAGCCGCATCTCCGCCGCAACCAGCGCGGGCCCGGCATGAGCGTGGGCGTGGATTATCTCGCGAAGAAGTGGGACCAGTCCGAGGAGGACTTGAAAGGCGCGCTTGCGGAGTGCGGCTTCGTCATGCCCGAAGATGAGGATTCGCCGGTGGTTTACCTCGAATACGACGGCGATCTTTTCTGGCTGAACATCAATCGCCGCGGCGAGCTTTGGATCAATACGAAGGAGAAGCCGCGCCCGGTGTTTCGCGCCGTGAAGGGCACGCGCATCGAGCAGCCGGCCGAGGAGCCGAAGGCAGAAGCCAAGGGCTCGCCAGAGCATCAGGATCAGCCGACGGCGAAACCAAATTTTGAGCCGAAAACGCGCCGCGAGGAAAAACCCGCGGCCGAAACGGCGCCGGCCGCTCCCGGCGCACCGTTGCCCGCCGGCGCGGAACTGCTCGCAAAGATCGAGCCGCTGATGCGGCGCAACCGGCGCGGGCCGGGCGGTTCGGGCAGTGTGAGTTTTCTGGCGCGCGCCTTGAAATGCAACGAAGCCGATCTGGCGGCGGCGTTCGACGGACTCGGCCTCAAGCTCTCCGTGAACCCGAACGACAAACCGATCGAGGTCGAGGTCTCCGGCGCCATCTGGTGGCTCAATCAGGATTCGCGCGGTGGCGTGTGGATTAATGGTCGCGAGAAAAAAGACGGCGAAGTTCTCGCGCCGACCGAGACCGCACCGCCGGCTGCGTCCGAGGGGTCGACCGCGACTCCGGTGGCGCCGGCGGCAGCCGCGTCCCTCGACGCCGTGCCGGCGAGCCCGCTCGCGGCGTTGCGCTTGGTTTTGAAGGAAACCAAGACCGGCGGCTTCGCGGGGAAGGTGGACCGCATCGCCGAGGAAATCGGCCAGTCGCCGCAGCAATTGATCACGGTGCTGACGGGCGCGGGCCTCAAGGTGCCGGAGAAGGCGCGCGAGAAACCGGTGTTCGTTGAGCACGCCGGCGAAATCTTTTGGTTCAACAAAAACGCGAAGGACGAACTGTGGCTCAATGCGAAGGCGTCGAAGTTTGCCGGCGAGAAAGAAGGTGGCGCCGGGAGCGGCGACGCCGACACGAAGTCCCGCCGCGGCGGACGCTCGCGGAAAAAGGACTAGCCGCCGGCGAAGAGGGATGGGTGCCGATCGTCTCAGTTTCTGCCCTCAGCCGGCCGACGGCGCCGGGTCGCCCGAAACTTCGCGCCGGTCCGAGGCGCGCGTCCGGCCACGATAGCATTGCCGGGCGGGGACAATCGTCCATCTTCCCCACGTGCGTCGGTTTTACGTGATCATTTTTGGCTTGGTGGGCGTTGGCTTCTGCGTCGCGGCGGCGCGCGCGCAACTCACCGCCGGCGCGCTCGAACTCACGGCCGAGGAACGCGCCTGGATTGCCGCGCACCCCACCGTGCGGGTGGGCTTCGATCCGGCGTGGCCTCCCTTTAGTTTTGCCGGCGCGCAAGGCCGCATCGAGGGCATCGACGCGGATTTTCTCGCCCGGCTGACGCAGCTCACGGGAGTGAAGTTCACCCCGATCGACCAGCCGGACTGGGGCAAGGCCTACCTCGCGGCCCAGCGGCACGAACTCGATCTGCTCACGAGCGTGCACCGCGTGCTGGAACGCGAGAAGGAGTTCGCCTTCACCGCGCCCTACGCGCATTTCCCGACCGCGATCATCACGCGCGACGACGCGCCGTTTATCGCGACGCCGCGCGGTTTGGCGGGGCGCAAGGTCGCCGTCGTGCGCGGCTACGTGACGGCGATCTGGCTCCGCGAAGACAACATCCAGGTCGACTACCTCGAGGTCGAATCGATCGCGGAGGCGTTTCTCGCCGTCTCGCAGGGCCGGGCCTACGCGGCGTTCAGCAATCTCGCCAACGCGGCCTACGTGATCCAGACGCAGGGGCTGACGAACCTGAAGGTGGCGGGCGTGGTCACCGAGGTGGCCGACCTGCGATTTGCGGTGCGGCGCGACTGGCCCGAACTCGCGGCCATCCTCGACAAAGGCCTCGCGGCGATTCCGCGCGCCGAGCGCCAGGCGATCTATGATCGCTGGGTGCGCGTCGATATTCCGCGGGTGGTGCGGTGGGAATTTGTCTGGCGCACGGGCGCGGCCACGATGGTCATCGGCGGGCTGCTGGTCTGGCTGATTTGGCGGCACAACCGCCGGCTGGCCCGCGATCTCGTCGAGCGCACGCGCCTCCAGCATCAAATTGAAGTGGCGCGCGATCGGCTGGCGAAGGTCAACGACGAGCAAAACACGCTGCTCAACATGGTCGCGCACGATTTGCGCAGCCCGCTCACGGCGTTTCTCCTCGGCATCGACACGCTGCGCTGGAACGACGCACTCAGCGGAAATCCGCTCGCGAAATCGACGGTCAACCTGATGGCGGAGCAGGTGGCGCAGATGCGCAAGCTGGTGGACAACCTGCTCGACATGCAGGCGCTGGAGGAGGGCCGGCGCCAACTGGGCCGCGAACCGGTCGACATCGTGCGCGTGGTGCACGAGGTGATCGCCGCGCAGCGCGACTCCGCGGCGCGCAAGCGGATCGTGATCGAGTGGGAGTCGGCGCCGGCGGGCGTCACCGTGCTGGGCGATACCGGGGCGCTGCGCCAAGTGATGGAAAATTTGCTGAGCAACGCGGTGAAATACGCGCCGCTGGGCGGGCGGGTGCGCGTCGCGCTGCGGTGCGAGGGCGCCGAGGTGCGGTGCGAGGTGACGGACAACGGCCCGGGTATCGCCGCCGCGGATCAGCCGAAACTCTTCGGCAAGTTCAACACGATCGGCACGCGGCCGACCGGCGGGGAGAGCTCGCACGGGCTCGGGCTGTTCATCGTGCGCCATCTCGTGACGGCGATGGCGGGCCGCGTGTGGTGCGAGAGCGAGGTCGGGAGCGGGGCGACGTTCGCCTTTACCGTGCCCGCGGCGGAATGAGGCACTGCGCCCGACCCCTGAGCGGGTCGGGTGGAACTGCCGGGCCCGCCCGAATCACGCGGGGCTGGCGCACGCCCAAAGGCGCGCCCCGCGGTCGCGCCCGTCCTCTTCCCGCCGGCCTCTGAGCGGAGTTTTGACAACATGGGCGCGAGGGTTGAACGTGCCCCTGCGAGCCGACCACCATGACCCCTCCCGCCACCGCCCCCGTCACGACGAAGAAACTTTTCGAGATCGCCCAGCTCGACGAAGTGCCGGCGGTGAAGTGCCCGTGCGGTTTTTCGCGGCGCGCGTTTGCCACGCCCGACAATCCCGTCGCGACCGTCCACCTGGTTGACATCCAGACCGACGCGCAGACGCACTATCACAAGAAGCTCACCGAGATTTATCTCATCCTCGAAGTTGAGGGCGAAGGCTTCATGGAACTCGACGGTGAACTTTATCCGGTGAAGCCGATGACCTCGATTTTGATCAAGCCCGGCTGCCGCCACCGCGCCGTCGGCAAAATGAAGATCGTGAACCTCCCCGTGCCGGCGTTCGATCCGCACGACGAGTGGTTTGATTGAGGGACGGTTTCGGTTTTCGAGCGGCGCGATGGTGCGCTGGCTCCAGATTGGCCCTACCGAAGAAGGCTCCGTTGGGTCACACTTTGTCCGCGCGAAGCCCCGCGGCCTGCGCGAGCGCCAGTTGGCGCCCATCACAGGTCACGAACCGTCCGGTCCCGATCGTGCGCGCCGCCGCAACGTGCAGCAGGTCCAGCGCACGCACACCGAGCGGCGTCGCGTGCCGGGCGCTGAGAAGCTCCGCCTCGTCCAACACGACCGGCCAGACGAGCGCCGTGTCCGCGAGATTTCCCAGCGCAATATCGCCATCGACCTTCCGGATCGCTTCGTCAGCGGACCGCTGATCGTGGTGGCCGCGAAAGACTGACAATCGAAACGCATTGCGCAATTCGAGCCGCTGCCACGCCGTAAACGCCAAGGGCGTTGGATTTGCTTTCAAAAACTGAAAGACGCCGGCGGTGTTCGCGTCCCGCAGATAGAGCGAAAACAGAAAGGACGTGTCGGCATAAACCGTCGGCTTTGATTTTTGCGCCATAGCGCTAGTAACGGTCGCGATCCTGCGACAGGAGATCGGCGCCTGAGACTTTGGCCAGCGATTGCTTGCTCAACGCCGCCAGCCGCTGATCTAAGTCCGCCCACGGGCGCCGACGCGTCACGGTCAGAGCTGACGGCGGTGGGTTCAAAGTTGCGACCACCTTGCGCCGGGACGTGATGGCCACCGCCTCGCCGTTTTGCACGTGACGCAAGACGGATGGGAAAGCGTGGCGGACTTGGCGAACCGTCGCGGTTTTCATGTGTCACCAAAATGTGTCACCAAAATGGCGTGTCAAGACCGGCCGTCGCAGTCCGCGCCTGCGACCCGCACGACGAGTGGTTCGATTGAAGTCGCCGGGTCCGTTGCGCCCCAGTGGCCGGGGTCAGCGGCCTGGTTGCAACGCGCCCGGCTGCGATAACTTGTCGGCTACTCGATCTTCGCCGTCGCGGCTTTCGCGGCAGGAGCCGGGGCGGGCGTGAGAGTCAACTCCGGATCCCACGTCACGCTGTAGAAGCCGAGAAACATTTCCTCGAAGGACTGATCGCCCCAGTGGATTGTGCGGGTGGGATCGGGATTCGCGGGATTGCGCTTGGAATTGTCCCACGTGCCGCTCAACAGCGCCCAGCTGCCGGCCGGGATTTTTCGCGGTTTCTCGAGCTGATAGGTGAGTTGCCAGTTGAAATCGTAGCGGGGCACCGAGGCGATCGTTTCGCGACGGCCATCGGCGGCGAGGAGCTCAAATTTCATCGAGCGACCGCGCAGGTGCATGTGCGGGGTCACGCTGTAGAGCGTCGCGCCGCGCCTGAACGCGAAGGTCGCCTGCGCCGCGGCGTTCGCGTCGCCGGGCCGGATTTCGAACGTGTCGTTGGCGATCGGGATGCTCTCGTAGCGCAGTGCCGGTTTTTCCTTCAGGAGGTAGAGACCGATTTCGGTTTGGTCGGTCTGGGCGGTGCCGTTGGTCGTGTAATGCAGTTCCAGATCGAAGGTGGCATTCGCGGGGAGCGGCTTGCCGGAGTTGGCGGGGAAGCTGCCTTGCGTGGCGCCCGGGGCCCACGCGACAAACATTTCCGTGGCACCCGACGGCGCCTTGTCCCGCTTGTTGCTGTCGTCGATCACGCGGGCGATGACGTGGTGCAGCACCTTGTTGTTGCCCGGTCGCACCCAATAGCCGCCGACCCAGCCGGCCGTGGCGTTGCCGGCGGAAACTTTGACGTGACGGTATTTCACTACGCCGGTCGCGGGAATTTCCTGGGGCACGGGCAGGCGCAAGATGACGTCGGGCTGCCCGAGGGGCCACGCGGCGGGCGGAGTGGCGGGCGCCGCCGCGAGCGGGTCGTCGCCTTCCCCGCGCGGTGCGCCTTGCTGGACCCAGCGCAGAAGGGTCTGGTTGTCGGCGAGCGAGAGCGACGGGTTGTTGGCGAATTTTCCGATCGCGGCATCGGCATCCCACGGCGGCATGCGGCCCATGAGCACCACTTCCTCGACCATGGCGGACATGCTCTTGACCTTGCGATGGCTGCTCATCGACCAGGAGCCGATGTTACCCGGGCTGTGGCAGCTCACGCAGTTTTTTTGAAGAATGGGCGCAACGTCCTTCGCGTAAGACACCGGCGCGGAATCCGGGCCTTCGCCGCCATCAAACGAAATCGCGCAACCGTGCCCGACGGTCTTGGGCTGGGCGATGGGCCGGCCGCCGAGAAATTCCTGCAGCGCGGTTTCGAGATACCGCGCGGTCGGCACCGGTTTTTGCGCGCCCTCGGTGACTTGGTCGTCCACGGCGCCCTGGTAGAACACGGACCAATCCTGGGTGTTGATGGCGACGGCCACGCCGGTGCGGTTCACGCCGAGGTGACGCGCGAGTCCCTGCGTGTCGTCCTTCAAGACCGGGAGGAACGTGGTCTTCAGCTCTTTCATTTCCTTCACGATGCTGGCGCGATCGTCGCCCGTGCTGGAATTAACCATGACGATGTCGACGCCGCGCGTGGCGTAGTCGTCGCGCATCGCATTGAGCTTGGACGCGTATTGGCGAGCGACGGGGCAGCCATTGGCGGTGAAAAATAAAACCACGGCACGTGCGTCGGAGCGCCGGAGTTCGAAGGCGCGACCGCGTTGATCGAGCAGCACGAAATTCGAAACTTCAGTCGCGCCCGAAAGAACGGCAGCGGTGCGGAGCAGAAGCAGCGCGCCAAGCAGGCGCACGCCGAAACGGGAATAGGTTTTCATGGGGAGCGGGGGCAAGCGCACACTGCCGGCTCCGGAAATAAACGCCAGCCAGGAACTGGCTGGGAGCGAACTCGCTTACTTCGGAATCTTCACGGCGTTTCCGCCGGAGCAGGCGCCCCGGGCTTCGGCGGCGGCGCGCCGATGCCAAGATTTTCGATCCGGCGGGCCTTCATGTTGTAGACGTCGCCGGCCGACAGGACGAAATAGGATTTTTCCCACGGCTGGTAGAGTCGGGTGTTGTCGTGGATCGCGACCTTCCATTTGCCCATCACCTCGAAGCGATCGCCGGTGACGACGATCGCCGTGCCTTCGGAAAGACCGATGCCGAGCAGGTCGGGAAATTTTTTGATCACCGGGATGAGATCGTCCCAGCGCAGCCGGGTGTTGATATGCTGGTCAATCGCGGAGCGGTGCAGGAAGGCGAAGCCGTGCTGATGTTCCGGCTCGGGCGTCATCATGATGTTCGGCCCGGCGACGGCGCCGCGCACCAGGTAGTCGCCCTGAATCGTCGCGCCGGCCGAGGAGCCACCAATCACGCCACCGCGCTCGAGCACGGCGTGAAACTCTTTTTCCGTCAGGGTGTGCGCGTAGGAATCGACGAGGTTCCATTGCCGTCCGCCGACAAACCACACGCCCTTGGCCTCGCGCAACGGCTGCGCGAACGCCTCCGTGTCGGCGACCTTCGGGTCCGGCGTGTGCAGCAGGCGCACGTTCGTGAGCCCGAGATCCTTTTTCCACGACGCGAGCACGTCTTCTTCCCGGTAGGTGATCAGCTCGCCCTTCGCGTTGCGATTTCCCGCCGCGGTGGGGACGATCACGATCAGGGCGCCGGGTCCGCCGGCGAGGTTGACAAATTTTTCCCGGATGCCCGTTCCCGCGAGCGCGCCACCGCCAACGATCACGAGCGTCCCGTGCGCGGGACCATACTCCGGAATTTCCTTGGGCGCGGATTTACTGGCGGGCTCGGCGGCGACGCCGCTGGCGACCGCGGCGAAACAGAGCGAGCCGACGATAATAGATCGCAGAGTGCTTTTTCTGAACGTTCCGAGGCGAGTAATGGAATTCGGTTTCATAGGTTGGGCGTAAAGATTTGGCAGCTATTCCGCGCGCAGCGCGATCATCGGGTCGACCCGCGTGGCGCGGTGGGCGGGGATGAGCATCGCGAGCAGCGACACGGCGCTCAGAATCAGCGCGACGGCCAGATACGTCAGCGGATCGCGCGGGCTGATGCCGAAGAGGAGGCCTTGAATCGCGGATGCGCCGATGACGGCGCAGAGGAGCGAGAAACCGAGGCCGAGGGCGAGCCCGAGGCCGAGTTGCAGTGCGCCTTGGCGGAGCACGAGGCGGAGGATGCGCGACGGCGCGGCACCGAGCGCCATGCGAATCCCGAATTCCTGCAGGCGCTGATTCACGGAGAATGACATGATCCCGTAGAGCCCGACCGACGCGAGCAGCACGGCGACGATCCCGAACACGCCAAACATCGTCGCGATAAAACGATTCTGCGCGAGGAAGCCGTCGAGTGCCTTGCGCGGCGTCATCAAATAATAGAGCGGCAGATTCGGATCGATCTGGCTGGCGACGGCCTGCACGGCGGGTCCGACGGATTCGGGGCGCACTCCCGGGCGGGGTCGCACGATGATGCTGGCGAAACTTGTCGGCAGCGGCGTCGCGGGCGTGGGACCGGTGAGGTTGGCGAAAAACGGCACGAAGAATCCGGAGCCGTCGGCCTGGTGATCGAGCGGGCCTTGCATGCGCAGATCGCCGGTCACGCCGACGATCGTGCGCCACGCGCCGGGCGTGGCGCCGTTGGCTAACATGGTGCGGAAGCGGCGCCCGAGCGGACTCGCGTGGCCGAAGTAGAGGTGGGCGAACGCGGCGTTGACGATCGCGACGGGCTGGCGCTGGTCGGTGTCGAGGTCAGTGAACTCGCGGCCTTCGCGGAGCTTGGCGCCGAGCACGTCGAAGTAACCCTGCGAAACCATCTCATACTGCGCGACGCGGCGATCGTTGTCGGATTTGTAGTCGCGGCCCTCGATCTCGATCGGCACGGCGCCCGAGGTGACCATGCGGTTGCGGTTGGTGAGCGCGACGGCTTCGAACTGGGGCGCGGCGCGCAACATCCGGAGCACGTTTTCGTAAAACAACTGGCGCTTCGCGGGCGTCGGATAATCGGCCTGCATCAAGCCGAGGCGCGCGGCGAGGACCGCGGTGGTGTCGTAGCCATAGTCCACGTTTTGCTGGCGCTGGATCGATTGCACCTGAAGCAGCGCGCCGATGAGCAGCATGGACGTGACGAGGATCTGGCAGACGACGAGACTGCGCGTGATGAGCCCGACGGCGCGGCCGGTATTGCCGCGGCCGGATTCCTTAAGGGCGTCGGCCGTGCGTGCGCGGGAGGCGAGCCAGGCGGGGACGAAGCCGGCCATCACCGCTGCGAGCACGGTGACGCCGACGACGAAGCCGAGCACGCGCAGATCGATCGTGAAACTCATCCAGGACGGCAACGGGTTCGTGAGCGTGGTCATCGCGGCGTTGAGGTAACGGGTCGCGTAGAACGCCAGGGCGATGCCGATGCCCGCGCCGAGGCTGGCGAGGAGCAGGCTCTCGGTCAGCATCTGCCGGATTAGGCGGCTGCGCGTGGCGCCGAGCGAGGAGCGGATCGCGAGTTCCTTGGAACGCAGGGTGGCGCGCGCGAACTGCATGTTCATGACGTTGACGCACGCGATGAGCAGCACGCCCGCGCAGAATACCAGCATCGTGTAGAGCAGGCGGGGCAACTGCGCGCCCGTGAACGTCTCGATCAACGGTTGCACGAGTCCGCGCGTGAAGGGGCGGTTGGTGTCGGGATAGTCGCGGGCGAATTGCTGCGCCTGGGCCGTGACGTCGGCCTCGGCCTGCGCGACGCTCACGCCGGGCTTCAACCGCGCGATCATCGAAATGGTGCTCGTGTTGCGATGATTGCGCGGGAGCACGGGAAACTCGGACTGAAACGGGATCCAGACCTGCTCGTAAGTCGGAAACACGAACTTCGGCGGCATCACGCCCACCACCACGCCGGCGCGGCCATTCACGCGCACGGTCTGGCCGACGATTGATGGATCGGCGCCGAAGCTGCTCCGCCAATAGGAGTCGTTCAACATCACCGCCTCGGTCGCGCCGGGCTGGTCGTCGTCGGGAGTGAAATCGCGGCCGAGCGCGGGATTCACGCCGAGCACGCGGAAAAAATCGTGGGGCACATAGCCGCCCTGCAGGCGCTGCGGATTGCCGCCGGAGGTGAGGGTGACGGTCGTGTTGCCGAGATAGCCGACAAACGCCTCGAACGACGTGGTGCCGGCGCGCAAGTCGATGAAATCCGCCGCCGTCGCGCGCGCGTTGAAACCGGACGGCGTGATCGAGTTGGGATCGACGAGCGAGACGCCGACGAGGCGATCGCCGCCGGGGAACTTGAATGCGTGGAGCAGCACCCCGTTGACGACGGCGTATTGCGTGGTGACCGCGCAAATCCCGAGCGCGAGCACCGACACGGCGAGGAAGCAGAAAAACTTTTCCTTAACGAGGACGCGAAGGCCGATCCGAAGGTCTGAAAAAAATTCTTCGAGCAACATGAGAGCGACGACCGGGAAGCAAAAGCCGCGCCGGAGCGGACGGCGAGCGTGGAAGAGCGGCGCAAGGTGGAGGGAATGTTCGGGCGGTGCGACCGCGCACCCGCGTGAGGCGAGCCCGCCCCCAGGTGCGATGGCGGTCGGCGACGCCTTGCGCTTGCCTCTTCCGGAGGCGGACCGATACCTGCCTGCCATGCACTCCTCGCTCACTCGTCGGGAATTTCTCCGGGCTGCGACCACGGCGGCGGCGGGGGTCGCACTGGCGCCCGCGTTGAGCCGCGCCGCGCCTGACGGTGGTCCAAGTTTCTCCTTCGTGCTGCTCGGCGATCTGCACTACGACAAGCTCGACCACCACGACTTCGGCTGGCTGGACAAGAATCACCCGAACGATCTGGGGCAGATCCGCAACTACTCGCGCATCACGAGGGAGAACATGCCGCGGCTCTTCGGCACCGTGCGCGAGACCATCCGGGACCTGAACCGCGATCCGGCGACGCGCGTCGCCTTCGTGCTGCAGGTGGGTGATCTCGTCGAGGGACTTTGCGGGAGCGAAGAGCGGGCGACGCGCCAGAATACCGAGGCGCTCGCCTTCGTGCGTGAGGCGCAGCTCGGGGCGCCGTTCCTGATCGCCAAGGGCAATCACGATGTGACCGGGGACGGTGCGCCCGCGGCGTTTGCGAGCACGTTCCATCCGTTTCTCACCGAGCAGGTGCGTGCGCTGGTGCCGGCGGCGCCGGCGGTCACGAGTGCGCGTTACACGGTCGAACGCGGCAATGTGCAGGTCGCCTTCTTCGACGCTTATGATCGCGCGAGCCTCGAGTGGTTCGAGGCAATCGCGGCCCGGCGCTCCGCCGAGCATTTTTTTGTCGTCATTCACCCGCCGGTCGTGCCCTACGGCGCGCGGTCGACGTGGCACATCTTTTCCAGCGACAAGGAGAAATCGAAACGCGACAAACTGCTCGAGCTGCTCGGCCACCACCGCGCGCTCGTGCTCGGCGGTCACATTCACCGGTTCAACTCGCTCAGCCGCGAAGCGGGCGGGGCGCGTTTCGCGCAGTTCGCGCTTAGCAGCGTCCTCACCGAAGCTGCGCCCACGGCGCGGACACCGCTGTCCGGCCTCGCCGACTACAACGCCGATCAAATTCGCGTCGAGCCGCAGTTCTCGCCCGAGACCGAGGCGGTGCGGCGAGCGGTGTATGAAGCGGAGCGGCCGTTGGTGAAGGCGTTCGAGTATGCCGATCTGCCGGGCTACGCGGTCGTGCGCGTCGAGGGCGCGCTGGTCAGGGTGCAGATGTTTGCGGGCGCGACGCGCGAGCTGTGGCGGACGATCGATCTCGGCGCCCTCGCGCCGCGAAACGGTTGAGTGAGGTTTGCCGGCGTGGGTTTCGCTGTCCGCGTGGGCGCAACGTTTCGCCGCACCAAGTCATTTCGGACCGCCAGCCTCTTTCGTCCCGAACGTCGCGCGAATGTAGGCGAGCACGGCGCGGCGCTGGGGCGCCGAGAGGATCGTTTCGAAGGGTGGCATGCCTTTCGTGTCGATGCCGTTCGCGATTGATTTCAGGAGGTCGGTATCCGATTTGGCGAGGCGCGTCTTGTCGTCGACGAAGTTGGCGGCGCCACCGGGAATGCCGCGGCCGTTGGGCTGGTGGCACGCGACGCAGTAGAGGCGGTAGGTTTTTTCGCCGGACGCGATGAGCGCTTCGGCCGAGGTGGTGGCGGCGTCGGCGTCTTCCTTGGCGTTGCGATCTTTTTCGCCGGGGCGGGGCAGGCGCGTGGTATCACCGACCGCGCGCTCGCCGTTGAGGAGGCGGTTGGCGGTGTAGTAGGCGAGTGGGTTGGCGAGCGGCTGGTTGTCGGTGGTGCGCAGGGCCGGAACCGAGAGTTCGTAGACGAAGCCGGGCTTCAATTCCGCGAGCACGAGTTCGGTGGAGAGTCCGTCGGTCGCGGGGTGAACTTCGGTCACAGCCACGCGCGCCTCGTCGACCCAAGGCGAACCGTATTTATAGTGATAGTAGTAGTGAAAACGATCGACGGCGAAGTTGGCGGGGTCAGTGAGCGTGGCCTCGCTCATCGGGCGCGTGAACGTGATGCGGAAGCCGTGCGCGGTGAGTTTGATGTCACGGACCTCGGGTGAAATTTGACCGTCCCACGTCACGCGTTGGATGGCGTCGGCGCCCGCGCCCCAGCCGGAGGTCGCGCCAAGGTAGAGACTGCCGTCGGGCGCGAAGGCGCTGCGCATCACGCCGGCGGAAAGTTTTTCACCGCTGGCATAGGGCGCGTTTTCGTTGCGACCGAGAAACGGAAAACACGCGCCCTGCCACGTGCCGGCGACATTCTCGAGTGTCGAGCGGACGACGAGCGCGGATTGGTCGCCGGCAAACACCTGCCCCGCGAACGAGCCGAACTTGCCGCCGCTGGTGTCCCACACTGGCTCACCGCCGGAGATGCCCATCACGCCGTGCGGAAAAACCACGGCGGGACCCTTGTAGCGCTGCCACGCCTGCTCGGTGGTGAACGTCTTCGGGTCGAAACCGGGCTCCCATTTCAGGCCGGCGACATGGCCGTGGAAATCTCCGGCGGTGACATGGAGGAGGCCGCACGACGGCTTGTATTCGCCCTGGTTGTCATTGACGAAAAGTTCGCCGTCGGGGCTGAGGCCCACGCCGTTGGCCTGGCGAAAGCCCGTCGCGATCGGCGTGAAGCTGCCGTCGGGCGCAATCTTCACGGCCCAGCCGCGGTAGGGCAGATCGGCGATGTGGCCGGCGGGCTCGAGAATCGGCGTCGGGTTGAGCGTGCCGCGCACGTCGGCCTGCGCGAGCGTGAGCTTGTCGCCAGTCGACGTGAGGCCGATGACGCCATAAAAATTTCCGGCAGGGTCGCGGCGCAGACCGAAGAAGAATTCGTGGTAGTTGTTCGAGACGCCCCACTGGCCGCCGAGGGCGTCGAAGGTGTCGGCCTGGCCGTCGCCATCGGTGTCGGTGGCCTTGAGCAACTCGGGCCGGTGCGCGACGTAAACGACGCGATCGGATTCGACGACGAGGCCGAGGGGCTCGTTCAGGCCGCGCGCGAAGCAGCGCCACGCGCCGGCGGGGGACCGCATCCAGATTTCGCCGTAGCGAGTCGTAACGACGAGCGTGCCGGTGGGCGAAAACGCGACCCCGACGATGCCGCCGCGCATCGCCGCGGGGCGCGGAACGTTTTCAATCCGGTAGCCCGCGCGAGCGACGAGGGGGAGGAGCGCGGTAAAAAGGAAAGCGAGGAAGGTGGAGCCGGCCCTCCTGGGAGGAAGGGGGCTCACGGCGTAGCCTTCTTGAATTGATCGACGATTGAAAATTCACCGGCGGATTCGGCGGTGAGCAGCGCGGGCGGCAGGCCATCGAGCACATACCACCATTTTTCCCCGGCGGATTTTTTGACGGTAAACTTCCGGATGAGTCCCGACTTGTCCTGGTTCGCGCTGATCTCCTCGTGCACGAAGATCCCGTCGATCGTGTAGCGCAGCTCGACGGCGGCAGCGCGCAGCGTGTAGCCCTTGAACTCGATCACGGGCGCGCGCAGCGCGTCGCCGTGGCGGAGCGGGGCGGGGCCGGCTTCGCGATAAACGATCGGGCCGAGCAGCGTGGCGGCTTTGACGAGTTTGTTGACGGGCCGGACGTTGGTGAGATCGATAAAGCCGCCGGTCCACGCGTAGTTCACGCCGCCGCGCACGGGATCGTAGCAGAAATTCACGCCGCCCGGCAGGCCGAACGCGAAGCTGCTCGCGTGCGCGTCGGGCAGGAAGGTGCGTTCGATTTGAACCTCGGCGCGCGCCGCCAGGGTGCACCAGAGCACCACGACAGAAAGGAGGGCGCGGGAATTTCGCATGGGGCGGGCGGAGCAGTGGAGCAAACGTCACGGGGCAGGACGAGCAAGCGTGAACAATCGCTGCGCGCCGCGCACGGTTGGAGGGGAGGAGAGCAGGCGCGATGTCGGCGCTCCTTTCGAGCCGGCTTTCAGTTAACGATACCACCACGCGCCACCCTTGCGGCGCGGCGGAGATCGCACAGCGTCGAGTGACCCCCGCCCATGAAACGTCTCCCCTTTTCGCCCCTGCGTTCGGAATTATCGCGTCGGGAATTTCTGGGCCGGCTCTCGCTGGGCGCAGCCGGCTTTGCGCTCGCCTCGCGTCTGCGGGCGGCGGACGCGCCCGCGTCCGGCAAGAAACTCGGCGTCGCGCTCGTCGGGCTTGGCAGCTACAGCAAGGGCCAGCTCGGGCCGGCGTTGAAGCTCACGCAAAACTGCCGGCTCGCGGGCGTCGTCACTGGCGATCGCGCGAAGGGCGAAGCGTGGGCGAAGGAGTTCGGGTTTTCGGAGAAGAATATTTTTTCCTACGGCTCGATGGACCGGCTCGCCGACGCGCCGGACATCGATATCGTCTACGTCGTCACGCCGAACGGCCTGCACGCCGCGCACGCGAGCGCGGCGGCGAAGGCGGGTAAACACATCATCAGCGAAAAACCGATGGCCAACACCGTCGCCGAGTGCGACGTGATGCTCGCCGCCTGCCGGGCCGCGAAAGTGAAATTGTCCATCGGTTATCGGCTCCACTTTGATCCGTATCACAGGGAAATGATGCGGCTGGCGCGGGACAAGGATTTCGGTGCGTTCACGAAGATGACGGGCGCGCGTTCGTTCGTCCTCAAGGAAGGTGCGTGGCGCGGGGACAAAAAGCTCGCGGGCGGCGGGCCGATG